>JBFHRE010000028.1:0-22131 GCA_041591895.1 Acidimicrobiia bacterium
ACGCGCTCTCCCAGGTGATGTCGGCTTCGTCGAACACCATTCGGGGCCCGAAGTCGGCCTGACCCGCCGGCCACGACATCCGCAAGTAGAACCTCGACCCGCCGAGCAGAGAATCGCCGACCATGGCGGTGGTGTTGAGCGCTGAACCCAACCCCGTGAGATAGGCGATGTCCCTCCAACCGGTGTCGGGATCGGCGCCCTGGCCGGAGTGGACCAGGACCGAAGACTCTCCGAGAACGGTGAAGGTGGCATCCTGCACGACCGCCAGGTCTCCCCCGACCACCTCGAGGCGGGTGCCTGGTTTGGCCACGATCGAGGTCCAGGTCTCGAGGTCGTCGGAAACCAGCACCGCTCCGTTGGTCCACAGGTCCACCGAACTGATCGCCCACACCCGATTGTCGTGGACTCGAGCCGCGATGAATCCCTGACCGAGCGCTTCGACTGCGAGCTGCCGACCACCTGGCAACAACCACACCGCCGACCGGCTGTCGTCGCTGCCGAGCGCGTACGTCCGGCCCTGCCATGAGACCACCGCCGCAACCCAGCCACGGTCGCCTTCCAGCAGGAGAGGCCGCCAGTCTCCGTTCTCGAGCTGCCACAGGGCCGGAGCACCATCGCCAAAAGGATCGTCAGAACCGGTTCTTCCGAATGCGTACAACTCCCCGCCCGCCTCCTCCATCCCTGACACCCAAGGCCGGTCGCCCGGTACGGGAACGGCACTCCAACTCCCGCCCCCGTTCACCGATCGGAACGTCACAGTTCCGTTGCCGGGATCGGGCCCGAGCGACGCCACCCACATGCCGGTGGTGCCGGAGTGAACCGCCAACTCCCACCCCGACACCGGCAGCGTCCGCGGTCGCCAGTCGAGGCCATTGGTGGAGGTCAGCGCCACGATGCCCGGGCCTCCTGACACGACCATCAGCCAACCCGACTCACCCACATCCAGCTTCGGGTTCCAACCCGGTAGCTCCATGGAACGCCAACCCATCGCCAGTTCGGGGAGCCGGGCAGGGCCGTCGGCCGCAATCGGCTCGGTACCGGTTTCGCCCGGAGCCGGCTCGGACGGTGCACCAAGGGTGCCGACTCTTCGGCTCTCCGGCGGTTCCTCCCGATCGGCGGTGACTCCGATCACAGCCAACGCGAGCGCGACAACCGCCAGCGGTAGCCACACGGCCCGTGGCTTTCGCACGTCGGCCGTAGATCGGTCTTCGCCTTTTCGGTCGATCGCGTGTCTCGCCTCCCGCTGGATGACGTCCTCGCCCTCGACGATGACGCCCCACCGCGCCGGGCCTGAATCCTCACCGCGCTCGAGCCGTTGACTCATAGGTCAAATGATGACACGAAACCGATTTTGTCACCGGCCTTCAGCAGATCGCTTCGACCTCGATCTCGACCTTCCAGCGAGGATCGAGGAGACCGCCCACGACAACCATGGTTGCCACAGGTGGCTCGACCCCGAACGCTTCACCGTGGGCTCTGCCGATCTCATCCTGATCACCCGGGTCCACGATGAACATCCGGGTCCGGATCGGGGTCCCTCCTCCCAACCCCTCGATGGCGTCGAGGGCGATCCGGGCGCACAGGCGCATCTGCTCGTAGGCCGAGCCAGGCGGCGCTGATCCATCTTGGGGAATCGGGGCGGTACCCGCCACCTCGATTCGATCACCGACTTTCAGCGCGCGGCAGAACCCGTATCGGGACTCGTACGGTGACGCCGAGCTCGCCCGTTCGATCATCGATCGACCGCCAGAATCGCGGCCGCGGCGTCCCGGTCCCGGCCGATCTGCTGCACCAGTGCGTCGATCCCATCGAATCGGCGCTCCTCCCGCAATCGCTCGACGAATCGCAGCGTCATGTCGACGCCGTACAGATCGCCGTCGAAATCGATGAGGTGGGCCTCGACCATTCGCCGATCCTCGCCAAACGTCGGACGCACACCGATGTTGACGACGGCAGGCGCCTCCTTTCCCTCCCAGGACGCCCATGCGGCGTATACGCCATACTGCGGCACAGCGAGCCGATCGGGGATGTGTAGGTTGGCGGTCGGGAATCCGATCTTGCGGCCCCGGGCGTCGCCATGGATCACCGGCCCCCGAAGCTCGAAACGACGGCCCAACAGTCGGTTCACCTCGTCGAGCTTGCCTGCGGCCAGCAAATCCCGGATTCTCGACGAGGAAACGATCTCTCCGTCCGCCGCCGCCACCAGCGACACCGGCTCGACGACAAAACCTGCTGCCGCACCCGCCTCTCGAAGGAGCTCGATGTCGCCCTGTCGATCGCGACCGAACCGGAAATCGCCTCCGACTGCGACCAGCCGGGCGGACAGTCTGTCTGCAAGAACCTCGCAGGCAAAGACATCCGGGGCGAGGTCCCGGATCTGGGGAAACGGCAAGACACCGACCGTTTCCACCCCGCATTCCCACAACAGCTCGACACGGTGCTCGATGGTGCCTAGGAGCTTCGGAGCATGGCCGGGGTCGAGGAACTCGAGAGGGTGCGGGTCGAAGGTCAGTGCCACGGGCACCAGATCCCGCTCCCGCGCTCGGCCAACCACGTCTGCCAGCACTGCCCGGTGACCGCGATGAACGCCGTCGAACACGCCGATGGTGACGGCGGATGGCAGGCCCATGCGCCAGCCAAGCGGATCTCCGGTCCACAATTCGGTCACGAGAGAACCACTTCCGCCTTGCCCACCTGGTCAGAAACGGAGTACACGGCCAACAGTGTGCCTTCCCCATCGACGATTCGCACGGCGGCGGCATCCGCCACCCCATCAACGGGAATGCGGCGACCCGACCTCACCGCGGCTGGATCGTCCGCTGGGACCAATGGCAGGTCGGCCAGGGCGTCGCCGGGAGCGATGAGGGAAGATTGCCAGTCGTCGAGGCCCGCCATGGGTATGCCCCGAGATTCGACGTCGAGCTTCCCGACCCGCAACCGGCGAAGGCCTTCCAGATGTGCCCGACCGCCCAATTCTCTGGCGATGTCGTCGGCGAGTGACCGGATGTACGTGCCCTTCCCACACTCGACGAACAAGCGCGCAGCAGGAAACTCCCCGGGGGTGAAGGAGAGCACCTCGATCGAGTGCACGACCACCGGCCGCGCCTCCCGCTCGACCTCGATACCCTGCCGGGCCAACTCGTACAACCGCACGCCATCCCTCTTCAGGGCCGACACCATCGGTGGCACCTGTTGGATCTCTCCAGTGAAACCCGCCGCCGCTTCCTCGAGTTCCGAACGTCCGAACTCCATGGTCATCCGCTCAACCTCGGTACCGGTGGCGTCGAGCGAGTCGGTGGCGATGCCGAATCGGACGTCGGCGATGTAGACCTTGGGCAGCTCCTGGACGAACCGAATCAGCCTCGTGGAGCGTCCGATGCCGACAACCACTGCGCCGGTCGCCATCGGGTCGAGTGTCCCGGCATGGCCGACCTTCTTGATGCCCACTGCCCGCCGGACCGCGGCCACCACATCATGTGAAGTAGGCCCAGATGGCTTGTCGACGACCAGGAAGCCCTCGATGGGTACCACGGCTCACTCGACCGGGGCGAGGCGAGATATCACTGCGTCGGCCGCCGCCTCGATTGATCCGTCGAAGGTGAAACCGGCGGCGTTGTGATGGCCGCCTCCACCAAGCTCGACCGCGATCGACCCGACATCGACCCGGCCACGCGACCGAAGGCTCACCTTCTGGCGGCTATCCCCTGCCTCCTTGATCAGCATCGCCACATCCGATTCCCTCGCAACCCGCAGAGCGTCGATCAATGGATCGGTGTCGTCCATCCCGATCCCGGCGGTATCCAGGTCGTCAACGGTCATGACCGACCAGACCAGGCGGCGATCGGGATCGAGGCGAGCCCTGCCGAGGACGGCTGCGGCCACGCCCAGATACCCGAATGGGACCTCCTCGTACACGTGCCGTCCGATCGTCTCCGGGCGAGCCCCGGCGGCGACCATCGCCGCCGCCGTCTCCAGGGTCTTCGGCGTCGTGTTGGAATACTGGAACCGACCGGTGTCCGTCACCAGGGCGGTCTGAAAGCAGGTGGCGGCAACCGGGTCGATCGGCCAGCCGAGCTCCGCCAGCAGGGCAACGCAGACCTCGGCGGTGGCGGCGGCCGCCGGATCGATCAGGTCGATGGTCCCGAAGCCCTGGTTGGAGACATGGTGGTCGATGACGACCAGGTGTTCTGCCTTGCCCGCCGGTCCGGCGAGCAAGCCGAGCCGATCAGCCGAGCCGGCGTCGAACGTGACCATCACCGACGGAGCTTCCGGGACTTCGGCGGGCGCAACGAGGAGCTCGACCGGAAGGAAGCGGTACGCATCCGGAACCACGAACGGCTCGCCGAACGAAGGCCACACGGTCTTTCCCTGGTTTCGCAGAACCCACGCCACACCGAGCATCGAACCGAGCGCATCTCCGTCTGGCCCGACATGACACGACAGCGCGACCTCGGGTGCGTTCCGCAACAGTTCGGCCGCCTCATTCAGACGATCCATCACTCCTCTTCTCCCTCGTCGCCTTGCGTCGAGATGCTCTGCAGGAGGCGGTCGATGCGGGATCCACCCGCGATCCCGTGGTCGAGCTCGAAGTGCAGCAGTGGCGTGTACTTCAACCGCACCTGGTCGCCCATCGCCCGCCGGAGGCGGGGGGCGGCAGACTCCAGCGCAATCCGGGCAGGCTCCGAGTGGTCGAGATCGAGGGTCGAGAAGTAGACCGTCGCGTTTCGAAGGTTGGGTTGGGTGTCCACACCGGTGATCGTGACCATCTCCAACCGAGGGTCCTTGAGCAACTCGACCTCCTCGGCCAGCACGTGCTTGATGATCGAGTTCACCCGTTCCATGCGGGAGAAACGCGGGTTGCTCATCCCGGTTGCTCCAGATAGGAGATGGCCACTTCGAGCACCTCGACCTCGATGTTCTTCTCAACGTAGTGGCGAGTCTGCTCGATCAGCTCGTCCAGACGGGCCGCGGTGCCGGCCACGAGGGCCACTCCCACCGTGGACCGCTGCCAGGTGTCCTGGTGTCCCACCTCCGACACGCTGGCCGACACTCGCATCCCTTCGATGAGCGGTTTCAGCAACGCTCTCTTCTCCTTGAGCGACTGAGATGAGGGAAATCGGAGCTCGAAGCGAATCGCCGCAGCGAGCATCAGGTGCGGGCGACTTCACGCAGGACGAACGCCTCGATGACGTCGCCCTCCTTGATGTCGTTGTACCCGTCGATTCCGATACCGCACTCGAACCCCGACGCCACTTCCCGGACATCGTCCTTGAATCGCCTGAGAGACCCCATGACTCCGGTATGGATGACGACGCCGTCGCGAATGAGCCGCACCTTGGCGTTCCGCTGTATGACACCTTCTGTGATGTAACAGCCGGCGACGGTTCCCACTCGGGGCACCTTGAACAGCGCTCGCACCTCGGCTGTGCCGAGCACGACCTCCTGGCTGTCGGGAGTGAGGCTTCCCACCAGGATCCGCTCGATGTCCTCGAGCAACTCGTAGATGATCCCGTAGGTGCGAATGTCGATGCCCTTCGCCTCGGCAGCCTTTCGGGCCTTGCCTTCGGGTCTGACGTTGAAGCCGATCACGATCGCGTCGGTCACCTCCGCCAGTGTCACGTCGTTCTCGTTGATCCCTCCGACCGCCGAATGCACGATGTTGACCGAGGCGTCTTCCCGCTTGATCTTGGCGATCGACTCCCTGAGGGCCTCAATCGAGCCGTGGGCATCCGCCTTCACGACCACCCGCAGCTCGGTCTCCTCGCCCCGGAGCTGGTCGAGCAGGTTCTGAAGTCGATCACGAGCGGTAGGCATCTGATGCTCACGCTCTTTGATCGCCTCGGCCCGCTCGGCGGCCATGGCCCTTGCGTCCTTGTCGCTCTCGGCGACCTCGAACGCATCCCCGGCAGTCGGAACCTCCGACCACCCCATGACGAGCACGGGTGTGGCGGGCGTAGCGACCTTGATCCGCTGACCGGAGTGGTCCATCATCGCCCGCACCCGGCCGGCGACCGCACCCGACACGAAAGCATCGCCCTGCTCGAGAGTGCCGCGCTGGATGACCACGGTGGCGACCGGTCCCATGCCCGGATCCAGCTGTGATTCGATGACGACCCCGCTGGCGGGTGCCTTGGGGTTCGCCTTGTATTCCTGGAGCTGGGCGATCAGGTCGAGCACCTCGAGCAGGTTGTCCACACCATCGCCTGTCAGCGCCGACACCTCGACCGACGGGACGTCGCCACCCAGTTCCTCGGTGATGACATCGCGCTCGGTGAGCATCGTGCGAACCCGGAACGGATCCGCGCCCGGGAGATCGATCTTGTTGATCGCAACCACCAACTGGACCCCGGCGGCCCGGGCGTGGCTGATGGCTTCGATGGTCTGAGGCATGACCCCGTCATTGGCCGCGACCACCAGCACGACGATGTCGGTGACCTCGGCACCACGGGCACGCATGGCCGAGAAGGCCTCGTGACCGGGCGTGTCGATGAAGGTGATCTTGTTCCCACCGACATCGACCTGATAGGCACCGATGTGCTGGGTGATGCCACCCTGCTCGTCGGCCACCACCTTCGTCTTCCGGATGGTGTCGAGAAGGGTGGTCTTGCCGTGGTCGACATGGCCCATCACGGTGACGACCGGAGGGCGAGGCACCAGCGACGACTCTGGGTCGTCGAACTCGGCCCTGGGACGAACCGTGGAGGCCACGGGCTCGGGAGCGGCGTCCACGACCTCGACGATTGCGCCGAACTTCTCGCCGATCTCCTCGATGAGGTTGGCCGGCATCTCGTGACCGGCTCCTGCGGCTACTCCTCGGAGCATCAACTCCTTGACCACGGCGTTGGCGGGCTGGCCAAGGGCCTCGGCGAATTCCGCCACGCTGCCGCCCGACTGAAAGGCCACGATGGCGATCTCGTCGGCCTCCACCGAAGCGGCGGGAGCCGGCTCCCCCGAGGGGAGATCGACCGGCTGGACCTGGTCCTCGGGAGTGGAGGCGTCGGCTGCGAGGATCGGTGCATGCACGGCGGCCGGTGCCGGCGCATCCGCAGGCCCGTCTACCGCAGTCGCATTCGCCTCTGGCTGCTCCTCCACAGGCTGAGCGGCGGCCACCTCATCGGAAGCCGAATCGGTGGGAGCCGGCTTGCTGGCCTTCTTGCTGGGAGCCTTGCCGCTGGGAGCCTGCTTGCTGGGAGCCTTCGGGCTGGGAGCCAGCGCCCCTCGCACCTTGTCGGCCTCGGCCGGTTCCAGACTGGACGACGCCGTCTTCACGTCGAAGCCCAGCTCGAGCGCCTGCTCGAGGACCTCCTTCGATTCGAGATCGAGCTCTCGTGCGAGCTCGTAGATCCTGATCTTCGCCACTTATTCCTCTTCCGTCCCGTCGCCGCCGGCTTCCGTGTCGACTTCGGTGGTGACGGTATCGCCGGCGATTTCGTCTTCCACATCCATGATCGGCTCTGCGCCCTCAGACGCCGCTTCGTCCTGCTCCGGCTGGAACTCGGACTCTTGCTCCGACTGCTCCAACTCGGGGTCGGGTACGGGCTCGGGCTCGGGCTCGGGCTCCCGATCCGACCGGATGTCGATCTTGTAGCCGGAAAGCCGAGCCGCGAGGCGGGCGTTCTGCCCCTCCTTGCCGATGGCCAGAGACAGCTGGTGGTCGCTGACGATGACTTCGGCGGTCTTGGTCTCTTCATCGATGATCACTTCTTGGACCTTGGCCGGTCCGAGCGCCTCGGCGATGAACTGCGCTTTGTCGTCGCGGTGCTGGACCACGTCGACCTTCTCGCCCCTCAACTCGTTGACCACCTGGCGAACCCGCGAGCCCCTGGCTCCGACGCAAGCCCCCTTGGGGTCGACGTTTGCATCGTTGGACGACACTGCAATCTTGGTGCGATGTCCGGGCTCCCGGGCAATAGCCGAGATCTCGATGGTCCCGTCGACCAATTCGGGTACCTCGAGCTCCAGGAGGCGTCGCACGAGATCGGGGTGAGACCGGCTGACGACGATCTGCGGTCCCTTCACCTCATTCCGCACCTCGAGGATGATGGCCTTCACGCGGTTGCCACGCTCGAGCCGCTCGTAGGGGATACGCTCGGAACCCGGCATCACCGCTTCTGCGTCGCCCAGATCGAGGATCACGAACCGGTTGTCGACCTGCTGGACGATGCCGGTGATCAGATCACCCTCTCGGCCCTCGTACACGTCGAACACCTGCTCCCGCTTCGCCTCGCGCAGACGCTGGGCGATCACCTGCTTGGCGGTCTGGGCGGCGATGCGGCCAAAGTCGTCGGGGGTGTCCTCCCACTCGTTGATGACGTTGCCGTCCTCGTCGAGCTCCTGGGCGTACACCATGATGTCTCCGGAGTCGGGATCGATCGTCACCCGAGCCTCCTCGGCCGCGCCCGGGCTGCGCTTGTAGGCCGAGACCAGCGCATTGGCGAGGGCGTCGAGGATCGTGTCCACCGTCACGCCGCGCTCACGCTCGAGCAGTTCGAGCGCCTCCATCACTGCACCGTCGATCTTCATCTCGCGCTCTCCTTCTTCCCCGGCTTGGGCGACTTTTCCCAACGAAAGATCGTCTTGGCCGTCACGACAGTTTCGTATTCGAATCGGATCGTCGAACCGTCGGAAACCAGCGAAAAGCCGTGATCATCGGCCGACTCGATCGTTCCCCCCAATGTCCTGGTCTGGTCGTCCTGCCGTACCTTGACCTTCACCTCACGCCCGATCGACTTCATGTAATGCCTCGGGAGCCTCAGCTTTCGCTCCAGTCCCGGCGAGGACACCTCGAGCTGATAGGGCCCGGCGAGGTCGCTGTCGGCGTCGAGAAGTCGAGACAACCCGTCGCTCACGGCGGCGATGCGATCCAGGTCCAGCGACTCTTCGGTGTCTATCACGATCCGGAGCGTGCGCGCCTTGCCGGCCCCGACAATCTCGAGGTCGTCGAGTTCGAGCCTCTCGGCCGCAAGCCAGGGCTCGATCAGCGAGTGGAGGGTCTTGTCTTCGGTCATGTATCGATATCTCTCACAGCGGTGCGCCGCGGTTTGGCCACTCAGACACACCGAGAGGTGGGCTGGGCGCCCACCTCACAGCAGCGTCCTTCAATTCTGGGGCCGAGTATAGCCCTCCCCACTGCCTCGACCTCCGTCAGAAGCGAGCCCTGAACTCCCCCATGTAGTCGACCAGCGCGTCGACGCTCTCCATGGGAAGCGCGGCATAGAGGGACGCCCGGCAACCGCCAACGCTCCGGTGACCTTTCAGGCCCACCATGTTTCGGTCGGCGGCCCCGTCGAGGAACGCCCGCTCCCGATCTGCGTCGGGGAGGGTGAACACGACGTTCATGTGGCTGCGGTCGGGCACCGCAACCGGGTTCGTGTAGAAGCCGTTCGACCCGTCGATCGCTGCGTACACCCGTCGGGCCCGCTCGGCCGCCTCGGCCTCGACCGCGGCCAGACCACCCGCTGCCGCCACCCGCTCGAGGACCTTGCCCATCAGGTAGATCGGGAACATCGGCGGCGTGTTCCCAAGCGAATCCGATTCGATGTGCCAGCGGTAGTCGAGGTACTTCGGGAGGGGGTGAACCGGATCTCCCAATCCCGACTCGCGCACGAATACGACCGCCATGCCTGACGGCGCCAGGTTCTTCTGGACACCGCCGTAGACGAGGTCGAAGCGGTCCCACTCGATCGGACGCGAGAGGTAATCGGAGGACATGTCGGCAACCAACCTCGCCCCGACCGGGTAGTCCGTCATGCGGATACCACCGATCGTCTCATTGCTCGTCACGTGCAGGTACCGGGTGTTGTCTTCCTGTCGGACCTCATCCGGACGCGGCATCCGCCGGTATCCGTCGGGCTCGCCGTCCCAGGCCGCGTACCCGTCCGCGACCACCCGCCCGTCCGCAAACGCCGCCTTGCCCCAACTTCCCGAAACCACGTAACCCGCCTGTTCACCCGCGCCCAGGAGGTTCATCGGGATCATCCCGAACTGGAGCGTGGCTCCGCCTTGGATGAACAGGATCGAGAAGTCGTCCGGCGCACCCGACACCGACCGGGTCAGTTCGAGCGTGCGACGGTGGACCCGGTCGTATTCGGGGCTCCGGTGACTCAACTCGATCAGGGACATGCCCGAGCCCGCGAAGTCGACGAACTCGGCCTGGGCCTCTTCGAGCACGTCGACCGGGAGGGTGCACGGACCTGCGCCGAAGTTGTGGGCGCGCATGAGTAACTCCTGGGTGGCTGCGCGCATGGTGCCAGATTTCGGGCCTGGGCGCCTACGCTTGGCTGGTGAAGGTCGAACGCGAGGTCATCAGGTTCTCGGCGACCGGATCCACGGTCGGGACCGACGAACTAGCCGACGAACGTCCGCTCGAGCTACGGATCGCCGGAGTGCCGATCGCAGTGATCATGCGTACCCCTGGCCACGAAGCGGCCTTGGCCCGGGGATTTTCCCTGACAGAAGGGATCCTCCTGCACCCCCGAGAACTCGCCGGGGTCGAGCCCGTGGGCGAAGGCGATCGGCTCGAATTACAGCTCTCCCCGGGAGTCGAAGTCGACCCCGAGCGATTTCGACGCAACGCCTATACGACCTCTTCCTGCGGGGTGTGCGGAAAGGCTTCGATCGACGCGGTACTGGTGGCTGCCCGCCGTCTGCCTCCTGGACCTCGCCTCACCCCCAGCCAGATCAGCGCTCTCGCCCCCCGCCTTCGGGCCGGTCAACCCGGTTTCGAAGCCACGGGTGGGCTCCACGCCGCCGGAATCTTCGACATCGATGGGGAGCTGCTTGCCATCGCCGAGGACGTCGGTCGCCACAACGCGGTCGACAAGGCGATCGGCCTCCTGGCAGAGCGACGCTGGCCACTCGGCGAAGTGGTACTCCAGGTATCCGGGCGGGTGTCGTTCGAGGTCGCGCAGAAGGCAGCGGTTGCCGGGATCCCGGTCGTGGCAGGCGTGTCGGCGGCGTCGTCTCTGGCAGCCGAGCTCGCAGACGAAACCGGCCTCACTCTGATCGGTTTCACCCGGGATGGCGGGTTCGTGGTGTACGCCGGCGCCGATCGCATCGCCGGCTGACGGCGCGAAACATCAATCTCGCGCGTCCTGGCGGCCGCTCGGTGTCGCGAGAACCCCTGAAACGCCGATTCCGGGTCAGGTGAGGAGGGAGGTGAGGTGATCGGCGATGGATGAGAGTTCCACCACCTCGGACACCATGTCGGCTCGGGTGGTGAGCTCGACCGTGCCGTCGGCGAGACCTTTCGGTCCGATGGTCACCCGGAACGGAATTCCGATCAGCTCGGCGTCGGCGAACTTCACCCCGGGCCGCTCGAGGCGGTCGTCATAGATCACCTCGACACCCCTCCCCAGAAGGTCCTGGTACAAGGCTTCGCCTGCCGACTGAACGCCGACGTCATCGGCCCGGACGGTGGTCACGACCACCGTGTACGGGGCCACCGCCACCGGCCACACGATGCCCTTCTCGTCGTGGCACGTCTCGACAACCGCCGCCATCGAGCGTTCCAGGCCGATGCCATACGAGCCCATGACGATGGGATGCGAATCGCCGGCCTCGTCCTGGACCGTGGCGCCCATCGCCACCGAATATCTGGTGCCGAGCTTGAAGATGTGGCCGACCTCGATCCCCTTCCAGATCTCGAGGGATCCGCCGTCGATCACGCATGGCTCACCGGCTTTGACGGCCCGGAGATCCACCCAACGGCTGACCTGAATGTCCCGATCGACGTCGACGTTGCGGAAGTGGAAGTCATCCTGATTCGCCCCGGTGACCATTCCCCGCCGGCCCTGGAGGGCGGGATCGGCGATCACCGGATGATCGGTCACGCCGACGCCACCGAGACTCCCCGGTAGCGCACCGAGGGCGGCCTGGATCTCCTCCGGTTGTGCAGGCCTCCCTTTGACGGCGCCGGTTGCATCGAGGAGCTTTTGCTCCTGAAGGTCGTGATCACCCCTCACCAACACGAGCGTGAGTACATCATCGAGCACGTACACCAGCGTCTTGATCTGCCGATCAGGCGCCGCGATGTCAGCAAAACCCTCGGCCAGCGCTTTGATGGTCCGTATGCCGGGGGTGGCGATCCGTTCCGGTTCTGGCACCGACCCCGGATCGACGACTTCGGCGACGCTCGACACCGCCCGCTCTACATTCGCTCGGTAGTCGCATGAGTCGCAGGTCGCGATCCAGTCCTCTCCGGCTTGGCTCCGGACCATGAACTCAACCGACTGAGAACCGCCCATCGCCCCCGACGACGCCTCGACCGGCACCGGCGACATGCCCATGCGCTCGAAGATCCGTACGTAGGCGCCGTAATGAAGATCGAACGCGGTATCGAGCCCGGCCCGGTCCAGGTCCAGCGAGTACGAATCCTTCATCGTGAACTCCCTGACCCTGAGCACCCCGGACTTCGGGCGCGGCTCGTCCCGGAATTTGGTCTGAATCTGGTACCAGATCTGAGGGAGCTGACGGTACGAAGGGACTTCGCTCGCAAGGAGGGCGAACACTTCCTCGTGCGTCATGCCGAGGGCGTTGTCCGCTCCCTTGCGGTCGACGAGGCGAAACATCTCCTCTCCCATGAGCTCCCACCGTCCTGACCGTCGCCAGATCTCGGCCGGGTGGATGGCCGGAAGATGAAACTGCTGACCGCCGATCGCATCCATCTCCTGCTTGATGATCCGAAAGACCTTGTCGTAGACCCGGCGTCCGAGCGGAAGTATCGAGTAGTGCCCTGCCGACAGCTGGCGAATGAAGCCGCCGCGCAGGAGCAGGCGGTGGCTGACCGCTTCGGCATCGGCCGGGTCGTCGCGCAGGGTGGGAATGAAGGCGTGGGACCAGCGCATGGGGGTAGGAGGGTAAACGAGTTGGGTCCGGCTACCGTCCGCACATGCCCATGGTGTGGATGTTGACCGGCGGCATCGGTTCTGGAAAGAGCACAGTGCGGCGCGAACTGGAGAAGATCGGCGTCGCGACCATCGATGCCGACGGCCTTGCGCATCACATGTACGAACCAGATGGGCCCGTCTTCGGCCAGGTTGCCGAAGCGTGGCCGGAAGCGGTCGTCGATGGCCGAATCGACCGCTCGATCCTCGCCTCGATCGTCTTCGACGACCCGGGCGAACTCCGCCGGTTGGAGGACATCGTGCATCCTGCCCTGACGCTCGCATTGCTCGACGAGCTGGTCGCCGCCGGGGGGCGTGATGTGGTGGTGGAGGTCTCGGTCCCGAAAGATCTCCTCGGAGTCGGGCCTCAGGCGACGATCATCGCCGACCTCGAGACCGGCGAGCGCTTCAAACGATTGGTCGAGAGAGGGATGGAGCCCTCGGACGTGTCGCGGCGCATGGCCCGCCAGCCCACTCGTGAGGAATGGCGAGCCCTCGGGAATCACATCGTCTCCACCAGTGGTAGTCGGGACGAGGTGGCGCAGCGGGTCCAGGAGCTGTGGCGGCGTCTGTCGTCCCGAAACGGTTCGAGCGCCTAGGTGCGCTCGGCGATCTCGGCCACCTTCGCCCGCCGTTCCTGGGCTCGATTGGCGTCGCCTTTGATCTCGATGAGTTGAAGCCGCTCGGCCTCGGCGATCTCGGCGGCGTTGGCGTCTGCCGCCGCCAATCGGGCCTCAACCCCTTCCTCAACCAGCTTCTTCGCCTCGTCGAGGAGGGCCGACACCATCTCGGCCTCGGGTACCACCCGGACCACCTTGCCCTTGATGAACAGGTGGCCCTTTCCACGTCCGGCGGCGATCCCGATGTCTGCAGATGCGGCCTCTCCCGGCCCGTTCACGACGCAACCCATGACCGCGACCTGGATCGGGAGGTTCTCGGCTTCGAGCGCGGCCTGGGCGTCGGTCGCCACTTTGATGACGTCGACCTCCGCCCGTCCGCACGAGGGGCACGCGATCAAGTCCAGACCCTTCCGCTCCCGGAGCCCGAGGTACTCCAGGAGCTGCCGGCCGGCCTTCGCCTCCTCGACCGGATCGGCCGTGAGGGAGAACCGGATCGTGTCGCCGATGCCTTCCGAGAGCAGGGTGCTGATTCCCGCCACGGACTTGATCAGGCCCCCGGGGAGCGGCCCGGCTTCGGTGACCCCCAGGTGCAACGGATAGTCGACCGTCTGCGACAGAAGCCGATACGACGCGATCATCGTGGGGACGTTGGAGTGCTTCACCGAGATCTTGATGTCCTGGAAATCCACCTCCTCCAGGTAACGAATCTCCAGGAGCGCCGACTCGACCAGTGCCGCGGGCACCGCTCCGCCATGCTTCTCCTCGATGTCGCGGTCGAGCGAGCCTGCGTTCACCCCGACCCGGATCGGAACGCCACGGTCCTTCGCCTCGCGGGCCACGGTCTTGATGTGTGTCTCGTTGCGGATATTGCCGGGGTTGAGCCGAAGCCCATGCACGCCGGCTTCCAGGGCAGCCAGTGCGAGACGGTGCTGGAAGTGGATGTCGGCCACGATCGGCACCGGTGAGCGGGGAACGATCTCGGCCAGCCCTTGTGCCGCCTCGACGTCGTTGCACGTGATGCGGACGATGTCGGCGCCGGCCCCGGCCAGGGCGTACACCTGTTGGAGGGTTCCGTCGACGTCGGCGGTCTTGGTCGTGGTCATGGATTGCACCGAGACCGGCGAGTCGCCACCGACAGGCACCGAGCCAACGTGAATCCGACGGGTAGGGCGTCTCTCGGCGCTCACAGGTCGATCGGGTTGATGATGTCGAGTGCGATCGCGAGTAGACCGATCGACCCGATGATGACGATGACCGTGACCGCCACCGGCACCAGCTTGTTCATGTTCGCCTTCCGGCCCGTCAGCCGCTCGTAGAGAGCGATCGCAAAGTGTCCCCCATCGAGCGGGAACAGCGGGATGAGATTGAGGGTGCCAAGGAAGACATTGATGATCGCCAGCATGGCGATGAAATTGGGAATCCCGAACTCAGAGGCCTGAGCGCCGATCTGCACGATCCCCACCGGCGAAACCGGCCGGCCATCGGGCGGGATCTCCTCACCGGTGAGGCCCCGTAGAAGTGTCCCGATGGTGTCCAGCCGGAACAACTGCCCAAGCGATTCTATGGTCAGCGGGACGGCGCTGGCGATCTGGCCGGCGGCGACACCGGCTCCATCGAGCACTCCGATCGATTCGATTTCGATCGCAGGCGCCACACCGAGAAAACCCAGCGAGGCTCCGGTGTCCGGATCGACGCGTTCCCCGAGCGTCACGGGGAACGCGACTCTCTCCCCTTCCCTGATCACCTCGATCTCGACCAGCTGATTGGGGTTGGACTCCAGCGCACTGGTCAAATCCCTCCAGTCTTCGATCTGGCGGCCATCGACCGACACAATGCGATCTCCGACCCGAAGCCCGCTCGTCGCCGCCGCAGTCGCGACTCCGTCCACCTCAGGAACGATCGCGTCTATCTCGGTGGTCAGCACCGGCTCGCCGTCGACGATGACCGGCTGCCCCTGCCACACGGCGAGCCCGAAGAAGATCAGGTATGCGAGCAGGAAGTTGGCGCCCACGCCCGACAGCACCACCACCGATTTCGCCCAGAACGGCTTCTCACGGTACGTGCGACCCTCGTCGTCGGGATCGACATCCTCGAGCGAACTCATCCCGACCACCTTGACGTAGGCGCCGAACGGGATCGGCTTGATGCCGTATTCGGTCTCACCCCGCTTGAACGACCAGATCCGGGGACCGAACCCGACGAAGAACTCGGTCACCTTCATGCCGGTTGCTTTGGCCGCGAAGTAGTGGCCCGCCTCGTGGGCGACGATGAAGAGGATCAATGAGGTGAGGGCTGCGAGACCGCCAAGCATCGGACTGAAGTTACCAGTAGGCAGGTTCTATCAACAGGCGCCGGCGACGAGACCGGCCGCAACGCTCCGGGCGCGGGCGTCGACGTCCAACGCCTCCTCGACCGTCGAGACGGAGCCGCCACCCAACATTTCCAGGGTGGTGGCTATCACAACGGAGATTCCGGTGAACCCAAGCCTGCCGGCCAGGAAGGCCTCCACGGCCACCTCGTCGGCGGCGTTGTAGGCCGCGGTGGCCGCATCGCCGGCCCGGCAGGCGTCGAACGCCAGGTCCAGTGCCGGGAACGCCTTCGAGTCCGGCTCCTCGAATGTCATCGACACCCCGGCGAGCGAGAACCCGGGGGCCGGCGTCCTCGAACGTTCCGGGTGGGTGAGGGCGTACTGTATCGGGACCCGCATGTCGGTCACACCGATGTGGGCGAGGAGCGCTCCATCTTCGAGTTCCACCAACGAATGGACGATGCTCTGTGGATGGACCACCACCTGGATGCGATCCAAGTCGAGGCCGAACAGATGATGAGCCTCGATCACCTCCAGTCCCTTGTTGACCAGGGTGGCGGAATCGATCGTGATGCGCCTGCCCATCGTCCACGTGGGGTGGCGGAGCGCCTGTTCAGGCGTGGCCTCGTCGAGCTCCTCACGAGACCATCCCCGAAACGGACCACCCGAGGCGGTCAGGATGAGCGATCTCGGTTCCCGGCCCTCCACCAGTTGAAAGAGCGCCGAATGCTCGGAATCGACGGGAATCAACTCACCGTTTCCGCGCCGGAGCGTTTCCATCACCAAACCGCCCGCTACCACGAGCGACTCCTTGTTCGCGAGTGCCAGCCGATTTCCCGCCTCGAGGGCGGCGAGCGTCGACCGAAGTCCGGCCGCCCCGACAACGCCGTTGACGACAAGTCGCCCCGGCACCCCCGCGGCCTGAATCATTGCTCCCGAGTCGAACTGGACGTCGCGGCCGGTCAGCTCTCCGCTGAGCCACTCCCGCTCGTCGCGGCTCCCGCCGGTCACCACCACTCCGGCATCGGGTACCGACCTGGCGGCATCAACCAGCTCCGGGCTTGGCCGCCGAGCGGCGATGGCGGCGACCTGGACATCGAGATGCCGACATACCTCGAGGGTCTGCCGGCCGATCGACCCGGTGACCCCGAGGATCACGACGGGTCGCCCGCTCACAGGTATCCGAGGGTGGAGAAAGCCACGTAGGCGGCGGGAACGACAAACAGGAGAGCGTCTATTCGGTCGAGCATGCCGCCGTGGCCGGGCATGATCGAGCCCATGTCCTTCACGTCCAATGCCCGCTTCACCACCGACTCTGCGGCGTCACCCAGCGGGGCAAACACCGACACCACCAGCGCGAGCACCAGGGACCCCTCGAAGGTGATCGGCGGATTGAACGGCGGCAGCGTGGAGAGGACGGCTGCGAGACCGAAGGCGGCGATCACGCCTCCAATCAGGCCTTCGAGTGTCTTCTGAGGGGAGACGACCGGGGCGATGAGCCTCCGACCGAACGCCCGGCCGATGAAGTAGGCCCCGATGTCGAACACGGCACTGATCAAGACCACGAACAGGATCAGGGACACCGCCCGATCTGAACGCCCGATGGCGATGGCGAAGGAGAGCATTCCCACCCAGGCGGTGGCGACGATCGTCAGCGCGGCGTTCTCCAGCGGATCGCGCCGGCTCTGGAACGCAAAGACCGCCACCACGATCAGCACGGTGACCGCGAGACCTCCCACCAGGCTGAACATCCCGGTCCGGTGCACTCCGATCCCCATGATCAGCAGGCCGAGTAAACCGGCGCCGGCCACCGGCCGATAGCCGCGGGAGCGGAGGGTGGCGAACAGCTCTCCGGCGGCCAGGATCATGATGATGATCACCAGGCCCGAAAACCAGGGTCCCCCAAGGAACAGGCTGCCGACGAACAACCCGAGAAGAACCAGGGCAGAGCTGACCCTCAGGGCGAGGTCGGAGGCGCGCTGTTGCTCGACGTGCTCGAGTTCCTCCTCGGTTTCGGTCTTGATTCCGGTGACGTCCTCGAAACCGACCAGTCCGCTCCCCACACCTGGGATGGAAGCAGCCACCGCCTGGCGTTCGACCACCTCCGATTGAGCCCGTGCAACGTCGTCGGCGAGACCCTGGTACTCACGAGTCGTAGCCGCAAAGTACTCCTCGCTCGGAACCTCGGTGAACTCCCCGCCCTTGGTTTCCTCCAGTGCGGCCCACACCGACTCCTCGTCGGGAAGGGCATCTTGCATCTCGCTCGTGTCCGCCGCCTGGTCGTCTTCCCACGGCCGCAGGAACCGCCTGCCTCCCGGGGTGGCCTGGGGCTCGGTCTCCTCCGCGCCGCCCTCGAGGTCTCCATCTTCGGACATCGTCACACCTCCAGCAGCTCGGCCTCTTTGCGTTCCAGCTGCTGATCGATCTTGCCAACGAACTCGTCGGTGATCTCCTGGAGCTCCTTCTCGCCCCGGTGGATGTCGTCATCGGAGATCTCGCCATGGAGAGCCTCCATGTCGGTCTTGGTGTGGCGTCGAACGTTCCGAATCGCCACCCGGCCGTCCTCGGCCATGTTGCGCACGACCTTGATGAGATCACGCCTGCGCTCCTCTGTGAGCGGGGGGAAGGCCAGGCGCACGACGTTGCCGTCGTTCGACGGGTTCAGCCCCAGGTCCGACTCCCGGATCGCCTTCTCGATGTTTGCCACCGACCCCTTGTCGAATGGGTGGATCACGAGGAGACGCGGCTCGGGCACCGCCAACGTGGCCAGCTGCTGGATCGGGGTCGGGCTGCCGTAGTACTCGACCACGAGCCGGTTGAGGATCTGAGGGTTGGCCCGCCCTGTGCGCACGGTCGCGAACTCATTGACGGTGTGATCGAGGGCATGCTCCATCTTGAGCCTCGCGTCATCGAGCAACTCTTCGATCATGTCCTCTCCTCTCAATGAACCACGGTTCCGATGCGATCGCCGCGCACTGCGCGGACGATGTTGCCCGGGTCGGTCATGTCAAACACCACGATCGGAACGCCGTGCTCGCGGCACATCGTAATGGCGGTCGAGTCCATGACCCGGAGTCCTTTGACGAGGAACTCCATGTAGGTCAATTCTGGGATATGAACCGCATCGGGGTTGATGACGGGGTCGCTGTCGAAGATGCCGTCCACTTTCGAGGCCTTGAGGAGGACCGTCGCACCGATCTCAACCGCCCTGAGAGCGGCAGTGGTGTCGGTGGTGAAGAACGGGTTGCCGGTACCGGCCGCAAATACGACGATCCGACCCTTCTCGAGGTGCCGGATGGCCCGGAGCCTGATATACGGCTCGGCCAGCTGCTGCATGGTGATCGCCGACTGGACCCTCGTCGCCACCCCGGCCTTCTCGAGCGCGTCTCGCACCGCGAGGGCGTTGATGACCGTGGCGAGCATTCCCATGTAGTCGGCCGAGGCAGCATCCATGCCCTTTGCCGCGGACGACACACCGCGGAAGATGTTTCCCCCGCCGACGACAATCGCGATCTCAACGCCGGTCGAGTGCGCATCTGCGATCTCGGACGCGACTCTCGCCACGGTGTCGGGATCGATGCCGTAACCGGTGGTGGGATCGGCGAACGCCTCACCCGAGAGCTTCAACAACACTCGCCGGGGGGCGTCCTCGGTCACGAGTCGGATTCCCCCACGTTGATCCGCGAGATTCTTCGCACGGAGATGTTCTCGCCCATCTTGGCCGCCAGCGCACCCACCATGTCCCCGATCGTCCCGTCGAAGCGCTCCTTGTTCACGAAGACCTGGTCATACAGGACGTTGTCCTCGTAGAACTTCTCGAGCCGACCCTCGATGATCTTGGGAATGGCCTGCTCGGGCTTGCCCGAGGCCCGGGCCTCTCGCTCGATGAGCTCCTTCTCCTTTTCGAGCGCGGTCCCGTCCACCGTGTCGCGGGTCACCCAGGTGGGGTTCCCCCACGAGATGTGCATGGCGATGTCGTTGGCCGCGGCCAGGAATTCGCTGCTCTTCGCCACGAAGTCGGTCTCACACACGAGTTCGGCCAGGACACCCATGACAGGGTGGTCGTTCTGAATGTGCACGTAGACCCCGACTGCGCCTTCGGCGGCGTCGCGGTCCGACCGCTTGGCGGCTTTGACGAGCCCGCGCTCGCGAAGAAGTTCGGCGGCCTTCTCGAAATCACCGTCGGCGTCGGTGAGGGCCTTCTTGGCGTCCATCATCCCCACACCGGCCTGCTGACGCAGGCGTTGTACGTCCTTTGCTGTTACTTCTGCCATGACTGTTGGAACTCCTCGGAGAATCAGGACTCGATCGCCGGCTGCGGCTTCTTGGAGGCGAGTTGGCGACCCTCGACGCATGCATCGGCGAGCGCCGACGCGATCAACTCGGCTGACCGGATGGCGTCGTCGTTTCCGGGAATGACGATATCGACCGCATCCGGGTCACAGTTCGAGTCCACGAGCGCCAGGATCTTGATACCGAGACGCTGCGCCTCTTTCACTGCGGTGTGCTCGTTGCCGACATCGACGACGAACATGGCCTCGGGGACACGGCCCATCCCCGCGATTCCACCGAGGTTGGCACGAAGCTTCTCCAGTTCGCGGTTGAGCAGCAAGCGCTCCTTCTTCGGGAGCGCTTTGTTCTCGCCGGTCTCCTCCAGGCGCTCGAGTTCCTTCATGTAGAACACCCGCTTTTGAATAGTGGCGAAGTTGGTGAGCATGCCTCCCAACCAGCGGTAGTTCACGAACGGCATGTCGGCGGCTCTGGCTGCGTCGGCAACCGCGGACTGCGCCTGCTTCTTGGTGCCAACGAAGAGAACGGTTCCGCCGCCGGCGACCAGGTCGCGGACGTAGTCCACTGCCCGATTCACCTGGTCGAGGGTCTGACGGAGGTCGATGATGTGGATGCCGTTCCGTTCTCCGTAGATGAACGGGGCCATCTTGGGGTTCCAGCGCCGAGTCTGGTGTCCGAAATGGACGCCGGCCTCGAGCAACTGCTTCATCGTGACACCAGCCACGGTTGCTCCTTTGTTCAGGTTTGTTCCTCCGCGTGCGGGCTCTTGGAGCGAGGCGACAGGCACCCATCCCCGAACCGGACGGTCTCCGGACCTGTGGGGATGCACACGCGTGTGTGATGCGGCGATGCTACCCGACGGGGGCGGACCTCACCAATGCGGGCCGGGCGCTACCGGTAGGTGGGTTCGCTCAGCCGGTTGCGGAGGCTCATCACCGACTTGGCGTGGATCTGACAGACCCGTGATTCGGTGACTCCGAGCACATCTCCGATCTCCGCCAGGGTCAGGCCCTCGTAGTAATAGAGCGTGAGTACCAGACGCTCGCGATCCGGAAGCCGGTTGATCGCATCGGCCAGGATCCGCCTGGTTTCCTCTCGCTGGAACGCCGCCTCCGGCGAAGCACCGTTCGGATCGACAACCACGTCCCGGAGTGAGCCGGAAGACTCGGGGTTGAAGACTGCGTCGAGAGCCACCAGGCCCAGGTTGGAGATCTCGGCCAGAGCGTCCTGGAGGTCGTCGATCGCCATGGACAGATGTTTGGCGAGTTCCTCATCGGTGACCGAGCGTTGAAGCCGGTGCTCGAGTTCCGCCATGCCGCGCTCGATTTCTCTGGCCCGCGCCCGGACCGATCGAGGAACCCAATCGAGAGCGCGCAGCTCGTCGAGGATCGCCCCCTTGATCCGGTTGATGGCGTACGTCTCGAACTTGAATCCTCGCTCGAGGTCGAACTTGTCGATCGCGTCGATCAGGCCGAAGATGCCGTAGGAGACCAGGTCGCCCGGATCCACGCTCTTCGGAAGCCCCACGCCGACACGGCCGGCCACGAACTTGACCAGCGGCGAGTAATGGACGATCAAGCTGTCGCGGGCCCGGTCGTCGCCTGTTGCCTTGAAACGCTCCCACAGGAACGAGACTTCGCTCCCCGAACCGGGGTCGGCGTTCCGGTTCATTTCGGTCACGGCAAGGAACCTTTTGTTCGGGGGCGGGCCTACCGAGTGTAAATAGGTCCGGTACCT
Source organism: Acidimicrobiia bacterium (assembly GCA_041591895.1). Lineage (GTDB taxonomy): Bacteria > Actinomycetota > Acidimicrobiia > Spongiisociales > ZC4RG35 > JBFHRE01. The sequence continues at coordinate 21,840 of JBFHRE010000028.1, forward strand.
TGAGCAACGAACCCCGGTTCGGTAGCGCCGCCGCAGCCCACTACCCGGCCGCCTCCCGGGACGGAGGCGTTCCCAGCCCACCAGATCCCAGCCCACCAAATCCCAGCCCAACAGATCCCAGCCCAACAGGTTCCAGCTCTGCATGTCCCAACCGGCGGAGAACCTCGACGGCCGAGAGGCCGGCATCGGCGACGGCGGTCTCGAGATCTGTGGGAGATTTTCCCAGGATGGAGCCCTGCTGGACCTGCGTCGCCCTGACCCAGCCGAGCATTTCGGACAACTCGCCGAGATC
>JBFHRE010000029.1:0-21287 GCA_041591895.1 Acidimicrobiia bacterium
GCCGGGTCCAGTTGGACCCGGCCCTCTTTGGTTGTCGGTTCCCTCTCGCGTCCGGACTGCCGCCGCTCCGGCCACCGCAGCTGCACACGGCGCCGCGGCCTACCGCCGCTTCGGCTGGGGCCGGCCCTGACGCGTAGAGTTTGAATGCCGGTGAGACCGGCGAGAAAGGAACAGAGTCGTGACGAACTCGGACCACCGTGGCGGGGACCGTGGGCGCGCCCGTAAGGGCGGCTCGGGAGGCAGAGACGGACGGGGTGGACCACCGAGCGGCGGCTCGGGTCGCGATGGCAGGCGTCGCAACGACGGGGACCAGCGCGGCAGCGGAGAGAGCCGCGGCGGGTCCGGGGGTCGGGGTGGTTCCTCTTCCAAGTCACGATCGGATCGTCCGAACCGGGGAGAGCCAGGAAATCGGCCGAGTAGGTCCGAGGACGGGCGGGGTCAGACGAGGCGTGGCGACGGCGGCGGCCGTGGGGACGGGCGTGGTGACAGTCGGGGCGGCGGTCGATCGAATGCTCGCATGGACGCCCGCGACGGTGGCCGCCCTGGTGGCCGCGACAGTGGTCGTGGCGGTGGCCGGGACGACGGTCGTGCCGGCTCCGAGTCTCGCGACGAGCGCGGGCGCCGTCGCTCGATCACCGTCGTCCCCGGAGGCGATCTTCCACGTTGGGTTCGGGAGGAAATCGTCATGTCGACGCCGAAGGTCCGTCGCGAGGCTGCCCTCCGTGAGCTCCAGCTCGGCCTTGGGTCTTACTCAGTCGAGCGGTTCCGGCAGGCTGCAGCGGCATTGAGGAAGGCGAAGGAGCTCGCACCCCGTGCGGCTACCGTCCGGGAACTACTCGGGCTTTCGCTCTATCAGCTCGAGGACTGGGACGGCGCGCTACGCGAGTTGCGCACCTATCGACGGATCGCTGGGGAGAGCACCCACCTGGCGGTGGAGATGGATTGCCTTCGCGCTCTCGGTCGGAAGGACGACGTCGCCAAGGCATGGGCCGTGTTCGAGGACCTCGGGGCAGATCGGGACGCCGAGGACGAGATCAGGGTCGTGTACGCGTCGCATCTGCTCGACCAGGGTCGGATTCCGGAGGCGTGGCGGGTGATCAAGCCCGGCAGGCTCATCGCCAATGCTCCCGACGCCGCGCTTCGTCGGTGGGCGGTGGCGGCGAGAGTTGCCGGCAGAGCAGGTGACCAGGAAGCCGCAAAGACGCTCCTCGACGCAATCCGGAAACAGGGCCCGGAGATCGAATGGCTGGAGGATCTGAGGACCGAGCTCGGTCTCTGAATCTCGAATCTGTCACCGGCCACCTCTAGCGTTTCACAGGCCGCACTTCCCCCGAAAGAGGGGATGTATGGATCTCAACTTGATCGTTTTGTGTGGCCGCCTGGTGGCCGAGCCCGAAGTTCGCCGGTTCGACTCCGGCACCCGGCTGATCCGGATGCTGGTCACGGTTCGTGCCGAGCAACCTCACCGCCGGATCGATGTGCTCCCTGTCACCCTGTGGGATCCCGACGACGAGTTCCTGGATGACCTCCCGGCCGTTGGCGCTCGACTTTGGATCACGGGCGGAGTTCAACGGCGGTTTTGGGATGGTGAGAACGGCCGGAGAAGCCGGCTCGAGATCGTCGCAGAGCACGTCAGCCGGCGGGCCGTCGAGTCATCGGTGTGACGCCGATTGCGACCTGGAGGCTCGTTTGCCCGGTGTTCTGCGAATGAACGGTGTGATCGGGGGCTGCAGCCGGCGATCGGCGCAGGGAGGTACGACTAGCCTGCCGGGATGCCCCCACCGTCGAGCTGTTAGCCGCGATGTCGTCTGGTTTCGTGCCTCAGGGCTCGTCGTCACCTGCCCCAGCCTCCCTGGCGGTCGCCGCTCCGAATCGCCTGTCGGCCGAAGCGGCGGCCGAGATCGCCAAACAGGGCGGCAATGCAGTCGATGCGGCGCTGGCCTCGATCATGGTCGCGTGCATTGTCGAGCCGGGTGTGTGTGCTCCCGGAGCCGGGGGGTTCATCGCTATGACCGGCCCGGATATCGAGCCGGTGGTCATCGACGGCTACATGCGCGCTCCTCTCAGGACCCGGACTCATCACCTCGATGCGCCCGTCGTGGCGATGGAGTACGGCGGCGGGATCCAGACCCGGGTCGGCCCGGGTTCCGTAGCGGTGCCGGGATGCTGGGCCGCCTTTGGTCGGGCGCACGCCATGGCCGGTCGGATGACGTGGGCCGAAGTGTGCTCTCCCGCGGTCGCCGTGGCCGACGCCGGGTTCCCACTAGGCGGTGTGAGTGCGTACTACCTGCAGTACTCGGGTGAGACCGTCTTTGGGCTCGATCCGGCGTCGCGGCGGGCGTTGCAGCCGCACGGTGTGTTGCTGGCAGAGGGGGAACTGGTGCGGGTCGAGGGTCTGTCCTCCGCGTTGCGGGAGATTGCGGGCCACGGGGCTGAAGTCGCCTATTCAGGCGACCTGGGCCGCAGGATGGGTTTCGACCTGTGGCACCGAGGCGGCGCGGTCGACGAGGCCGACTTCGCCGACTACGAGGCCATCGATCGCGGCCCGCTCGAATTCGATGCGGCCGGTTGGGCGGTCCTCACGAATCCGGCGCCTGCCGTCGGTGGGGCCGCAGTCGCCTATCTCCTCGCTCGAATGGCTTCGACCGGAATGGCAATCGGCGACTGGGTCGAGGCACAACGCAGCCTCTTCGAGTGGCGGGGAAGAAGCATCAGCCCGAGGGTGGACCGACGCGCAGCCATTCAGGGTTGGCTGCAAGCGCTGACGTCACCGTCGACCGTCCACGTCTCCACCATCGACTCCGACGGGCGGGCAGTCGCCGCCACCATGTCGGCGGGCTACGGCTCGGGCGTCATCCCAGAGGGGACCGGAATGTGGATGAACAACGCCCTGGGCGAGTTCGAGCTGGTCGGGGAGGAGCCTGCAGATCTCGAGCCGGGGACCCGGCTGAACTCCAACATGGCGCCAACGGTGGCAACTTCGGATGACGGACGCGTGCTCGCGATAGGTGGTCCGGGTGCCGACCGGATCAGCACATCTCTGGCCCAGGTGCTCGCTCATGTGATGTTCGACGGAGAGGACCTCGCAGCGGCGGTCGCCCACCCTCGCCTCCACGTGGACGTGAGGAATGGCGGGCGGGTGGCGGTGGAGCCGGGGATCGATGTCGACGGGATCGACCAACCGGTTCTCGAGTATGACCGGCTCCACATGTATTTCGGGGGTGTCGGTGCGGTGATGAGGCATCCGGACGGAAGGCTCGAAGCCGTGACGGACCCACGTCGCGATGGCGTCGCGATCGTCGTCTGACCGATCGGTCGAAGCCCGCCGTCGAGCGTCCGTCTCGCAAATCCCTGGTCGGAGGGGGCTTGACATGGGGTGTATGGTCGGGTCTTGCCGGCCCTCGATCTCACCGGCCTTCGAACTCGTGCCCGCCAAGGAGGTGACCCGTGCCCTGGATATGGACAGACGACATTGCTCGCCTGCTCGTCGAACGCGGGATCGCATCTTCTGCCGAGGTGCTGGCACTCACATCCGCTCCATTCGCGATCCAGTCGCCCGCGACCGATGACGACTCGATCGTTGCGGTCGGGATGACGGTGATAGGTCGCGCCGAAGAAGGGGCTGCCTAGAGGCCACCTGGATCGGCGCCCCAGCTCTCCGATTCGGGTAGGTGCGCGGTTCGATATCTCGCCTGATCGGTGGCCACGTATGCTGACCGGCCGATGTGGTCCGTTCTGAAACAACCGCGCTGGCGGGCGATGGCGGTGTTCGTCGTAGCCGTCACTCTGCTGTTCATCCGACTCGGGGTGTGGCAGCTCGAGCGCCGTGAGGAACGTGCGATCGAGAACATCGTGCTCGCTTCTCGCCTGACCGAGGCGCCCATCGACCTGTCGGCGGCGATTGCCGCCGCGGGTGAGGACGTAGTGTCGCTCGAATACCGTCCAGTTACCGCCGAAGGGACCTATCGGGCCGAGCTCGAGAAGTTGGTCCGCAACCGAACCAACCGGCTGGGAACGGCCGGATTCCATGTCCTCACGCCGCTCGAACAAGCGGACGGATCTCTCGTCATCGTCAATCGTGGTTGGGTACCGCTCGATGCCGACCGAGTGCCGACTCGATTCGATCCATCGCCTGGTGTCGTCACCGTCACCGGGTGGGCCAGGGGGACCGAACGAAGACCGCCGACCGGTCCCGAGGATCCGCCCGGGCCTCTCGACGTACTCAATCGGGTGGATCTGGATCGCATCGCCGGGCTGTACGACGCTCCGGTTGTGCCGGTGTGGATTCAGGCGGGGGGTGACGGGACGGCCCAGATTCCCCAGCCGCTCGCATTGCCTGATACGAGCGACCCCGGGCCCCATCTCTCCTATGCCATTCAGTGGTTCTCGTTTGCGACCATCTCGCTCATAGGCTTCGTATTGGCGATTCGTCGCGCCGGTTCGCCGCGTAGCCGGCACCTACCGCCAATCGGGTGACCGCCCTCGACACGAGGTCCGGACGCCGCGCCATATTCCGCCGAGATAGACTCCCCTGCACGAGCACGAGCGGTCTGCGTCACGGTTTCTTGCCAAACCGTGCCCGTCGTGCCCGTGGTGCCCGGGCACGTGTTCGGTGGCACCGGAGCCTTCAGAAGGGGGATCGTGAACCTGCGAAATGTGGCCGTCACCCTTCTGATTTCACTCATATGCGTTGCGTGTGCGGGCACCGCCGAGACGACTTCGACGTCGTCTCCGGTCGCGACCTCAACGACCCAAACTCTGGCGGCAACGACGACCACCGCCCCCCCGGCCACGACCGCCGCGACGAGCCCCGCCCCGCCGGTCACCGAGGTGGGCGACGGATACGTCAGGGAGTCCGACTTGACGTACATGACCGTCGACGGATTCGACTACCTGATGGACGTGTACACCCCCGACAGTGAAGGACCATGGCCGGTTGCGGTGGTGTTCCACGGGCTCGACTCCGAAGGAAAGGACGGGTCAGATCAAACCTTGATCGCCGAGGGGGCGGTCGCCAACGGTTTCTTGGTGTTCGTGCCGTCCTGGCTGGGCAGCTTCAGCCTTGACCTGGCGACTTGGCTGACCTGGAAGCAGGTGACCGGGTGTGCGGTGGCATTTGCCCAGGACCAGGCGTCGGAGCGTGGAGGGGATCCGGCCAACACCGTTCTGTACGGCTTTTCGGCCGGAGTAGGGGGACCGCTGTGGGCGACGCTCGAACCGATCGAGGACGCTATCTCAGGCTGTCTCACCGACGCCACGTCCGTGCAGCCCAGGGGGATCGTGCTGGGCGACGGAGACGTCCTTCTGATGGGTTCCCCATGGGATCGTGTCTTCAACATCGAACCAGAGGCCATGCCGGACGAACTGGCGGCATTCTACGATCCGGCGCGCTGGCCGGCCGATCTGTCCGCCCGGGTGTTTCTCTGGGTCGCGGCCAATGGCTCGCCTCCATCGAGATCAATCGACTCCGGGTGGCTGGACAAGCGAGATCCCGACGGCTCGCTGCGTGCCGACCTGGAGGCTCTCGGTTTGCTGGATGACGGAGAGGTGTCGACCGCCGACGCCGGTCGGCTTCTGGCAATGCACATGACGGATGGCGGACTGGACGTAACCATCGATCAGTACCCCGGCGGCCACCGGGTCGACGACAAGGTCGACGAGCTGGTCGAATACATCGTGGCTGCAGCCGCCGACTGAGCCAGGCCAAGCATGCGTCCGGTCAGGCGATCGGGTTGGCGAGGCTTTCGACCACCTCCACTCCGGGCCGGTCGAGGAGACGGTCGGGAGCGATCCTGAGCTTCGAGGTTCGGTTGCCGCCACCGAGCACGATCTGATCGCGACTCATCACCCAACCGTCGACGAGAACGCGCATTTCTCTGGGTAGCCCGAAGGGAGTGACTCCGCCGAGCATCATCCCGGTGGCGGTGACGGTGGTGTCTGAATCGGCAAACGAGACCTTGGAAACTCCCATCGTGTCTCGCACCGCTTTGTTCACGTCCAGTCGATGGGTTGCCAGCACGATGGTCGCAACGATCACCCCGGCCGGGCGTTTGGATGCGATGAGGATCGTGTTGGCCGAGTCGGCCGGCTCGATGCCGTAGGCGGCGCAGAATGCCGCCGTATCGGCAAGATCGGGGTCGCAGTCCATGACCTCATGTGGTGTCGCCAAACGGTCGAGCTCTGCCGCCACGAGCGGATGGAGTCTTGGGTCGAGCATCGGCGAGACCCTACCCGTGGAAGTACCCTCCCCGCCGATGAGCACCAGCGCCGACCAGATGATGCCCCGGGGTGGATCCGGACCGGTGACCGTTGTCGGGAGCGTGAACTTGGATCTCATCGCTCATGCCGACCGACTGCCGAGACCGGGCGAAACGGTGACCGAGGCCAGCTTCGCTGTCGCCCCTGGGGGTAAAGGAGCCAATCAAGCTCTGGCTGCCCGCCGGATGGGTGCCGACGTGCGGCTGGTGGCGATGGTTGGCGACGACGCCAATGCCGAGCCGGCCCTCGAGCTCCTGCGCTCAGGTGGAGTTGATCTCAGCGCGGTGTCTACCGCGGTTGGCAGCGCGACCGGGGTCGCTCTGATCGTTGTGGGCAACACCGGTGAGAACCAGATCGTGGTGGCTCCCGGAGCAAACCGGCTCCTCGACCCCGGCGCAGTGGACGTGTCCGGTTCGGCTGCGGTGATCTGTCAGCTGGAGATCCCACTCGATGCCGTGGAGGCGGCGGCCGAACGATGCGAGGGGTTCTTCTGTCTCAACGCCGCACCTGTGAGAGGCGTGCCGGATGAGATCTTGGCCCGGTGTGATCTCGTGGTGGTCAACGAGATCGAGTTCGAGACGATGGAGGACAGGTTGCACCTCGTGCGGGGGCTGGTTGCGCTGACCCGAGGCGCGGCCGGCGCAACGCTGCTGCACCGCGGAGCCGAGGTGGCGGCAGCCGTTCCTCCGGAAGTCCGGGTGGTGGACACGGTCGGGGCCGGCGACACCTTCGTGGCTGCGTTCGTCGTCTCACATATCGAGGGTCGATCACCCGGTGAATGCCTCGAGAGAGCCGTGGTGGCTGGTGCGCTCGCCACGACCCGGCGAGGGGCTCAGACCTCGTTGCCGACCCGTGGCGATGTCGACGCGCTTTTCCCCGGCTGAGGAGACCGGCCAGGCGGGACGGGAGCCGGAACCCCCGCCCCACCCGCCGATCCTCAGACGACGGCGCTCAACGCCTGATCGATATCTGCCCTGATGTCGTCGATGTGCTCGATTCCCACCGAAACCCGGACCAGATCCGGAGTGACTCCCGCGGCTTCCTGTTCGTCTTCGGACAGCTGCTGGTGGGTGGTCGAGGCGGGATGGATGACGAGCGTCTTGGCATCACCCACGTTGGCGAGATGCGACGCGAGCACTGTGTGATCGATGAACCGCTTGCCCGACTCATACCCGCCGGCAATCCCGAAGCTGAGCACGCCGCCAAACCCGTTGCGGAGGTACTTCTTCGCATTCGCGTGATAGGGGTGTGACTCGAGACCGGGGTAGCTCACCCACGTGACGTTGGCGTGACCTTCCAGGAACCGTGCCAGTTCGAGGGCGTTGTCGACATGCCGCTGCACCCGGAGGCTGAGTGTCTCGAGGCCTTGTAGGAAGAGGAACGAGTTGAAAGGAGCCTGGGCGGCTCCCAGGTCCCTGAGACCCTCGACTCTTGCCCGGATCGCGAACGCGATGTTCCCGAAGTCCGACTCGGGATTGAAGACGTCGGTGAAGACCAGACCGTGATACCCAGGCGCCGGCTCGGTGAAGAGCGGGAACTTGCCGCTCCGCCAGTCGAATCCGCCGCTGTCGACGATCACACCGCCGATCGACGTCCCGTGGCCGCCGATCCACTTCGTCGCGGACTGCACCACGATGTCGGCGCCCCACTCGATTGGCCGGGCCAAATAGCCGGCTGCCCCAAACGTGTTGTCGACCACGAGCGGGATTCCGTTTCTGTGAGCAACTTCGGCAAGCGCCTCGAAGTCGGGCACGTTGTACTTCGGATTGCCGATCGTTTCCACGAAGATCGCCTTGGTTCGTTCGGTGATCGCAGCTTCGAATGCTGCTGGATCGTCGCCGTCTACGAACGACACATCGAACCCGAGGCGGGGAAAGGCCACTTTGAACTGGTTGTAGGTGCCGCCATAGAGGTAGCTCGTGGACACGATGTGGTCTCCGGCCTGGAGGAGGGTCGTGAACGTCAACAGTTGCGCGGCCTGACCCGACGAAGTCGCCACCGCAGCGGCGCCACCCTCGAGTGCTGCTACCCGTCTCTCGAAGACATCGGTGGTCGGGTTCATGATCCGCGTGTAGATGTTGCCGAACTCCTGCAGCCCGAAGAGACGGGCCGCGTGGTCGGAGTCGTTGAACGTGTACGAGGTCGTCTGGTAGATGGGAACGGCACGCGCATTGGTGCCTGGCGCCGGGTCCTGTCCGGCGTGCACCTGCAGCGTTTCGAATCTGTAGTCGGTCATCTCGTCGTTTTCCTTTCAGATGAGTTGGATGTCGAGCGGGATCGCGGCGGACAGGGTGTGACCCACCGGCGAGGTCGCGACCACCCGCCGATGGAGCGCCTCTACCGCCGAGGGATCGTGCGAACCGGTATCGATGTTCACCGATGCCCGGATGCCGCTGAATCCTGCGTGGCCGGCGCGCAATCCAAGGAAGCTGTGAAGGTCGAGATCGCCCTCGACGTCGACCCGCAGGGACTCGATGGGGATGCCGGCCGCGGACAGGTTGGCGGCGTATCCGACTGCGAGGCAGTTCCCGAGCGCGGCGAGGAGTTGTTCGACCGGGTTGGGAGCGGTGTCGCTTCCGCCGAGGCCGGGGGGCTCATCGGAGGGAACCGGATCGAAGTCGCGGATCGAAGCCTGCGACCGGAATCCGCCCTTCCATTCGACACTTGCCGACCAGGTGGTATCGGCCTTCCCTGGGTCCTTCGATATCGCTTCGATCAGTGCTCCGACCGCTGGGAGGTCAACGTTGTTGAGCTCTGGTGCGATCGGTGATGTTCTTGTTGACATGAGTAATCCTTTTCGAGGTCGCGCAGAAACGTGCGCGAAGAACGACTTCCCGCCGGAAGTTGCCTCTCGGGTGGTGGAGGGAGTCGGCCGACTAGGCGCGCCGTTGAACCACCCGAGAGCGTCGACAGGTCATGCAACGCGACTCTGAGGGAACCACTGACTGGGGTGGGTGGATGAGGATCGACATGTTCGCTGTCCTGGTTGTCCTTTGTTCGGCCGTTCCGGTGCGCTCTCCGAGCGCCCCGGTGGTCGGACCTCCAGGGGCGTCTCATCGATCAGGCATTGGCACCGTGATCCCTCCCCGTTTCCACGGATGGGCCGGTTGCCGCGGCTTCAAAGGGCCTGTCCCTCAGCCGCTCTGGATGAGCGCGTTGTCAATGGCGAGGCAGTATGTCGAAGTCGTCGATCCCTGTCAAGAATCCCTGTCAAGAATCCCGGTCAAGAATCCCGGTCAAGAATCCCTGTCGGGATCCCCGGTGAAGACCCGGTGATGACGCCCGCTGAAGACCCCCGCTGAAGACGCCCGGCGAAGGCGCCCGGTCGATATGCCTAGGCGAGGTTGTCATCGGGATCCCGGGTTGCGTGGTGGGCAAGTGTCGTGGTGCGATTTCGCAGGGGGTGGCCTTGCGTCTGGATGAGGGTTAGGGTTCTTGGAACCCCGAGTGGGAAGAAGGGCAGTGGAAGAACACGACGGCCAGGTGATCGCCGCATCCGTGCGGCACCCCGAACTCTTCGAGGTGATCTTCGACCGGCACTATCGTGCCGTTGTGCGCTTCGCAGTCGGCCGAGTCGGTATCACCGATGGTCCCGACATCGCCGCCGAGACTTTCTTGCGGGCTTTCAGTCGTCGCAGTCGGTTTGATCCCGCTCATCAGACGGCCCTGCCGTGGCTTTTCGGAATCGCGGTGAATGTCGGTCGCGAGCGGGTGCGCAAGTCGGTTCGAGGGCGAAGGGCGTTCGATCGGATGACGCCACCATCCGAGACCCTGTCGCCGTTCGAGTCCGACGCCGTCGACCGCACCGACGCCGAGGCCAGGTCCGTCGAGTTGAACGCGGCGCTCGCCCGACTCACCGATGACGAGTATCAGGTTCTGATGTTGGCCGCGATCGGAGACCTCTCGTATCAAGAGATCTCCGATACCTTGGACATTCCTCTGGGAACTGTTCGCTCCCGGCTGTCCCGGTCACGGCGACGAATGCGCGAACTGGTCGACGAGGTTCGGCCAACACCTACTGGCGATGAACCTGCCCCCCGAGCGCGACTTTTCTGAGTTCGCTCCGACCGCACCGATTTCGGATGAGGCCGGGGCTCGGCTGCTGCTGTGGCGAACCATCGATCAGGAGAAGAGCCGCAAGCGGCGCCGCCGTTCTTCCATCAGGATGGCGGTGTCGACCCTCGTCTTGTTCACCGTGTGGGCCGCAGCCCCTCCGACTGTCGACACCTCGGATCGTCAGCTTCTTCGATTGGCGGAAGCGTTGGCCGACGGTGGGGCACTGGCTCCCGGAGGGCCCGGCGTCTGGTACGAGCGGAGCATCGTGGTCGATCGGATCGACGTGCCGGCCGACTGGGTATCCCCGCTCGGAGTGACCGAGTACCGGTTCGAAGTCCCACGTGTGACCGAGACCTGGATCGCGGCCGACGGGGCTGTTCGCCAGCGCATCACGTACGGTCAGCCGCGGTTCCCCGTAGGTGACGACGGGCGCATCTTCGATCTCGCCCGACTCGCCGATCGGTATCCGGTTGGTCGAACCGTGGAGACGCTCGGAGTTTCGGACCAGCCGAGTCCATTCGAACTGCCGTGGGACGAGGGAAGCGAGTCGGTGCGTGCCGTGATACGGCGGCAGGTTGCGGCATCGAGTGATGCCCGGCCGGAGTCAGCCCAGGTTCTCGATATCGTCGTACGCCTGTTCCAGGAAGAACGCGCCTACCCGGTCCGGCGCGCGACGCTGTTCCGAATTCTCGCCTCGACGCCGGGACTTCAGGTGATCTCGTCGGATGAGGGCGTCACGGTGTCGGCCAGATATGTGATCGGTGACGAGGCGATGGAGAAGCGAATCGTCGTGGAGCGAGGCACGGGTGACCTGGTCTCCCACGTGGTGGAGCGGCTCGCAACGCCCACAACCGCGTCATACCTCGTCGAACAGCATTGGTATGTCGAACCGGAGAACGCGGCGCCGGTCATCGCATCCACGTCCTGAGAACCGAGTTCCGAGTTCGGCCAATAACAGGTACGCGGTGCTTGAAGTCCGAGGGTCCTCCGACAAGGGCAACCGTTTCCTCCCAGCCGAGAAGGGCCGGTTCACACGAACCGGCCCTTCTTGGTGAGGCAGCGGTGAGCCGGTGAGTTCGTCTTCGACCGACTGGAGCTTTCAGCTCTCCTGGGATGCATGCTCCTCTTGGTGCTGGGCGATGTCGGCCCGAACCTGATCCATGTCGAGTGCCTTCACCTGCCCGATCAGATCGTCTAGGGCAGCGGCAGGCAGGGCGCCGGGCTGGGCATACAGCAGAATCTGGTCTCGGAAGACCATGAGGGTAGGGATGGAACGAATCCCGTACTCCTGGGCGAGGAGTTGCTCTGCCTCGGTGTCGACCTTGGCGAAAACGATGTCGGGATGCTGCTCCGATGCGCGCTCGTACGTGGGGGCGAACGCACGGCAGGGACCGCACCACTCGGCCCAGAAGTCGATGAAGACGGTGTCGTTCTCTTGCACCGTCAGGTCGAAGGTGTCTTTCGTCAGTTCGAGTGTGGCCATGATTCATTCATCTTTCCGTATATGTCACGTTGTGGAACGGCTTTGGCGACTCCACTATTCCTCGGGCAGCTGGAACAATTGGAGGTAGTTGCCGTCCGGATCCTCGAGCGTCGCTACCGTGCCGCCCCATTTCTCCCTCTCGGGTGTCCGCACGAACCGGGCGCCGGCGGCCGACAGTCGTCGGAATTCGGCCTCGATGTCCTCGACCGCCATGTTGACGAGCAGCCGGCCCGGCGTACGGTTCGCTCCCGTCACCTGGGAGTGGGTCGTGATCGTGAGTCGGGTGTCTTGGAGTTCGAAATTGACGAACTCCGGACGTTGGGAACGAGGCTGGAGGCCGAGCACATCCACGTAGAAGTCGCGCATTGCCGCGAACCGAGAAAGTTCGGTCGAGATGATCACGCCGGTGATTCGCATCCGTCCAACCTACACACCGATTGCCCGATGCATGCCGTGCCCCTAAGTTCGCGCCATGACCGAGGAGTCGCGCTGCCGGTGGTGTGGTACCCGGTTCGATGTCCGACCCGGGCCCGGGCGGAAGCCCCAGTACTGCCGGCGATCCCACCGGCAACGCGCCTACGAGGCGCGGAAGGTGGCCGAGGCCCATCGGTTGGGCCCGGATGACGTACTGCTGTCGCGACACGGCTTTCTCGCAATCAGGGACCTGCTGTTCCACATCGAGGCCGCCCTCCAGGATGTCGACCAGGACCTGGCCGCCGGCGCCGATCCCGAGGAATACCGGAAGGCCCTCTGGCACCTCTACGAGGCGGCCGGCGGTGTGCGTGCCGTCAGCTTCGAGCCGCGGGCGATAGGCGACTGACTTCTCAGGAGGGTTGGCTGCCGTCCCGGTCCGCTGCCGCGGCGAGCAGTCGGCGACTCGGGTTGGACATGGCCGTGTCCTCGACCCCTCGGGCGGCGACGTCGATGTACGCCTGAGTTGTAGCCAGATCCGAGTGACCGAGGAGTCGTTGAACCTCGGGAACCGACCCCGACTGCTCAACGAGGAGCGTGGCATACGTGTGTCGCAACGAGTGGGCGAGGGCGCCTTGCGGCGGGGCCACCCCTGCCCTGCGAAACCATCCGACGACGAGGTGGTCGATCGTCTTCGGGGTGAGCGGTCGACCGTCGGCCTTCACCAGGAGGCGATCCGTCGGAGAGGGCTTGGCCAGGCGTTCGACTCGAGACTCGAGGAATCGGTCGACGACATCTACCACCTCGGGAGGCAGCGGGACGGTACGGGTCACCCCACCCTTCCCCGTGACGTGGAGCTTTGTGAGCTCGGTGGGGGAGCGACGCACGTCTCCGACCCGCAGGGAGATGGCCTCCGATACCCGCACGCCTGCTCCGACGAACAGCGCGCACAACGCCCGCTCGAGCTCGGGCCACGGCCGCCGGGCTTGTTCCGAAGGCTGCTGGGCTGCTCGAATCACTGCGGCCAGGTCGGACTCCGAAATCGGCTTGGGGCGCCAGCGCTTGGCGGGCGGAGGAGCCACGTGGTCGAGTGGATTGGCGTCCAGTACCTCCCGGTGGACGATCAGCCACCTGCAGAATCCGCTCCAGGTGGACCGGCAGCGCCGGATGGAGGAGGGGGCATGTTCGCGGGCGTATTCGGCGAACGCGCTTCCGAGCTGCTCATGGGTCAGATCGTCGGCGGTCAGCACCGTGAGGCTTCGCCTGAACGTGTCGGCGATGTCGGTATCGAGGGGGCGGCTGAGGCGTCGTGCGAGGATCTCGGAAATCACCGCGAGATCCGCCATCCGAGCCCTGAGTGTGGCCGGCGACGGTTTCGAGGTGTTCTTCCAGTCGAGCCAGTCTTCCGCCAGGCGGAGGAGCGGAGTCGATCGGTCTGGCATGAGGCTGATGTTAAGGACACCCTCCGTCTCTTGGGCGCTTCCTTGGACCGGGCGGGCGGTGAGAGGACCGAATACCGCTCACCTGAGCTGGAAACCCAGTCCCAGTTCATCGGCCGGATCGAGGGTGAATCTGTGCTGTCCGGTCGCGTGTGCCGATCCCTCGACCCGGGTCATCACCGACCTCCGGCCGGCGATCGTTGGACCATCCCCGCTGACCTCGCCAAGAAAGGTGCTTCCGACGATCGACAGGTGGCGGAGTCGCCGGCCGCGGGGGAGTGCGCCGATATCGAGCAGGGCCAGCCTCGCCGAAGTGCCGCTGCCGCACGGGGAGCGGTCTACCTCACCGTCGGCGAACACCGTGACGTTGCGCTGGAGGAGTTCGTTGGGCCTCACACCCTCGTTCTGCCACCAGATCGTCCCGTAGCAACCCGAGAGCCGCGGGTCGGTGGGGTGACGGACGGCGTCGTGGTCGTCGAGAATCCGTTTGATCTTCCGTCCGAGATCGATGAGGCGGGGGAGGTCCTCTGGACGGACCTCGAGGCCGAGTGCGGCGGCGGAGGCCGAGGCATAGAAGGCTCCTCCATACGAGACGTCCACCTCGATTCCCAATTCGGGCACGGCGACCGACCGCTGGCTGACCCACGAGGGGACGTTGGTGAAGCCAACACTTTGGACCCTGCCGTTCTCTACCCGGACGTCGACGTCGACCCGGCCCGAAGGAACATCGATCGAGAAGCGAGAGTCGGCTCCCGCCGGCTGGACGAGGCCGGTTTCGATCGCCCAGGTGGCTGCGGCGATGGTCCCGTGCCCACACGCCGTCGAGAAGCCATCTTTGTGGAAGAACACGAGACCGAACTCGGCTCCGGCGTCATCGGGCGGAGTGACAAAGCATCCGTACATGTCGGCGTGCCCGCGCGGCTCGTTGACGAGGAACCTTCGCACCGAGTCGAGGTGCTCTTGCGCCCATGCCCGTCGATCCAGCACCGTCGATCCCGACGGTGGATCGATCCCCTGGACCACGATCCGGAAGGGCTCGCCGCCGGTGTGATAGTCGGCCGTTTCGATCGGGTTCATCCGGCCAGACTAAGGCACCGGGCCACCCCGATCCGAGTGTATGTTCGGATCAAACCCGGGAGGCCAGCGTTCGTACCGCCACGACTTGGAATCGGCTTATGACATCCCGTCACGATCGGTGAGTCGGTGACTGAAGCCGTTGCAGGAACTCAGACGGATGGCGGGGGAGCGGTCGTGACCCGCGCCTCGTTCATGCAGAGGCTCGCGGCGGTGGCTGCCGGCGACGAGTCGGTCGACGAGTTCCGACTCCGACGAACACTCCTCTTCATGCTCGCGGCGTTCTCCAGCGTTGCGGGTCTGGCCTGGGGCGGTCTCTATCTGGCGTTTGGAGAGGCGGGCGCCGCTGCATACCCACTTGCGTACTCAGCCATCTCGATCCCGACCCTCGTGTTCGGTCGCTCAGTCGGGCGCCTCGACGTCCTCATCCGGTTGCAGCTGGCGCTCATCACGTTCGTTCCGTTCCTCCTTGCGATCGCCCTCGGTGGCTACGCCGGGTCGAGCGCGGTGGTGCTCTGGTCGCTGCTGGGGCCGATCGGAGCATTCCTCATAGGTGGCCGGGCGGGCGCTGCCAGGTGGCTCGCGGTATATCTCGTGCTCGTCGTCGTGGTCGGGTTGTGGGCGCCAACGACCCAGGTCCCGAACCAGTTGCCGGACGCCGTGATCGTCACGTTCTACATCCTCAACGTCGGTGCGGTGAGTTCGATTGCGTTCGGGCTGCTCTACTACTTCGTCGGCGAGAATCGTCGTGTGCTCGAGTTGCTACGACTCGAGAAGGACAAGTCCGAGCGATTGCTGCTCAATGTTCTTCCCCGGGAGGTGGCCGATCTGCTCAGAGACCAGGAGCAGACGATCGCCGAACAGTACGACGCCGTGAGCATTCTCTTTGCGGACATCGTCGACTTCACACCGTTGTCCGAGTCGATGCCACCGGCTGAGGTGGTGGGATTGCTCAACCTGATCTACTCACATTTCGATCGTCTCGTGATTCGTCACGGGGTCGAGAAGGTCCGCACCATCGGGGACAACTACATGGTGGTGGCCGGAGCGCCTCGTCGAATCCCCGATCACGCCCGGGCGCTCGCGGCGATGGCTCTCGAGATGATGGAATTCGTCGACGATCTCCCACCGGTGGGGGAGAGTCGCATTCGCTTCCGGATCGGGATCAACACCGGTCCCGTGGTTGCCGGCGTGATCGGCACCACGAAGTTCCAGTACGACGTCTGGGGGGATGCGGTCAACGTCGCAAGCCGGTTGGAATCTCATGGTGAGCCGGGTCGGATCCAGATCGGTCGAGCCACGATGGAGGCGCTCGGGGATGATTTCGCATGTGAGCCACGAGGGACGGTCGAGATCAAGGGCAAGGGCGTGATCCAGACCTGGTGGCTGCTCGGCCAAGCCGCCTAGATCTGTTCCCTCGCACAGACCAAGGGCGAACGGGGGTCGGGCCGTTTGGCAACTCGGGGTGCGGGCCGGTTGGAGTCTGGGGGGCACAACAGATGGAAGTGTCCACCTGCAATCTCCTGTAATGCGGATAATACAGATTATCCGCAATATCTAGCACGCTTGGACCGCTTGCGAGGAGCCGGCCGAAGAGTTCGAAGGTAGGTGGGCCCGGTCGGCCGGTTCGCCCGAGCCCTGCGCAGCCCGCGTTGTACTGCCCGCAGCGAACCTTGGGCGGGCGCGGCACCCGCGTCACCTCTCCTCTGCTTGCGGGGCCTACTGTCTGCTGAATACGTCACAGTGACGGAAACCTTCGTGGGGTTGAGGTCCGGTAGAACCGAGGTCGCACCATCGCTCATGCCCGAAGGCGGGTGCCTCCGCCGTGTGCGACACTGAGTCATGGCCCCGCTGACGCCTGATCCCGGGCACCCCGACCGATCGCCCAGGCTGTACGCCGATCTCGCACTCTGGTGGCCGGTGATTTCACCGCCCTCCGAGTACGAGGACGAGGCCGACGAGATCCGGCGCCTGTTCGTCACGGCCGGCACCGAGGTGTCGACCGTCCTCGAGCTCGGGTCAGGTGGCGGCCACAACGCTGTTCACCTCTCACGCCACTTCCAGATGACTCTGGTGGACCTGTCGGCGGAGATGATCGACGTCAGCCGCCGGCTCAACCCGACCAGTGAACATGTCCGAGGCGACATGCGATCCGTGCGGCTCGAACGGGTGTTCGATGGGGTATTCATTCACGACGCGGTCGCCTATCTGCTGACCGAGGACGACCTGGCTGCGACTCTTGCCACCGCATGGCTCCATCTCCAACCGGGTGGTGTTCTGGTGGTGGCCCCCGACCACGTGGCAGAGACGTTCCAGCCCTACACCGACCACGGCGGGTCCGACCTGGCGGATGGGCGCTCGGCGAGATACCTGGAATGGGTGCACGATGCGGACGGCACCCGGGTCGTCGTCGACTACGTCTTCGTCTTGCAGGGACCCGAAGGCAGGGTCGAAGCGATACACGACCGCCACGTCAATGGCGTGTTTGCCGAGGACACCTGGTTGAGTCTGCTCGACGGGGCCGGCTTCGAGGCCGGAGTTGTCGAAGAATCGACAGTGGAAGACCGGGTACCGAGGCGGATCTTCCGGGCTCGGAAGCGTGAGACCTGACCCCCGCGATTCTCGGTGAGGATCGGCCCTCCTTAGACTCGTGACGATGTTCGGCCCCTTGAATGGTGTTCGGTCTGCGTTGGTCGCTCTCGCCGCCATCACCGCCGTGGCGGCGGCCTTCCTCGGCTACTGGATCGCCACACTCGTGCTCGGTCTGGCGATAGCCGTACACGGACTCGGCTGGTGGTACCTGTATGGAGAAGCGCAGAAAGAGAAGACGCAGGCCGGGAACTGACGACGCCGGTCGGTTGACCGACCGGCGCCTGGTGTGAACGTGCTCGGCGCTGAGACTCAGCGCATCCAGAATCAGCGGGCGGCAGCCCCCACCATCGGGCGAGCGTGGGCCGGGGCTTCAGCTTCGGCAGGTTGCAGTTTGACGAACCCGTACACGGCGCATGTGGCCGCCATGGCGGTCGCCAGCAGGATCATCGGCTCGGCCAGGATCGACGCCACTGCGGTGGCCAGCAGTGAAAGCGTTACTCCGGCGAGGATCAGGGCCTTGTGGAGGATCTGGGTGAATCGCATGGTGTTCCTTCCTCGAATCGCTCCGATTTCATCGGCAGCTAACGCCGGTTTCTTGAGCCCACGGCTGGATGTCGAGTCCCGTCACCTACCATCTTCGTCCCGATGACCCCGATTCCCCGGCATCTGCTTCCCTCGTCGTCCTCGGTCGCATCCGATGGCAGTCTCTGGATCGGTGGTGTGAACCTGCTCGCCCTCGCCGCAGAGTTCGGGACTCCCCTGTTTGTGTACGACGAGAGTCATCTGCGGGATCGCGCCCGGGAGGCGGTCGACGCCTTCGGGGCCGGAAACGTGATCTATGCGACCAAGGCCTTTCTCTGTCGTGCGATGGCGCGACTCGCGCATGAGGAAGGCATGCGTCTGGATGTCGCCACCCTCGGTGAGTACCGGATCGCTCGGGCTGCCGGTGTCCCGGCGTCGGATCTGGTGTTCCACGGGAACAACAAATCCCATGCCGAACTGCGAGTCGCCCTCTCAGACGGGGTCGGACGACTGGTGGTCGACTCGTTCGACGAGATCGATCGTGTCGAAGGTCTGGTTCAGGGCGGATTACCGGCACCCCGGGTTCTCCTCCGAATCACCCCAGGGGTCGAGGCGCACACACATGAGTACGTCGCCACCGGCCAGGAGGACTCGAAGTTCGGCTTCGGCATCGCAGGCGGAGTGGCGAACCGAGCCATCGAACGCGTCGAGCGCTCGCCCGCCTTCCACCTCATCGGTCTGCATGCCCACATTGGATCCCAGGTGTACCGGGTGGAGTCGTTCGGAGAGGCTTTGAAGGTCATCGGCGGGTTCACCGAGCAGTTCCACCTCCCCGAACTGGTGGTGGGAGGCGGTTTGGGAGTTGCCTACGTCGAGGGTGAGCAGGCCCCGAGTGTCTCCGAGTGGGCGGCGACGCTGCGGGCGGCAGCCGGCGAAGCGGGGCTGACGGCGACCCTTGCCGTGGAGCCCGGGCGGGCGATCGTGGCAGCCGCGGCGGTCACCCTCTACACCGTGGGAACGATCAAAGACATTCCCGGTATACGTACCTACGTCGCCGTGGACGGCGGCATGAGTGACAACCCTCGCCCGGTGTTGTACGGGTCCGGATACGAGACGTTCCTCCCCCGGGCTGTCGAATCGGAGCGTCCGCGCGCCATCCGACTGGTCGGAAAGCACTGCGAATCGGGCGACCTGTTGGTGCGGGAGGGCAAGGTGCCACAGGACCTGTCGGTCGGCGACATCATCGCCACACCGGTCACCGGGGCATATGGCCACTCGATGGGCTCCAATTACAACAAGGTGCTCCGTCCTGCGGTGGTGTTCGTAGCTGATGGCGAAGCCCGGCTGGTGATTCGCCGGGAGACGGTCGAAGACCTGCTGGCCACGGACCTCGATTGATGCATCCCTTCGATCGAGCGGCAGTGGTCGGCTTTCGACTGGCCCGGAAGGCGTCTGCTGTGTTCCCGGAGGGCTGGGGCGATGAGCGCGATCTGGCCTTGCTCTCGACCAGAGATTTCGACGTCGAACCGGCGCCGATCGAAGTGGTCTGGGGACGCAAGGAGGAGCACCGAGGGTTTCGTTTGCGAAGAGGACAGGCGACCAGCCCGGTGGCACCGCGCCTACCTCCTGACAGCCGGGTCATGTCTCTCGAGATGGTCGAGCCGGCGGCCGGATCCGACGCCATGTGCGTTCTCATGCCGGCGTGGAATGAGCATGGCTTCGATCGGCGGCGAAAACTCTCCGCCGAGTTGGCGGCACGGGGTATCGGCAGTGTGGCGTTCGACATCCCACTCTATGGAAGCCGCAGGGTCGTGGCTCCCGACCTGCAGCCAATCCGCACCGTGGCGAACTTCGCCGTCATGGGATGGGGTGCGGTCGCCGAGGCCCTGTCCGTGATCGCAGCCATGTCCAGAGATCATCGGATCGGGGTAGCGGGCTTTTCGATGGGCGGGAATCTGGCAGCACTGGTCGCCGCCGTCTCTCCGGTCGAGACGGCGATGGCGGGCATGGCGGCATCCCACTCCCCCGGGCCGGTCTACCTGGATGGCATCTTGAACAGGGCGATCGACTGGAAGGCCCTGGGAGGGCGGGAGCAGGCTCAATCACGACTCCGATCGGTCCTCGGTTCGGCGTCGGTTCTGGAGGTCGAACCCCTCCCCCACCTGGCGTCGGCGGTCCTGGTGGTTGGTGACCGCGACGGCTTCGTCCCGGCCTCGGCATCGCAAGCCCTGGCGTCGCACTGGCCGGGGGCCGAAGTCAGGTCGGTGCCCGGGGCCGGTCACGCCACCCTGCTCTGGAAGCACTCTTCGATGCTCGTCGAGGCCGTGGCCGATTCGTTCGCCCGCCTGGACCGGCGCCGGCCCCGGTAGCCTGGTCCGGTGCGCAGAGTCCTTTCCTGGGTCACCACGGTTCCGTTTCTGCTGTTGTTCGGCGTCACCCTGGTGGTGTTCGACGTCGCCGGTCGGATAGCTCTGCTGTTCGGTCTGCGGCCGTTCGAGCACGTGATGGCGTCGCTCCAGCGATGGCTGATGTGGTTGTTTCTCGTCGGCGGGGTGCGGGTCAAGGTCGAGCGGGACCCGGCGATCCAACCCAACACCGGGTACGCCATCATTTCGAATCATCAGAGCCTGCTCGACATCGCCATGATCGGCGGGGTGCTCTACTCCAACTTCCCCAAATACGTGGCGAAAGCTGAACTCGGCCGTCGCATTCCCAGCATCAGCCTCAACCTGAAACGGGGAGGAAACGCCTTGATCGACCGCGGCGACCGGGTTCAGGCGGTTCGAGCAATCGTGGAGATGGCGAGAACGGCTCAGGATCGGGGTGTGAGCGTCGTGATCTTTCCGGAAGGAACCCGATCCTTCGATGGGACGCTCGGCGAGTTCAAGAGGGCAGGCAGTGAGGCACTGCTCAAGGCCGCCTCCGAGTTGCCGGTCGTACCAACCGCGATCGATGGGTCGTGGCGCGTGGCGAAGATGGTTCCGGTTCAGTTCGGGTCGACGGTCCGGATCCGGTTTGGAGCCCCCCAGGAACGTCAGCCCGGGGACGCGGGGGAAGTGCTCGAATCGTCGCATCGTTTCATCGAATCGACGCTCGCCGAGTGGCGAGGTGGCTCTCCTACCGAGCACGCCTCAACCAGCTGAGTTTCTGCAGCTACTCGGGCGCGGAGAGTACCAGCGGCCGTGGCTCGCTCCTATGGGGGTGGTCGGGTGTAGGTGTTGCCGAGGGGGCTGGTCCATTGGTGGCTGCCGTCCGAGTTGGCACGGTGGGTCCATCCGGCCCGATGCCGGATCACGTGGTCGTGCCGGCAGAGGGCGACCAGTTGGTCGGGGTGGGTCAACCCGCCGTTGGCGACCGGTCGGCGGTGGTCGAGGTCGCATTGGGTGGCCGGCATCCGACACCCCGGAAACACACAGGTCTGATCCCGGGCTTCGACCCGCCGTCGCATCGCC
>JBFHRE010000030.1:0-21261 GCA_041591895.1 Acidimicrobiia bacterium
ATGCCCGAGCAGCCGTGGCACTCGCCGAAGCGTCTGACGTCCTAGTCGAAGCCTCCACGTCCGGCGATCCCTGGGAAGTCGCCGGCCACGCCCTCGAACTGACAGAGATCGCACGCAACAACGGACTGCTCACCAAACTGACGGAAGCCGCCACCCAAGCCCAGCAGCGGGCAGGTGAGGCGAACGATGCCGACAGCATTGCCGAGGGCGTCGATCAGGTTCGGCTTTCGTCCCCCGTGGTGCGGGACGCGCGCTCGTACTCGGATACCAAGCGTGCCGCCCAGGCTCGAGCCGGCCTGACGGATCGCGAAGGCAACTCGGAGCTGGGTGCGGACCCGGCCACGGATCAGCTGTTGAGGGTCTCGGAAGCGCCTTCGATCTTTCTCCCGACCGGACAGAGCGGCAAGCTCATCACCGCACCGGTGCCGGCGCGTTTCGCGTCGCTAGCGACGGATGGCCGCACCTCGCTGAACGAGTTGGCCCGGTCGTGGTCCCTCGCCCAGCGTGAAGTGTCGGGAGAGCTGTTCCCCTTGTTCGCCGCCAACCAGCGCCGCGGTCTTCGTTCCGGCTACGACCAGGGTGACGTGTCGCCACACTCGGCCCTGTTCATCGGCGCCGGGTTGTACACCCGAATGTACGAGCGGCGGGCGGCCCGAACCCGTCGCACATACGCGGTCAGCCTCCTCGTGGACGCATCGGCATCGATGCTGCAACCTCGATCGGGCATCGGCGGCACCCGTTCCAGCTGGGGCATGTCAGCCGCCCTCCTCGGCGCCTGGACGCTGGCCCGCCTGTGCGACGAGCTTCAGATCGACTTCGAGGTCGCGTTGTTCAATCGCTCGTTCGCAGCCAGGTCGTCGGACACCGAGTGGGCTTATACCCGATCACGGGGACAGGCTACGGCTGGACTTCGACAGACCCAGGGAAGCGCCGCCGACCGGCTCGCAGGAACGGTCAATCATTATCTGGTGAAGCCCTTCGATCGCCGGTGGCGGGAGGCCGAGGACCTACTGGCGGGTTTGTTCTGGGTGGCGAGCGAGCCGACCAAGGCGGCAATGCTCGCCCGCCGATCACCGAAGGAGGCGCCCCCGATCTCGATGTTCGACAAGGCATCCAACGTCGACGAGTTCAACCTCGCCTTTGCCGCCGAGCGTATGGGCCGCCTCGGTGCGTCCGTGAGAGTCATGGTGGTGTTGGCGGACGGTATGACGCGGGGCTCCATCAAGGCGCTCGCGTCCACCGTCGAGGCCATCGAACGGTCCGGCACCACCGTGCTCGGAATCGGCATCGGCGACGACACCGTCACCACGGCGTATCACCGCCACCAGATCGTCGAACGGCCCGACGCCCTGGCCCGGGCGATGGTCGACGGAGTTCGCTCCTCCCTTCGACACTCGCTCACCCGCTCCGGAATGGAGACCTGGTGGGCCCGACCGGTTCGCCAATCCCGAAAGGAACCCCTCAGTGCCTGACACCGTCGTCTTCGAAGACCCAACCGGCGACGGGAAGCCGATCGAGCTCCCCCGTTTCGAGATTCCTTCCGAACTCGCGGACGCCGATCAACGGCGCGGCAAGGTGCCGGCTCCGGACCCCCATTACGTAGATCTCGGAATGCTGTATCGGTTCGCCCAGGTGGAATCGGTCCGCCAACAGGAGCCCGAGGGATTCGCTCCGCTCCATGTCGCCGTACGCGGGCACATGGGCACCGGCAAGGACCACGACATCGAGCAATTCGCCGCACGGCTCGGACTCCCCTACTACCGGATCCCGCTGACCGGAGAGGTGAGGGACGTCACCCTGATCGGATCGACCAAGCTCCACGGCGACGGCAAGGGTGGAACCGAGTCGCGCTGGGAGGACGGAGACATCACACGCGCGCTCCGGGGACCGGCGCTGCTCAACCTCTCGGAGTTGAACGCAGCCGGGGCAGAAACGCTCTTCGCCCTCCATGGGCTTCTCGACAGGTATGCAGCGCTCGACCTGCCAAATGGCGAGACGGTCAGACTCCGCCCCGACGTCAGGGTGTTCGGCACGATGAATCCGACCGACCTGCGTGACTACGCAGGAACACAGACTCTGAACAAGGCTTTCGCCGACCGCTGGACGATCTGGGAGAAATCGTTTCCGGGGATCGACCAGGTCGAGGCCATGTTGCGCCGCCGTTACCCGTCACTGACCGATGCGTACGTGACCGCGATCGCACGGCTCGCCAACGAGGTCAACGCTTCGTTCGAGTCGCTCGACGCCACCACGCGGGTGGAGAGCCCGTTGAGCCTTCGAGCGGTGCTCGATCGAATTCCCACCGGCCTCCGCGTTCACACCGGCACCCCGGACCCCCTCCGGCGCGCATGGGAGGACTTCGTCCTCCCGCACGTCGATGTGTACGACCGGGATCACTACGAGACGGTCTGGAACGCAGTGGTGCGCAAGGGACCCGAGACCAAGCCGTTTCGGTGAGCTGACCCGATCCAGTTGGAGGCGCGCTCCCACGCATTCATCCCAACCATCGGTACCGTCTTCCCATGGGCTACGAAATCGGCAACCCGGAACTGGACACCATCGTCCGTGATCTGGTCGGACGCGCATCCGGCAACCCAAACGACGACCTGATCGCCGAGATCATCACCACCGCGATCAAACTTCACCGCGACAACCCGACTCGGGGCGACCTCAAGCTCATCAACACCGCTCTCAAGGAGATGCGCTACTCATCGCTCGTGTTCTCCCGCCACGAGGAGCCCAAGGTCACAATGTATGGATCGGCCCGTCTGCCGTCGACCGATCCGAACTACGTGCTGGCGCGCGATTTTGCCGCTCTCATGGCGGCACGCGGGTGGGGCGTGGTGACCGGCGCAGGTCCGGGGATCATGGCGGCCGGCAACGAGGGCGCCGGGCTCGACCACTCCTACGGAGTGAGCATCCGTCTTCCATTCGAGACCTCGGGCAACCCGTACCTCGCCCCGGAGCGGACGGTGAACTTCAAGTACTTCTTCACCCGAAAGCTGGGTTTCGTGAAGGAGTCGCACGCATTCGCCCTCTTCCCCGGTGGGTTCGGCACACTCGACGAGGCGTTCGAGCTTCTGACGCTGATCCAGACCGGGAAGTCGGATCTCCATCCCATCGTGCTGATGGAGTCTCCGGGCACGGGATATTGGACGCCCCTCACCGATTTCTTTCGAGATGTCCTGCTCGAACGGGGATTGATCTCACCGGAGGACCTGGACCTCTACATCACGACCTCCGACCCGGTCGCGGCCGCCGACGAGATAACGCGCTTCTACGCCAACTATCAGTCGCAACGTTACGTGGACGGTCAGCTCGTGTTGCGCCTGCGGGCCGCGCCCGACCAGGATTCCCTCGATCAACTCTCCCAGGAATTCGGTGACCTCCTCACCGATGGCGTCATCACCCGGGCCGAGGCGTCTGCCGCGGAAGTTGCAGACGCCGACTCCCTCGATTGCGAACGAATCAGCCTCCGGTTCGACCGAAGGAGCTACGGCCGCCTTCGACAATTGATCGATCGACTCAACGAACACACCGAGCCTGTGGAAAATGTGCGTCTGCCCGCTCCATTCGGACCAGAACAGGCTGACCGCGCCTGGTGATCGGGCTGTTGCCCGGAAAGACTTTCACGCCCGAGCCGACTGGCTGTACACGCCAAATCGGCACTAAACTCGGCGACCGTGCGTGAGATCCTGTCCGACCTGGTAGCCGAACAGCAGTTCCTCGATCAGTTCCTCCAGCGGGAACTGCGCAGCATTCGCGATTGGGACCGCCCGACGCCGGCCAAAGGCTGGACGATTCGGGACACCATCAGCCACCTCGCAGACTACGAGGAACTGGCGGCATCGGTGATCCTCGGCGAAGGCAAGATCGAGCGATACCGAAACGCCCCAGACCTCGACAAGGTGCGTCAGGAGGCAGTCCTCAAGGGCCGCAAGATGCGCCCGCAAGACGTCATCGAGTGGTGGCGAGGTGGCAGGGCCAAGGTGGTCGAGCCCCTGTCCCACATGGATGCCCACGACAGAGTCGAATGGGTGGCAGGCTCGATGAGCGCCCAGACGCTCGCCACGACACGTCTCATGGAAACGTGGGCTCACGGACTCGACATCTATTCGGCCATGAAGGTCGAGGTGGAAGACACACCTCGGATCCGGCACATCTGCTGGCTGGGTTGGAAGTCACTTCCCTACTCGTTCAAGCTCGCCAACGAGGACTACGTTCCGGTCCGGGTCGAAGTGATCGGCCCCGGGTACGCCAAGTGGGTGTACGGGCCGGAGGATGCGGACAACCTGATCAAGGGTTCTGCATCGGATTGGGCACGGTTGGCGGTGCGCCGCATCAAGCCGGACAAGACGAGACTCAAAGTGACGGGCGACGCGGCCGAGATAGCACTCCAGGTGGTTCGGGCCTACCTGTGAGTCTCCCCCGACTCATAGGAATGATCCATCTCGATCCCCTTCCCGGGTCCCCTCGATTCGGAGGATCGATCACCGCGATCATCGAGCGGGCAACCGTAGACGCTCGAACCCTCGACGAGGCCGGGTTCGACGCCGTGATGATCGAGAATTTCGGCGACTCCCCGTTCTTCCCGGATCGTGTCCCGCCGGTGACCACCGCATCGATGACCCGTGTCGTCGGCGAGGTGGCGGCAGTGACCGACCTTCCGATCGGAGTCAATGTCCTCCGAAACGACGCGGAGGCGGCTCTCGCCGTAGCGGCCGCCACCGGTGCCACGATGATCCGTGTCAACGTCCTGTCGGGAATGATGTTCACCGACCAGGGGGTCGTTACCGGCAGGGCAGCGGAACTCGCCCGGCTCAGGCGCGAGATCGCGCCCGGCGTCTCGGTGCTGGCGGATGTGTTCGTGAAGCACGCCACTCCTCCTGCGGGTTTGACGATCGAACAGGCCACGATCGACCTCTGGGAGCGGGCGGGCGCAGACGGGATCATCGTCTCCGGACCAGGAACCGGCCGGCCGGTGTCGACGGCGGAGTTGAGCAGCGTCAAGAGAGCCGCCCCCGACGCGCCGATCCTGATCGGATCCGGGTCCGACGAGTCGAACATCTCGGGTCTGCTCTCCGTGGCTTCCGGAGTGATCGTTGGATCATCTCTCAAGCGTGGGGGTGACGTGCACGCCCCCGTCGATGCCGCCCTCGCAGCCGGATTCGTTTCCGCCGCCCGCCGATGAGGCAGCACACCCGGTTCGACATCGGCGGCGGGATCGCCCGCCTCACGCTCGCCCGACCGGAGATCCGAAATGCGATCACGGACGAATCCATGCTGCTCGAGATCATCTCCGCCTTCGCCGAGGCAGAGGTCGACGAATCGGTTCGCGTGATGGTGGTCACGGGCGACGGGCCCGCGTTTTCGGCGGGCGGCAATGTGAACGACATGGCCGCCCGCTCGGGCATGTTCGCGGGGGAACCCGGATCGATCGCCGAGGCATACCGACGCGGAATCCAGCGTCTCACCTCCACAGTCCTCGGTTCCGACCTGGCGTTGATCGCGGCCGTCAACGGACCGGCGATCGGCGCCGGCTTCGATCTCGCTCTGGGATGCGATTTGAGAATCGCATCGACCGAGGCCCGCTTCGCTCACACCTTCGTGGATCTCGGGATCCTCCCCGGGGATGGCGGCGCCTGGCTGTTGCCCCGGACCGCCGGCTGGCAACTGGCATCGGAACTGGCTTTCACCGGCAGGTCGTTGTCGGCCGAAGAGGCCCATTCCGCCGGCATCGTGCTCGAGGTCGTCGAACCGGATCGGCTCCAGGCGAGATCGACGGAACTCGCCGAGACCATCGCCGCCAAGCCGGTGCATTCGGTGCGGCTGACCAAACGACTCCTCCGTCATGCCCGTACGGCCGATCTGGAGACATTCCTCGACCTGACTGCCGCCTAC
The DNA here is from genome assembly GCA_041591895.1 of Acidimicrobiia bacterium. Classification (GTDB taxonomy): domain Bacteria; phylum Actinomycetota; class Acidimicrobiia; order Spongiisociales; family ZC4RG35; genus JBFHRE01. The sequence goes on from JBFHRE010000030.1 coordinate 5,902, forward strand.
CAGGCGATCGCCCACGCCGACCCTGCCCACCACGAAGCCGTGACACGCTTCGTCGAGCGCCTCCGGCAACGGTGACGCCCCAACCTGTGGACAACGGTGACCCACGTCAGGCGCCGTGCACTCCCGGCCTCCCAACCCCAGGAGCCCCGCTCCCATAGGACTCGACCGGGGAGAAATCCACAGCCTGGGGATAACTTCGGGCTAGAAATAGGGCCCGCAGACCCATTGTGTGGATAAGTGGTGTAACGCACCATGTCTCCCTGGGACTGTCCAACCAGGGTCACGCCCACCAACCATGGTGGAACATGTGGCTCTCGTCGGCAAGGAAGGCTGGAAACATCCGATGGACCCGTTGATTGTCGCGATGCAGGGAATGGTCGAAGATCTCTACGGCCATGTCCATCGCGTCAGCCGGGTCGCCACCTCCATAGGTGAAGCCGTCGGTCTCAGCCAGATCGACCTCGACCACCTCACCACCGTCGGTGTCCTCCACGATGTGGGCAAGATCCACGTCGACCCGAGCATCCTTGCCAAGCCGGGCCCCCTGGTCGACGAGGAAGTCTCGACCATGCGGAGGCACCCAGAGTACGGCTTCGCGATGACCGTCGACCGATTCGACCGGACTGTCGCCGAGGCGATTCTGTATCACCACGAACGGTTCGACGGAACCGGATACCCACTCGGCCTGGCCGGCAAGGAGATCCCGCTGCTGGCTCGCATCGTGCTGATCGCCGATGCCTTCGATGCGATCACCAGCCACCGGAGTTACCAACCGGCGCTGTCGATCGAGTACGCCTTGCATGAGATCCAGACCCACGCCGGAACCCAGTTCGACCCCGAGTTGGCCGAAGTGTTCGCCGACCTGGTCGAGAACGACAGCCTCGGTCTGCGGGCATACCCACGGGCCGCCGCCGCCCGCTGAACCTCCACCGGGACTTCGCCGACCTCCCACCGTTGAGTTCTTCAGATATCTCCCCAGGCCGGTACCCGGCGTCCAGCCCTACAGTTGCCGGGTGGCGTCGCCTCCCACCATCCCCGAACCACGCCTCGACACCTCGCCGTCGGAGGTGCTCGAGTTGTTCTCACCTGCCACCCGAAGCTGGTTCGAATCCACCTTTGCAGCGCCCACCCCGGCCCAGCTGGAGGGTTGGCAGGCGATAGCGTCCGGCCGGCACACCCTGATTCATGCACCAACCGGATCCGGCAAGACACTGGCTGCGTTCCTGTGGGGAATCGATGCGCTCATGAACCGTCCCCAGCCCGACACAGCAGTTCGGTGCCGGCTCCTCTACGTGTCGCCGCTGAAGGCGCTCGCCCACGACGTCGACCGCAATCTCCGGGCTCCCCTCCTCGGGATTCGCCACGCCGCTGAACGAACCGGGTCGCCACCTCCGCCAGATCTCACCACGTTTCTCAGGACTGGAGACACCCCGGCGGTCGCCCGACGGAAGATGCAACGGCACCCGCCGGACATCCTCATCACGACTCCCGAGTCCCTCTACCTCTTGCTGACGTCGGCAGCGCGCGAGGTGCTGCGCTCTGTCGAGACCGTCGTCATCGACGAGGTCCACGCAATTGCAAACAGCAAACGTGGAGCGCATCTCGCGCTCTCCCTCGAGCGGCTGGAGGAGCTCTGCGCGATCCCTCCGCAACGGATCGGCCTCTCCGCCACCCAGAGGCCCCTCGAGGTCATCGGCTCGTTTCTCGGCGGACGCGATCGGGAGGGGGCTCCGAGGCCGGTGGAGTTGGTCGATATACCCCCTGACAGGTCACTCGAAGTCGAGATCGTCGTTCCTGTCGAGGACATGGCGGAGCCCGCTCCCCCAGACCCGCTGGCCCTGCCCGACGACCAGCCACGTGCCAAATCCATCTGGCCGGCCGTATACCCGCGCCTGGTCGAACTGATTCGCGCGAACCGCTCGACGATCGTGTTTGCGAACTCCCGGAGACTGGCGGAGCGGATCTGTGGAGAGATCAACGCGATCGCAGGCGAAGAACTGGCGCGGGCCCATCACGGTTCGGTCGCCCGCGATCAACGGGTGGAGATCGAGGAGATGCTCAAGCGAGGTCAGTTGAGAGCCGTGGTTGCGACGTCATCGCTCGAGCTGGGAATCGACATGGGCGCAGTCGACCTCGTGATCCAGATCGAGGCTCCGATCAGCGTTGCGTCCGGTCTCCAGAGGGTCGGGCGCTCAGGACATCAAGTTGGTGGCACGTCCGTCGCGAAGATCTTTCCCAAATACCGGGGCGATTTGCTGGTGGCGACCGTGGTGGCGGATCGGATGGCGAACGGCGAGATCGAACCCACGGTGATCCCGCGCAACCCGCTCGACGTATTGGCCCAGCATCTCGTTGCAGCCGCCTCGATCGAGGATCGCACGGCGGGCGACCTGTTCGAGCTGGTCCGAAGAGCGGCACCCTTCCACGACCTCGGCAGACGAGTGTTCGAAGCGACGCTCGACATGCTCGCCGGCCGATATCCGTCGGATCTCTTCGCCGAGCTCAGACCGCGGCTGATCTGGGACCGACACACCGACGTCGTGACGGCCCGTCCCGGTGCGCGCCAATTGGCGATCGCCAACGCCGGGACCATTCCCGACCGTGGGCTCTATCGGGTGGTCCTACCCGGCGGTGGGCGGGTCGGAGAGCTCGACGAGGAGATGGTCTACGAGTCACGCGTCGGCGATGTGTTCGTGCTGGGTGCCACCGCCTGGCGAATCGCAGACATCGGCCCGGATCGGGTAGAGGTGATTCCCGCCCCGGGGGAGCCGACCGCCAAACTCCCGTTCTGGCATGGCGACAGCCTGGGCCGCTCGTACGAAACCGGGCGGGCGATCGGGCGTTTCCTGCGAGAGCTGGTGGACACCGAGCCTGACGAGCGCGAGGCGCACCTCGTGGCACACCTTCGGCTCGATCCATTCGCCGCCAAGAACCTCGTTGCGTACGTCGAAGAGGAACTCGAGGCAGCCGGCACGGTTCCGTCCGACCGCACCATCGTGGTCCAGCGCTTTCGCGACGAAATCGGCGATTGGCGGGTGGTCGTTCTCAGCCCTCACGGAGCACGGGTGCATGCACCGTGGGCGATGGCACTGCTGCAGCGATACCGCGAGACGCAGGGACGCGATGTCGACGTGATCTGGTCCGACGACGGGATCGCCTTCAGATTCGCCGATGCCGACGAGGTACCGGGAGCAGAGTCTGTGCTCATCGATCCGGACGAGGTGGAAGCGCTCCTGGTCGATCATCTCGGTGAGTCGTCCCTGTTCGCAGCCCGATTCCGGGAAGCCGCCGCCCGGTCCCTTCTACTGCCTCGTCGCCGGCCCGACCAGCGCACCCCACTCTGGCTCCAGCGCCGGCGAGCGGCGGACCTGCTTTCTGTGGCCAAGGGCTTTGGCGACTTTCCGATCGTGCTGGAGAGCTATCGGGAGGTACTCCAGGACGACTTCGACCTGGACGCGCTGAAAACCCTGCTCTCCGACATCTCCGCCCGCCGAGTCCGGGTTGCCGAGGTCGATCTCCCGCTCCCGAGCCCGTTTGCCTCGTCGCTTCTCTTTGCCTTTGTTGCCAGCTTTCTCTACGAAGCGGACACCCCCCTGGCGGAGCGAAGAGCCAGTGCTCTCACTCTGGACCGCAGGCTCCTGGCGGAGCTCCTGGGCGAAGGCGAGCTCCGGCAGCTATTCACCGCGGACGTCATCGAGGCCCTGGAGCACGAGCTGCAAGCGCTGAGCCGGCCCCGAGCCGGGAAGGAGGGTCTGGCCGACCTCTTGCGCCTCCTCGGGCCCCTGACCACCGACGAGGCAGCCCTCAGGATCCAGGAAGAGGACTCTGTGGACCTCCTCGCCGAATTGGAGGCCGAACGCCGGGTCATCTCGATCCGCATCGCCGGTTCGGACATGTGGGCCGCCGTCGAGGATGCCGGTCGGTTGCGAGATGCGGTAGGCGCCCAGCCCCCACCCGGCATCGCTCATGCGCACCTGGAACCAGTGCACGATCCACTCGGAGACGTCATCGGCCGATATGCACGCACCCATGGTCCGTTTGCGGCTCGCGACGTGGCCGCGCGCTTCGGGCTACCGATCGGGGTCGTAGATGCCGCTCTGGACAGACTCCAGACCGAAAGGCGCGTCTCCCGGGGTGCATTTACTCCCGGGGGACAGGAGCAGGAGTGGATCGACCTCGAAGTGCTGCGACGACTCAAGCGCCGCACGCTCGCCGGCCTTCGCTCCGAGATCGAAGCCTCCGAGCCATCTGCACTCGGTCGCTTTCTACCCGGATGGCATCAGATCTCCGATCGGCCGGCCCGCGGCCGCAATGCTCTCGTCGATGCCCTCCGACGCCTCCAGGGGGCCGAGATCCCGGCCTCGGTGTTCGAGAGCGAGATCGTTGGGCGCCGAGTCGAGGATCCGTCTCGCCTCATCGATGAGCTTCTCCTCTCCGGCGACCTGGTCTGGCTCGGAAGGGGTGCCCTCGGCGCCGCCGATGGTCGTGTGACGATGGCGTTCAGGGATCGACTCCATTTGCTCCCTCCGCTCGACCTCGACGCACCCGACTCACCAACCCACAGTGCCATCCGCGAAGCGCTCCGTTCTCGTGGCGCGAGCTTCTTCCGCGACCTCTATGAGGCGGCCGGCGGAGGCGACCCGGAGGCAGCCCTGTCCGCCCTGTGGGACCTGGTGTGGGCCGGCGAGGTGACGAATGACACAGCCGCACCCCTCCGAGCGTTCGTGAATCGCTCTCGCCGCGGCAGGCCGGTCGGTCGACCTTCTCTCAATTCGTCGTTCCCTCCTCACTCGGCCGGCAGATGGTCACTCGTAGAGCCGATCGCCGTCGACCCAACCGTGCGCACCGCCGGTTGGGCAGAGCTGCTGCTCGACCGCCACGGGATGGTGGCTCGTACGACCGTGGCGGCGGAACGCTCCGCGGGTGGGTTCAGCGCTCTGTATCCGGTGTTTCAGCGCCTCGAGGAGACCGGGCGGGTGCGGCGTGGGTATTTCGTCGAGACGCTGGGAGGCGCTCAAGTCGCCCTTCCCGGCGCGGTCGACCGACTCCGGTCGCCAGACCCGACGGGTGTGACGTGGCTCGCCGCCACGGATCCTGCCAATCCGTACGGGGCCGCCCTGGGCTGGCCGGAGACGGAAGGAAGGCCGTCCCGGTCGGCAGGCGCGATCGTGTTGCTCGCCGAGGGTCGCCTCGCCGCATTCCATGACCGGACCAAGCTCATCACATTCGAGGAGGGAATCGAAGTCGAATGCGCCGCAGAACTCGCTTCCCTCTCCCGAGTGCGGGGACGACTGACCGTCGACACCGTCAACGGACAGCCGGTTGCCGGTACCCAGTGGTACCGCGTCTTGATCGACGCCGGCTTCTCCCCCACTCATCGGGGGTTGCGTGCCCGAGGGTGACACCTACGCCCGCAGCGCCGTGCGGCTACGAAGTTTGCTCGCCGGCCAGACTCTGACGGCACTCGACGGCAATGGTGGGATCCGGCGCTCCAGCGCCAGGTTGAACGAAGCGACGGTGACCGGGGTCCGCACGATCGGAAAGCACATCCTGATCGACTTCGACTCCGGATGGACGATCCACATCCAACTCGGGATGTCCGGCCGGTGGCAGTTCGATCGACCGGCCTCGTCCCACGATGCCTCGCGGGCCGTTTCCGGTGGCGATTCGCGCCGCAGGACGCCGACTCTGCTGCTCGAGACGAGCCGCGGCGCGGCGCGTTGCTTCGACGCTCCCAACGTGGAGGTCGACCGAACGGAGGCGATCCAGGGGCGGCTTCGAGGGCTGGGACCCGACCTTCTGGGACCCGACCTCCTGGGAGATGGGTTCGACCTCGCTGAGATCGGCTCCAGGTGGAGGCATCTGCCCGTGAACACCCCGGTATGCGATGCCTTGCTGAATCAACGGGTGATGGCCGGCATCGGAAACGTCTACAAGAACGAGATCCTGTTTCTCGAGCGAGTCCATCCGCTGACTCCCGCCGGCCACATCGACGACAAACAGGTTCGCGCGCTGGCGGACCGGGCCCGACGGCTCCTGGCTGCGAATGCCACTCGGAGTGGGCCCCGGAACACCGGTGCCGGCGCCGGGACCTGGGTGTATCGCCGCGGGGGGCGTCCTTGCCGGCGTTGCGGCACTCCGATCGTGTCCGAACGCCTGGGAGCCGGTCTTCGTTCGACCTACTGGTGTCCGAGTTGCCAGCCTCGCCCGGACCCATCCTCGCCCTGACCCATCCTCGCCCTGGCCGATCGATTCGGGCACAATCCCGTCATGGCGGAATACACGATCCGGCCCGGGCATCCCGACTTCCTCGATCTCCCCTGGGATCGCTCGATCGTCGACTGGGATGTCCCCCACATGGTTTCACTCCCCAAGGGCATCTCTCGCCACGAGGTCCGTTTCTTCGAGTACCCCGGCGGGATCTACGTCGTCAAAGAGCTGTCCGAGCGCGCCGCGTCGCAGGACTATGAGGTCCTCAAGGTGCTCGAGGGCTTTGGGAAGTCGGCAGTCCGACCGGTGGGTCTCGTCGAGGGAAGGCATCCCGATCGCCATGCCGAACAGTCCGCAGCCCTGATCACTCAGTACGAGCCATTCTCGTTCAGCTACCGGGAGCTCCTGGCGGGCCCCGGTTTTGGACCCCGACGGAGCCAGATGATCAACGCCTTCGCCGAACTCCTCGTGGAGATGCATGTCGCAGGGGTGTTCTGGGGTGACTGCTCGTTGTCGAACGTCCTCTACCGCTTCGACGCCGAAGCCATCGAGACGATCATGGTCGATGCCGAAACCGCCGTGGTCTACGAAGGTGGTCTGACCGACGGGCGCAGGTCGGAGGATCTCGAGATCATGGAGATCAACGTGGCGGGCGGGATGGCGGACATCGCGGTCGAGGCCGGCGGCGATCTCGACGACGCCGATCTCGACCTCGGGGAGGCGATCTCCGAGGTGTACCGGGCGCTGTGGGCCGAGCTGACCCGATCGGAAGCCATACTCTCAGAGGAGCGCTACAAGATCGCCGAGCGAATCCGACGCCTCAACGATCTCGGATTCGACGTCGACGAGATCGACATGATCCCGGTGGAGGCCGGTGGCGACAGGCTCGAGGTCCACATCAAAGTGGGCGGGCGGACGTTCCACACCAACCGCCTCAAGGAACTCACGGGGATCGACGCCCTCGAGTACCAAGCGAGGGCGATTCTCTCAGACCTCCATTACTTTCAGGCCATAACGGGAGCTTCCAGTCCTTCGGGAAAGAACGTGGCCGCGATCCAATGGCGGGTTGGGGCGTTCGAACCCATGCTGGCGACCCTCACCTCGCTGGCCGGGATCTCCGACCCGGTCCAGGCATACTGCGACGTGCTTCACCATCGCTACGTGATGTCTTCGGGTCTCGGACACGACGTCGGCACCGACGTCGCATTCGAGGATTGGATGGCCAGGGGCCGACCCGGCTATCCGCTGGATTGACCCATACTTCGTATCAGGCTTTCTGGATCGCCTCGTACAGGGTGTTCCTCCGGACCGGCGTTCGACCGGCAGCCAGAATCGCCGATTCGAACTCTTCGGGGGTCATCTCCTGGCCATGCGAGGCACCCGCCGAGCGGGTGATGATCTCACCCATGAGAGTGCCGCCGAGATCGTTGCACCCCGCGTCGAGCAGTCGCGAAGCCCCGGCCAGTCCCAGCTTGACCCAAGAGGCCTGGATGTTCGGGATCAGGCCGTCGAACGCGATCCGACTCACTGCGTGGACCAAGACCACCTCGTCCCAGGTCGGGCCGGGACGGGCCTGACCGCGGAGGAAGATCGGCGAGCCCATGTGCACGAAGGGCAACGGGACCATCTCGGTGAACCCACCGGTTCTCTCCTGAATGCGCCGCACCACCTCCAGATGGTTGGCCCAGGCCGCCGGACCGTCGATATGCCCGAACATGATGGTCGTGGTTGCCCGCAACCCCAGTTCGTGAGCGGTCATCATCACGTCCGCCCACTGGGCAGTTCGGATCTTGTCGGGGCACAGATGAGTCCGCACCCGGTCGTCCAGGATCTCCGCCGCGGTGCCGGGAAGGGTTCCGAGTCCTGCGTCACGCAGCCTCTCCAGGAACGGTCTGACCCCGATGCCGAGGGTCTCCGCTCCCTGCCACACCTCGAGCGGGGTGAATCCGTGGATGTGCATCCCGGGCAGGTCGGCTTTGATGGCCTCGACCACTCCGGCGTAGAAGTCCCCGGTGAATTCCGGGTGGATCCCGCCCTGCAGCGTGACTTCGGTGGCGCCGCGGTCCCACGCCTCCCGGGCCCGCTCCACGATTTCGGGGATTCCCATGAGGTAGGGGTCACCGCGGAGATTGAGACTTCGAGGACCTTTGGAGAACGCACAGAACCCGCACCGGAAGTAGCACATGTTCGTGTAGTTGATGTTCCGGTTGACCACGTACGAGACGGTGTCCCCGACAGCCCGCTTCCGCATGATGTCCGCCGTCCAGGCGACCGCATCGACCTGGTCCCCGCGGGCCCGGAACATCTGTTCCATTTCATCCACCCCCGGTCGGGTCCCGCCGAGCGCCGCTTCCAACACAGGTGTCAGGTCCCCCGCCCCAGCCAGGGCATCGGGCGCACGGCCCGAGACCCAAGCGATGTCGCTCCACTCTGCCGAGAGGCGTCCGCGCGGGGCAGGTACCGCCTCGTCCTTCCCGGGTGCCCAACCATGACGGGGCCGAACTGCAGCCGAACCATCCACGAGCGTGAGCCACACTCGGAAGATCTCGGCACCGACCAGCTCGCGTGCCAGATCGACCTCGAGACCGACGGGGAACGCAGATCGCTCGACCAGCGCCTCTGGAGCCAGCGCTTGCCGCAAATCACCAATCCGCTCCAGGTCCCAGTCCCGCAACAAAAGGTCACCGGCGCCGGCCCGTACGGCCTCGACCGCCTGACCCACGTCGTCGCAGAACACCGACACCACGGCCGCGATCCCCGGGGTGGACATCTGGCGCTTCGCCCGCGACACAGCGGATCGGCCGCAGCGGAGATACGAGGCCCCGGTGCGGGCAACGGCGTCGAGCACTTCCTCGTGGCGACCGGTGTCGATCACTGTCAGACGCCATCCCGGGATGCCCCGATCCGACAGCGCCAGGGCGTCAGCAGGCCCGACTATCCACGCGGCCGCACCGTCAACCGGAGTGCCGGCGACCGGGAGTACGCCCCCACTGAGGGCCCCTGTGATGTCTGCGGGGGTGGGCGCCTCGATCTCGACGGCGGTCGTTCCCTCTCTTCGTCGGGTGGCTGCCTGGATCTCTGTGATCGACTCGGCAGGTCTCAATCTCGTGAACGTGATCATCTGTCACTCCGTGTCATACCGCCTCGACCGTTCGAGGAGCGAGAGCGTATCCATCGCCGTCGACCGCGGCGACCACCTTCTTCATCAGCGCCGGATCGAGCCAGTGAGAGTCGATGTACTCCGGGTAGACCGGCAACCGCGGCATGAGGCGGAACCCGGCAGCCACGGTTCGAGCCTCGAGCTCGACCAGGTGCGGCCATGGCGCCTCAGGATTCACGAAATCGATCGTGACCGGGGACACCCCACCCCAGTCGTTGATGCCCGCCCGGAGATACACCTCGAACCGCTCGGTCAGATTGGGAGGCACCTGCAGGTTCACCGTCGGTCCCAGGATCCAACGGGCGACCGCCACGACTCTGGCGAACCAGGCCGGGACCGGCTCGGCGCTCATCCGCATTCGGGTGTCCGCCTTTGCCCGGAAGTTCTGCACGATGACCTCCTGGACGTGCTCGTATCGGTCGTGGAGGTCGCGGAGCGCGAGTAACGAGGCGACGATCTCCCGTGTGGTCTCCCCGATCCCAACCAGGATTCCGGTCGTGAAGGGAACATGCTCGAGACCGGCCGCCACGATTGTCGCGACGCGGGCGGCCGGTTCCTTGTCAACGGCACCGTGATGTGGCATCCCGGGTTCCATCAGTCGAGGCGAGATGTTCTCCAGCATCAATCCCATCGACGGGTTCGACGGGCGTAGAGCAGATATCGCAGCCCGGTCCATGACGCCCGGGTTGGCATGGGGGAAGAGCGTTGTCTCCTCGACGACGGCTTCGGTCATCTTCCGGACGTAATCCAGCGTGGTCGCGCAGCCCGGGCCGGCCTGGAACGACCGGGCTTGCGGCCATCGCTGCTCAGGTTGGTCGCCCAGCGTGAACAACGCCTCGGTGCATCCACGCTCCTGACCCACCCGGGCGATAGCGAGGACCTCTTCGGGCTCGAGGTAGGCGCCACCGGCCCCAGGTGGCTTGGCGAATGTGCAGTAGGAGCAGGCGTCCCGACAGAGGGTCGTCAGCGGCACGAACACCTTCCGGCTGTACGTGATCGTGCGGCCGCGACCCTCATCTCGCAGGCGGGTGGCCTCGAGAAAGAGCGGCTCTGCATCTCGCCTTCCATCGAGATAATCGACCGCGAGATCTGGATCGATCGAAGGGTGTGGCATCAGGCCAAACCAGGCGCGGCGCCCAGCGCCCCGCCGTCGACGGGCAAGATCACCCCGGTCAGCCAGCCGGCCGAACACAGATACGTGATCGCCAGGGCAACGTCTTCTGGCTCGCCGAGGCGGTTGAGAGGATGGGTGGCCGCGGCGGCCTTTTCGTCCGCGCGCCACAACATCTCTGACAGCTTGGTCTTGACCACTCCCGGCGCGACCGCATTGACGCGTACCGTCGGAGCCAGCTCCAGAGCCAGTTGGTGGGTCAAATGGATCAAGGCCGCCTTCGAGATGTTGTAGGCACCGATGAGAGGCGTTGGCCGGACTCCCCCCACCGAAGCGACATTGACGATCGCCCCGCCGTGCTCATTCATCCAGCCGTGCCATGCCGCCCGGGACCACAACAGGGGAGCCCTCTGGTTCACAGCCCAGGTCTTGTCGACGGCACCCATGTCCACCTCCATGAGCGAACCGGCGGCAGGGTTGGTTCCGGCATTGTTGACGAGGATGCCCGCCGAGCCGAACCGTTCGACGGTGGCCGCCACGGTCCGATCCGCCTCGTCTTCATCGTCCGCTCGGGCAGCCACGGCGAGGATTCGATCAGCTGAGGCGCCACCCGCGATCAATGCTGCTTCGGCCTCCTCGATGTTCTCGGGGCGCCGACTCGTGATCGTGACGCCGTCAGCGCCCGCCGACAGGAGCGCGGCGGCGGTGGCGAGCCCGATACCGCGGCTGGCTCCGGTGACGATCGCCGCCCGCCCGGCCAGGTTCATACCGGCCAGGTCCATCTCAGTGCCCTCCCCGCTTCACCCCGCCGTACTTCATCCGGGTGTCACTCATCGCCGCAGCCCTGGTCTCATCATCGTTGATCCCGGCACCGACGATCTCCCCGATGAAGAGCGTGTGCGTGCCGAGGTCGACCGACTGGCGCACTTCGCACTCGATCCAGGCCAGGGCATCGTCGAATACCGGAGCGCCGGTGACTCCGGGGCGAACCGGCCAGCCATTGAGCGTGCCATCCAGGTAGGCGGCGGGCTTCGAGAACTTGATGAACACCTTGGTGTCTTCGGATGACCACAGGTTCACGCTGAACCGGCCACCTTCGGTGATCAGCCGGTGCGTGACGGCTTTGTTGTCCACACCGACGCCCACGAGCACTGGCTCCATCGAGAGCTGGGTGACCCAGGACGTGGTCATCGCATTCCACTCGTCGCCTGCCCGTGAACCCACCAACACCAGGGCGTTGGGGATCTTCCACGTGACTTTGTTGACCAGTTCGTCCTCGACGACCGCCACCACACTCTCCTCTCTCGGTGGGCCGTCCAGCCTAGGTGGACTCCTACCCATGCGAGACACCTAGTCTTGCGACTCGTGGACATCCTCATTGCCACTTCTGGCGTCCTCAATCCGACGCCCACCGCCGCCCTGTGCGACCAGCTCCTCGGGCCCGACGGGAAGATCACCGTGATGACGGTCATCGAGGTGCCGCGCACCTTCCTCGATTCGATGGACGAGGAGGAACGGCGATCGTTTCTCGATGACACAGAATGGGAGTCGCAAACCGCCGAGATGAAGGCCCTCGACTACCTCGAGGAGCGCGGACGTCGGGTGGTGGAGCCCATGCTGGCCGCCCTGCGGGCGTTGGGCCGAGAGCCGGATAGCCGCTTCGTCGAGGGGGTGGACGCGGTGGATGCCATCGTGAGCACCGCACTCGTGCTGTCACCGGGCCTGTTGGTGATGGGTGCCACCAAACGGCTGTTCACCGAGGCGGCGTGGAAGAGCGTCTCCGCCCGGGTCATGGAGCGCTCCGCTTGTCCCCTCCTGCTGATGCCGGCGACTCGGGTCGAGGAATCCACCGAGCGCCCAGACCATTGATCAGACCACTGATCGGACAAGTGCCGGGAAGCACATCGCCGACGAATCGCCTGACCTCGGCGTGGATCGTCGGGTCGGCACGCTTTTTTGTCGGTGGCGGAACGTACGTTGAACCCATGAGCATCTCGATCTTCCCCGGGAGTTGCAGCCACCACCGATTCGACGTGGGTCCTTACGAGGCCGACCTCTGCCCGGTGGATCGTTCGATCACCTGGTTCGACGGCGATGACGAGGTCGACCCCGACGCTGCGGTTGCCCGGCTGTTCGGCTCCGCCCGTCTCGTGACCGCCCTCCCGGGATTGAGGGCCCCCGGTTCCACCGTGCTGGTCTACCGGCCGGCAGGCGCTGCATCCCGCGCCTGGATGAACTCGCTACCGCCTCACGAGTGGTTCGAGGCTGTTCCCGGGATGTATGTCGGCCATGACGGCGACAACCTCACGCTTTGCCCGGTCGACCCGCTCGTCGTCAGCAATTTGCTGGCGAGGTCTTGATCGACCTGGGTCAGCGGGATCCGCCACCGGACCTCCTGGTCACACGCCTGCTGGTCACACGATCGTTGCCGGGTCGGCGTTGGCCCCGCACACCACGATCACCGTCTCCGGCTCGGGCACCCAGCGGCCGGACAGGACGGACGCGAGCGCCGCTGCGCCACCCGGCTCGGCGATGAGCCGCAACTCGGTCCACAGCCACTTCTGAGCCGCAACGATCTCGGCGTCCTCGACCAGAACCACGGATTCGATCCGCCCCACGATCGACTGGAACGGCACCTCTCCGATCGGAGAAGCGCCCAGGGAGTCGGCGGCGATGCTCTCGATCTCGACCGGAACCGGTCGGCCGGCCTCGAGGGCAGCGGCCAGTGCGGAGGAACCTCGCGGCTCGACGCCGATCACGGGTATCTCCCCCTCGAAATAGCTGGTTGCGCCGGCGATGAACCCGCCTCCCCCGACCGCCATGACAACCTCAGCGAGCGACGGGACCTGGCGGTGGATCTCGGCGGCCATCGTGCCCTGCCCGGCCACCGTGGCGGGATGGTCGTAGGCATGAACCTCGAGTGCACCGGTTTCGTCGCCCCGCGCTTTGCTTGCCTCGAGTGCATCGGGATAGTGCCGGCCCGACACCACGACCTTGGCGCCGTAGCCGGCAATCCGGTCGCGCTTGAGCGGAGACGTCACCTCGGGGACGAACACCTCCACCGGGATTCTCAATTGAGCGCCAACGTATGCGACCGCGGCTCCGTGGTTGCCACCCGAGGCCGTGATCAGTCCAGAAGCCGGGATGTGTTCTTCGGACAGGACCCGGTTGAAGGCTCCTCGTGGCTTGAACGATCCGGTGTGCTGGAGGAGCTCCAGCTTGAGGTGCACGGGACGTCCGGCCACGTCGGCTCGCACCACGGGGGTCTCCCGCACCCTGTCCCCGATCCGCTCTCGAGCCTCCATGACGTGGGCCCGGTGGATCACACGGTGCTCCCGGTGGCGAATTGGGTCTCGTAGAGCGTCGCGTACAAACCCCCGGCCCCCACCAGTTCCTCATGGGTACCCTTCTCCACCATCCGGCCGTTCTCGATGACGACGATCTGGTCCGCGGAGCGGACGGTGGAGAGCCGGTGAGCGATCACCAGGGCGGTGCGCCCTTCGAGCAGGCGTTCGAGCGCCTCCTGAATCAGGGCTTCGGAGCGTGAGTCGAGGTGTGACGTCGCCTCGTCGAGGATCAGGATCGACGGGTCCTTGAGGATCACCCGGGCGATCGCCATGCGTTGCTTCTCACCGCCGGAGAACCGATACCCCCGTTCGCCGACCACCGTTTCGTATCCGGCTTCGAGGGAGTCGATGAGGTCGTGGATGTTGGCGGCCTTGCATGCCTCGACGAGTTCCTCGAGCGACGCATCCGGCTTGGCGTAGCGCAGGTTGGCGGCCACCGTGTCGTGGAACAGGTACGTCTCTTGGGTGACCACTCCGATAGCGGCAGCGAGATCGTCGGGATCGGCCTCCCGAACGTCCACTCCGTCGATCGTTATCCGACCCTGGGTGACGTCGTAGAGGCGCGGGAGGAGATACGAGATGGTCGTCTTGCCCGCTCCGCTGGGACCGACGAGCGCCACCAACTGCCCCGGGGCGACCCGGAAGCTCATATCTTCGACTGCCCAATCACGAGTAGAGGCCGTGGGTGCCAGAGTGCCGTCGTCGGTCGCGTGTCCGCCCCACAGGCGGAATCGCTTCACCCCTTCGAGACCCTCGAACCGATCGGACCGATACGTGAACGACACGCGCTCGAACTCGACCTCACCCTGGACCCGGTCGAGCGAAACCGGCTCGGCCGGTGCCGGAAGATCGGTGCCGAGGTCGAGCACCTCGAACACCCGCTCGAACGACACCAGCGAGGTGGCAAACTCCACCCGGCTGTTCGAGATCGCCGAGAGCGGTCCGTACAGCTGAGCAACCAGGGCAGCAAACATCACGACTGTGCCATCGGAGATGTCGCCCTGGATCACCCGCAGACCCCCGACCCAGAACACGGCTCCAGTGCCAACGCTGCCGACCAGACCAAGAGCGGCGAAGAACCAGCGGCCGATCATCGCCCGGCGCACACCCAGATCCCTCACCTGGGCTGCCTCCTCTGCGAACTTGTCGGCCTCGGTCCTGGCCCGGCCGAACAACTTGACCAACAGCGCCCCGCTGACGTTGAAGGTCTCGGAGAGGATCGCCGACATCCCGGCGTTGTGCTCCATTTGCCGCTCCGTCACGCGGCGCAGCACCTTGGCAACCCTCCGGGCCGGCAACACGAAGAGCGGCAACACCGCGAGGCTGAGTGCCGTCAACAACGGATCGGCTACGACCATCACACCTAGGGTGACAACAACTGTCACCAGATTGGACACGATCGACACAAACGTGCCGGTGATGGCCTGCTGGGCCCCGACCACATCGGAATTGAGCCGGGAAATCAGCTCCCCGGTCTTGGTGGCGGTGAAGAACCGCAGCGACATGGTCTGCAGGTGGCGATACAACTGGCA
>JBFHRE010000031.1:0-21085 GCA_041591895.1 Acidimicrobiia bacterium
CGACTGGAAGCGGGCCCGCACTCGCTGCCGGTACTCGGCGACAGCGGCGAGCGGCAGACGAGCAAGCCCCTCCTCGGTGGCCGCCATCGCCACCGCTGGAGCCACGGTCCACAGCACCCGGGAATCAAATGGCTTGGGGATGAGATAGTCGGGCCCAAACGACATCCTGTCGGCGCTGTAGGCCTTGAGAACCGACTCGGGGACCTCCTGCCGTGCCAGTTCGGCGAGCGCCTTGGCGGCGGCGATCTTCATACCCTCGCTGACGCTGGTCGCCCGCACGTCGAGCGCACCCCGGAAAATGAACGGAAACCCCAGCACGTTGTTGACCTGGTTGGGGAAGTCGCTCCTGCCGGTGGCAACGATCGAGTCCGGCCGGGCCGCCTTTGCGTCGTCATACGCGATCTCAGGGTCGGGATTGGCGAGGGCGAACACAAGGGGGGACTCGGCCATCGACCGGACCATGTCTTTCGTCACTGTCCCGGCCACCGAGACCCCGACGAAGGCGTCGGCCCCGACCAGTGCATCCGCCAGGGTCCGAGCCTCGGTCTCGGATACGAACTCCCGCTTGATCTCGGTGAGATCCTCACGGCCGGCGTGGATGACGCCCCGTGAGTCCACCATGAGGGTGTTCTCCGCCTTCACGCCGAGAGACTTGAAGAACCGCGCCGTGGCGATCCCGGCGGCCCCAGCACCCGAAAACACGACCCGCACGGATCCGATGTCCTTGCCGATCACATCGAGAGCGTTGATGAATGCCGCCCCGGAGATGATCGCGGTTCCGTGCTGGTCGTCGTGGAACACCGGGATGTCCAACCGCGCTCGCAGGGTCTCCTCGATGTAGAAGCAGTCGGGGGCCCGGATGTCTTCGAGGTTGATCCCACCGACGGTCGGCTCCAGCAACTCACAGAACCGGATGACATCTTCGGGGTCCTCGGAGTCGATCTCGAGGTCGTAGACGTCGATGTCCGCGAAGCGCTTGAACAGGACTCCCTTTCCCTCCATGACCGGCTTCCCGGCCATCGCGCCGATGTTCCCCAGGCCAAGCACAGCGGTGCCGTTCGACACGACCGCAACGAGGTTTCCCTTGTTGGTGTAGCGGAACACAGCCGAAGGATCCTTGGCGATGGCACGACAGGGTTCCGCCACGCCGGGGGAATAGGCAAGACTCAGATCGGCCTGGGTCGCCGTCGGCTTGGTTGGTCGGACCTCGAGCTTTCCCGGTCGCCCTCGCTCGTGGTAGTCGAGCGCCTCACTGAACGTGGATCGGTCGGTCATCGTCTCCTCGATGTTTGCCATGACGACCCTACACAGTCTCAACTTTCGAATGTCCGGCGCCGATGGTGATGCGTCATGGCCATCGGACTCTCTTTCCCCAGCGTCCTCGGAGCCGCACAGCACGGAGCGGAATGGGCGTGGCAGCAACTGTTCGACGACCTGGCTCCTGCGGTCAATGGCTACGCCATCAGTCGCGGTGTGCGAGACCATGAGGACCTCGTGTCGGAAGTGTTTGGGGAATTGGCCGAGCGGATCCGATCCTTCACCGGCAACGAGCAGGGCTTCCGATCCTGGACGTTCACAATCGCTCACAGCCGGATCGTGGATCACCAGCGGCGTCAGAACCGGAACCCCGAAGTCGGGATTCCCGACGGCCTCGACATCCCGGGACACGACGATCCGGCCGACCTGCTGGAGCAGGTGCTCGATCCAGTGCTGGCCGCTGCCCTGACGAGACTCACCTCCGACCAGCGCGAGACGCTGATGCTTCGAATCGTCGCCGGCTTGACGCTCGAAGAGACCGCCGAGGTCACCGGTCGGAATGTCAACGCCGTGAAACAGATTCAGTTTCGGGCCCTCCAGACCCTGAGACGAGAAATCTCTCGAAAGGCCGTAACCAAATGAGCGACCCAGACGGTTACCTGGATGACATGAGCGAACATTCGACTGCCAACGAGTTCGAAGCCGCATTGGCCGGCGACCTCGACGCTCCGAGCGACCTGCTCGAGATCGTGGAGGGGTTCTCGTCCCTTTCGACACCACTCTCCGACCGGGCAAGCCTGGGGATCGTGAAGATGGCAGCCGGGATTTCGCTGGATCGAGCCGAGTCGGGCGCGTGGGCTGACGTCGAGGGCTCGGGGACCACCCGAGAAAGGAAACCCATGCTCAAGGGACTGCTGTCCGGTGCAATGCTGAAGATCCTGCTGGCGTCATCCGTGGCGCTCGCCGGAGTCGGCGGGGCCGCCGCCACCGGAAATCTGCCCGGACCTCTCCAGGACGGAGTCGACAAGTACTTCGGCGTCAGCGACGACTCCGACGACGACGAGATCTGGGAGGTCGAGATCGAGGTCGAGGCCGACGAAGACGAGGTCGAGGTCGAGATGGAAGTCGAGCACGACTCCGACGACCGTGAGGGCTCGACCTGGGCCAATCGTCAGCACGACGACGATGAAGACGACCAGGGCGAGAACGAAGATCATGACTCCGACGACGAGAGCGACGACGACTCCGACGACGAAGACGACGACGAGTCCGGCGACGAGTCCGACGACGAGAGCGACGACGAGTCCGACAACGAAGAGGGCGACGAGAGCGACGACGAAGAGGGCGACGAGTCCGACGACTGATCGATCGCCAAGATCCCCTCGAGATGGCGCCCCGACAAGGGGCGCCATCTCGTTTTGTTTAGTTTCTGTCGGGACGTATAGACCCGGGACGACCGCCGGTGCGTCATAGGGTCATGAAGAACGATCCGATCCTGGAGAACTGGATGAGCGACCCTCCGGCATTCGTCGTGCGGCAGAGCTTCGACCAGTTCTATCGCCTGAACTACCCGGCCGTCGTCGGCCTGGTGTTCTCCCTCAGCGGCAGTCGCACCGCCGCCGAAGATCTCGCTCAGGAAGCCTTCCTCAAGGCTCACCGGTCGTGGAGCGAGGTTTCAGAGCACCCCAACCCGGAAGGCTGGGTGCGGAAAGTCGCAATCAACATGTGCCGGTCGAATTTCCGGCGGCTGGGCGCCGAGACACGAGCTCTGGGCCGGCTGGCCGGGCTCAGGCACACACAGTTCCCGGACATCGAACCGGTCAACGACAAGTTCTGGGCCACCGTTCGGTCCCTGCCCCGCCGGCAGGCCGAGGTGGTGGCCTTGCATTACCTCGAGGACATGGCAGTGGCCGACGTGGCCCAAGTTCTCGGGATCGCCGAGTCGAGCGTCAAGAACTCCCTCGCCCAGGCCCGGGCGACGCTCGTCAAGAAGCTGGAGGTGGAGGCATGAAACTCGAAGATCTCGCCCGACAGTCGGCCGACCAGGTTCGGATGGCCGCTGAATCGATGCCCGTCATCCCGATCGACCGGGTCCGTCGCAACCACCGGGTCGCGGTGTTGATTCCGGCCGGCGCCGTGGCCGTTGCCGGTTTCGCCTTTGTGGCCATCACAACCCTGACCGGGGAGCCGACGACGACCCTGCCGGTCGCCACCGATCCGACCACACCGGTCCCGACCACAGAGCCGAGTCCAGTCGATCCGGCGATTGTCTTGGAGCAGTACCCTCAGCCGACAACCAGCTACGACGTCGCTCTTCCGGACTGGATGTCACTGCCGACCTTCGGCGGTAACACCACCCACGCCGCCCCCTATGGCAGTGACCCGGGTCAGGTTGCACCGGTGGATGGTCCTGCCCAGTATCCGCCGCGAGCGGTCGCCTGGCTGGGCGATGGTCGGGTGGTGGCTGTGGACCCGGCCAATCAGAAGGTGGTTGTGATCGGTCCGGCAGACACGGGCTCGGCTGACTTCTGGGACGCAGGTGACCTCACCCCTGTATCCGGTGCCGGCACCACAGATCGCGTCTTCATCGACGCCATCGACCAGGCAGGCCTGCATCACATGGTGGTACTGGACTCCAACGGAGCCGAGCTGAACCGGTTCGAGCTGGGTAGAACCTCACCCGACGGGCCGGCTACTACCGACGTGTGGGCCTCGGCAGACCACGTGTACTGGGTCTTGGGAGATGCCGAAGGCGCCCTGACATGGAGCCCGGTCGCCGATCTGTCCGGTGCAGCCGTGAGCTACGCAGGCGGGGCGTCAGTCGGCCGGCCCGACGGCCTGGGAGGATTCGTCTGGCAGGGGTTCAACTCGCTGGTTCGGGCCTACCCGGACGGAACGACGATCGAATGGCGCCTGCCAGAGATCTTCATGGTCGAGGGTTTCCACTCGTACGAGGACGGGATCGTCGCTCTCCTGGCTTCGTTGCCGGCGGGAGAGACCCAGACCAGGCTCCTGGTGTCGATGCAGGCCGAGGGAACCATCCGATCGGCGGGCTATGACCCCATGGCGCAGGTGATCGGGTCCTTTCACACCGCATTCGTCGCTGGCAACCTCTGGAGCTCATTCCCGTCCGAAGCCACAATGATCGTCCAGCAGGTGCCTTTGGACGGGGTCCGGCCGCTCTCGCTGCTCGGTCCGGTCGACATCGGCGACGCCGAGTTCTTGACCATGACCCAGTTCGGAGACCTCACCGACGACACCGGCAACCGGCTCGGACTCAACGGCGATTTCGCCGGCTCCTGGCGCCGGATGGCCTGGGATGGCGATCGCGGGGTGGTGTACATCGATGGTTCCGGAGCCCTGAGGCACGCCACTCCGGAATCGGATGAGGTCATCGGGTACGTCGCCGATCCGTGGGTGGCCGAGATCCTGGCGGTTGCGGCGGGCGAGCCGACGCGCGTAGCCGTTTCGACCGGGGCGGGCGCCTGGTGGGTCAACCTCACGACGGGTGAGTTCATCGAGGCGACCGGCGAGCCGGTCGGTACAGACAGCCCAGTCACCGCCCAAGGCGTAACCGCGACCATCGACGACTCGGCCATGCGGGCAGCCCCCCGCGGCGAAGCCGGGGAGCCTCTGGGAGACTTCGAACTCCCCTCGATCGTCTTCACCGATTCGACCACCGGAGAGGTGTTGAGCCGCCTCTATGTCGGGACGAAGGATCGGCCATTCCTCGTAATCCACGACTTCGATGGCCGCCGGCTGATCGTCTCCCGCATCCCGAACGAGCCCGCCAATCCGCCGATGACGGCCTTCTTCGTCGACCTCGAGTGCCCGGATTGCACACGGCGGATCGAGACCGGCGGCCCTCAGAGCTTCTCGCTGGTGGGGGTCTCGCTCCGGGAAGGCCCGTACGCCTGGGCCGAATTGGGGCTCCCGGAGTAGGGCACCACCCCAATTGACGTTCATCTCCCCCGGCATGCCAAACTCCGGGGGAGATGAGCGAGTCCAACGGTTTCGACGAGAGCGGATACAAGGTCCTAAACGGGTGGCGGGTCGGGCACACCCCCGACGAGTCGACCACCCGTTCCGGACTTCTGGTGCCGGTGGGCACCAAGGACGGCGCCGACGCCCTGGCCCTGGTAGACGTCAGAACCGGACAGCGATTCTGGGCGGTTCCAACCGGGGCGTGGCGGTTCATCTGGCCGGCCACCGGAAAGCCGGTGGTGGCGGTACGTGAATCACAGATAATCGCCGAGGAGGAGCTGGGCCACGTCGGATCAGAAGGTCAGTACCTCTGAGCAGAAATCCCCGAGCCCTCAGCTCACACGCGAGGTAGCTTGACGTCGTGACCTCAGACCGCCCAATCCCCGGAGAACACCAGGCCCGCGGACGCCGCCGCTTGACCGCGACCGTCACCGACCTCGAGGTGAAGGTTCAGCGCGCATTCCTGATCGGAGTCCAGGTCGCCCCGACCGATGCCGGAGACGCCGAGCGGTCGCTGGCGGAACTGGCACTCCTGACCGAGACTGCCGGATCTGAGCCTGTCGACATGGAGTTGGTGCGACGTCAGAGCCCGGACCCCGCCACCTTCATCGGCAGCGGCAAGGCCGACGAACTGGCCCGGCTGACCGATGCATTGGACATCGACGTGGTCGTCTTCGACAACGACCTCTCACCTGCTCAGCAGCGCAACCTCCAGAAGCTCTTCGAGTGCGACGTGGTCGACCGCCAGGCACTCATCCTCGACATCTTCGCCCAGCACGCCCGGTCCCGTGAGGGCTCCCTCCAGGTGGAACTCGCCCTCCTCCAATACCGGCTGCCCCGCCTCCGTGGCAAGGGGAAGGTGCTCTCTCAGCAGGGCGCAGGCATCGGGACTCGAGGACCGGGCGAGACCAAGCTCGAAACCGACCGCCGGCGGATTCTGAGCCGGATCTCCAAACTCGAGAAGGAACTCACCGGACTGGCGAAGAACAGGGCAACCCAACGCAAGGCCCGCCGCAAGGCCGAGGTCCCCCAGGTCGCCCTCGTCGGCTACACCAACGCCGGAAAATCCACCCTGCTCAATTTGCTCACCGAAGCCGACGTTCTGGCCGAGAACCAGCTTTTCTCGACCCTCGATTCGACCGTTCGTCGTTGCCGGCTCCCCGATGGTCGGTTCATTCTGCTCTCCGACACGGTCGGATTCGTCCGGCGACTTCCCCACCAACTGGTCGAGGCGTTCCGGTCGACACTCGACGATGTCCAGGACGCCGACCTCCTGTTGCATCTCGTGGATGCGTCGGATCCGGACCCGCTCGGGCAGATCGTCGCGGTGCGCGAGGTCCTAGACGAGATCGGCGCAGAGGATGTGCCCGAGATTCTCGTGTTCAACAAGATCGACATCGCCGACGAGGTAGCCGTCAACCGGCTCGCCAACCTCCACCCCGATGCCCTGTTCATCTCGGCGCACAGCGGGGCCGGCATCGACGACCTCTTGAACCGGCTCTCGGAACGAGCGGACGCCGGCCGACGACTGGTTCAGCTCCGGGTGCCTTACGACCGTGGAGACATCATCGCCGCGGCGCATCGGTTGGGGGAGGTCCTGGTAGAGAAACACGATGACGCCTTCGCATCGTTGGATGTCCGGTTGGAACTGGATGACATCGCCTACTTCGAGGACTTCCTCGCCACGGGCTGACTGGCCGGACGCGATCAGCTTCCGGACGCCGCCAGCGCAGCACCCACGATTCCGGCCTCGTTTCGGAGCGCGGCCGGCACCGTTTCCACCGGGACCGTCAGCAGCGAGCCGAACTTCTCGAACTTGCGCGAGATCCCACCACCGATGACGAACAGGTCGGGTGAGAACAGTCGGTTCAGATGAAGCAGGTATTGGTCGACCCTCTCGGCCCATTCCGGATATGAGAGGCCCTCGTCTTCCTTCGCCTTCGACGCAGCCCAGTCCTCCACCGACTCGAATCCGGCCAGGTTGAGGTGCCCAAGCTCTGTGTTGGGCACGAGCGTGCCATCCACGAACATCGCAGAACCGATCCCGGTCCCGAAGGTGAGGATCATCACCACGCCTGATCGACCCCTTGCGACGCCGAATCGCATCTCCGCCAGCCCGGCAGCATCTGCGTCGTTGAGAACCGTGACCGGCAACCCCGTGGCATCGGCGAAAAGTGCCTGAGCGTCGGTCCCGATCCACGACTCGTCGACGTTGGCGGCGCTGAGCGTGACACCGCGCCGAACAATGGCAGGAAACGTGCAGCCGACCGGACCGGAGTATTCGAAGTGCGCCACCATCCCGGCGACCGCCTGAGCCACCGCAGCCGGAGTGGACGGCTGCGGGGTTGTGATCTTGAACCGCTCCGCGACCACGTCACCGGTCGTGACGTCGACCAGGTTTCCTTTGATGCCTGAGCCGCCGATGTCGATACCGAGTACGGTCATCCGGCCAGATTAGAAGAGGTGACGGGAGCCGCGGTCGGAGGCAGACCGGCTCTCATGCCTATGCTCGCCACGTGACTCCTTCAGCCGACCTCGGCCTCATCGGACTGGCCGTGATGGGCCAGAACCTGGCCCTCAACATGACCGACCACGGGTACACGGTGTCGGTCTACAACCGGACCACCTCGGTGACCGACGCCTTCCTCGCCGGTCCCGGAGTCGGACACTCCCTCGTTCGAGCCGAGACTCTCGAAGAGTTGGTTGCCTCACTGGCATCACCGCGCCGCATCATGTTGATGGTGAAAGCCGGGCCTCCGGTGGACTCGGTGATCGACCAGTTGAAGCCGCTGCTGACGAGTGGCGACATCGTGATCGACGGGGGCAATTCGCTCTACACCGACAGCGAGCGGAGGCACCACGACCTGGCCGAAGAAGGAATCCTCTTTGTCGGTACCGGCGTCTCTGGTGGCGAAGAAGGCGCTCGGTACGGCCCCTCGCTCATGCCGGGCGGCGCCGCCGAGGCCTGGCCGCATGTCGCGGACATCTTCCGCGCGATCGCAGCCCGGGCGCCCGACGGCGAACCGTGCGCCGCGTGGCTCGGGCCAGGTGGCGCCGGTCATTACGTCAAGATGGTGCACAACGGGATCGAGTACGGCGACATGCAGGTCATCGCCGAGGCCTACGACCTCATGCGGGCGATGGGTATGCGACATCTCGAGATGGCCGAGACTTTCGAGGAGTGGAACCGTGGAGTTCTCGACTCCTTCCTGATAGACATCACCGCCCAGATCCTGCGCGAAACAGACGACGACGGCAGCCCTCTGGTGGAGAACATCCTCGACGCCGCCGGTCAGAAGGGCACCGGTAAATGGACGGTCATCTCATCGATGGAACTCGGTCAGCCGGTCACGCTGGTCGCCGAAGCGGTCTTTGCCCGGATCGTCTCGGCTCTCAAAGACCAGCGAATGCGGGCATCGAGCGCGCTACCGGGCCCCGGCCGGATGTCCGGGGTCGCAATGGATGACCTCCGGGATGCGCTGTACGCATCGAAGATCGTTTCGTACGCCCAGGGTTTCATGCTGCTCGAGGCGGCTTCCGAGGAGCACGAGTGGGATCTGGACCTCGGCCTGGTGGCGTCGCTGTGGCGGGCGGGATGCATCATCCGAGCGCGGTTCCTCGATGACATCACGGCCGCCTACCGGCAGGCACCCGAGTTGGAGAACCTGCTGCTCTCCCCCTTCTTCACCAGAGCAATCGGTGCGGCCGAATCCGGATGGCGCCGGACGGTGCTCGCTGCGATCGAGGCCGGTCGGCCGGTGCCGGCGTACGCCTCGGCGTTGTCGTTCTACGACGGCTTCCGGTCCGCGAGGCTACCGGCGAACCTGATCCAGGCGCAGCGAGACTTCTTCGGCGCCCACACCTACGAGCGGGTCGACCGGCCGAGAGGTGAGTTTTTCCACACGAATTGGACCGGAGAGGGAGGGGCGGCAACCGCCGGGTCTTACCAGGCGTAGCCTGTTGAACCCTGGGTTCACCAACACCGTGACGGTGTCCACCAGCCCACAGTTCGAGGGATCTGTTGAACCCTGGGTTCACCAACACCGTGACGGTGTCCACCAGCCCACGGTTCAGCCCACTCGGTCATTGCCAAGCAGGAGTGACGACACAGCAGCGACCACCACTTCGGGCGTTTCTGTCACATCCTTCCACGTGAAGCGGAGCACCTTCCACCCCTGGATGGTTGCCATCCGGTCACGGCGGCGATCGGCTTCGAAAGCATCCATCCGCATGTGATATCGACGGGAATCCCATTCGATAGCGACCATGTGGTCGGGATACGCATCATCGAAACGACGTCGCGGAGCCCAGGGCATGGCAAATTCAGAGGTCGGTCGGGGTAAGCCAGCTGTCTCGAGGAGGGCGCGGCCTCTCCTTTCGAGAGCAGAACCCGAAGGCGGACTCACGAGACGCTGGGCAAGGTAGGCCTTGATCATCGAGGAGCCAGGGCGGCCCCGTCGACACACATCCGCCGCAACAGCAGCCAGGACCTCGAGATCAACGCGATCGGTTGCAACCAGGTCATCGACGGCGTCGGCAAACCAACCCGGCGAAACCACTGCGGCGAGATCTATGCATGTGCGGGCAACGTTGGTAGTCGGAAGTGCACCCACCTTCGTAATGTGGGAGGCCTGGATGTCGTGTGCACGCCTCACGAGAACACCTGGGAACTCGTGCGTCGTTCTCGTGTGGACCGTCACGGTGATCGGCCCCTTGGTGAACACCTCCCAGCCATGAATGCGGGCGGCGGACTGGTGGCTCACAACCGCCGAGGGGAGGAGGGCGACGGCGGCGTGTAGGCGACTCGATTCATCTTCCCGGCCGGCGGTGACTTGGTATCCGAGGCGCCCAATCGGGCTCCACAGCCCGTCCGTGACCCGCCGCTGGATCTGCCGTCGAGAGAAGCCGAGATCGAAGGCTTGGTCGCGGCTGATCACACCTCCCTGCCCGCTGCTGGTCTCCATCGCTTGAATGTCCATTTCGAGGCTCATTGAGCGATCGTCCACCAACCCACCGACAAAACCCAACGGATCGGCAGCCGTCGAACCGTGGGCCCACGAACACCGTGAGAGTGTCCACGAACCCAGGGTTCAGCGGTAGGTCGAACTGTGGGCTCACGAACACCGTGAGAGTGTCCACGAACCCAGGGTTCGGGGGAACCTAGACCCCGTCCTGCTCGTCGGCGCGTTCGATGTCTTCCCGGCGGATCCCCAACAGAAACAGAATCGCATCGAGGTACGGCACCGACACGCTGGTGTCGGCCGCCTCCCTCACCGCCGGCTTGGCGTTGAAGGCGATCCCCAAGCCCGCCTCGGCCAGCATGTCGATGTCATTGGCGCCATCTCCGACCGCCACGGTCTGGGCGAGCGGAATTCCCTCCTCGGCTGCGATCCGGCGCAACAACTCCGCCTTGGTAGACCGATCCACCACCGGGCCGAGCAACTCCCCGGTGAGCCGACCATCCACGATTTCCAGACGGTTCGCATACGAACGGTCGATCGACAACTGACCGGCGACCCGGTCGGCGAACACATCGAATCCGCCACTGACGATGACCACCCTCAGACCCAGCCGCCGCAAGGTTCTCGTGAAGGTACGCGCTCCGGGAGTCAGTCGGATGCCGTCGGCCACACGGACCAGTGCATCCTCGTTTAGGCCGGCCAGCAACCGCACGCGATCGCGCAGCGCAGCCTCGAAATCGACATCTCCCTCCATCGCCCGGGAGGTGATCGCCGCGACCTCCGCTTCGACCCCCGCCTCGGCGGCCAGCAGGTCGATCACCTCATCCCGGATCAGCGTGGAGTCCATGTCGATCACGACCAGCCTCTTTGCCCGGCGGTAGAGACCCTCCGCCTGGATCGCGACGTCGATGTGCTGGTCGGCCGCTGCCCCACCCAGGAGGCGTCGCATCGCTTCGAGATCGCCTCCTGACACCGCCAGTTCGTAGCTGACCACCGGTTGGACGGAGAGCCTGGCAATCCGCTCGATATTCCCGCCACCGGCGGCAACGGCCCGCGCGACGGCGCCGAACGCCGTGGCTCCCACCACAGGGGCGATCATCGTGACGACCGAGCGCCCGTTCTCGGCAACGTCCTGGTCCTCGATCACCTCGAAGTCGACGTGCAGGTCCCTCTCCCAGCCGTAGAACACCAGGTCCTTGACAGCGACACTTCCCTCGGGAACCCGGATCAAGCAACCCAGGTTGAGCCGACCCCGTACCACCACCTGCTCGACGTCTACGAGTTCTACGTTCCCGGCGGTGAACAGGTCCATCAAACCGGCGGTGATACCCGGCCGGTCGCGACCGGACACACGCACGAGGATGGTCGACGACATCGGGCGGCAGGATACCGGGGCCGCGATTGTCCCCAGCCGTCGCCCTGACCGCCGACGACCCGGAGCAACGGACTGAGACGCGCCGCCTACTCCGACCAGTGTCGGCTGGGATCCGGCAGGCATCGTCTCGGCAACGGTGGCCGAGTTGGGGCCGTTGATCGTTAAGCTCGCCACGCTGAAATGACGAATCCTCACCGGCTCCCGGCCAGCGTCGTTCCCCATCACTACCGAATCCGGATCGAGCCCGATCTGGACGCAGCAACGTTCTCCGGAACCGTCTCGATCGACATTGAAACGCTCGACCCGGTCGAGCACATCGACCTCCACGCTCTCGACCTCGAAATCACCAGCGCGCACCTCGTAACCGATGAGAGCCGTCAAAGCCTCGAAGTGAAGCCGGTCCCGGAGTGGCAGCGGATCCGAGTCTCGACCGGGAAGAGGATCGACCCCGGTCGCGCCACCCTCGACCTCGCCTTCACGGGGATCCTCAACGATCTCTTGGTCGGGTTCTATCGGTCCACGTACGTCGATGGCGACGGTGTCGAGCAGACCATCGCCACGACTCAGTTCGAAGCGACCGATGCCCGTCGGGCATTCCCTTGTTTCGACGAACCGATCTTCAAGGCGACATTCGGCCTCACGCTCACGGTCCCCGACCACCTGATGGCGATCTCGAACTACCCCGAGATCGCCAGGCAACCGCTCGGCGACGGGCGCTCAGAGGTGACTTTCGAGAACACCATGAAGATGTCGAGTTACCTGGTGGCGTTCGTGATGGGTCCGTTCGAGGCGACCGATCCGCTCGACGTCGACGGAATTCCCACCCGAATCGTCGTCCCTCGAGGCAAGCTCCATCTGGCTTCCTACGCGCTCGAGTGCTCGGCCTTCGTCCTCAGATACATGGCCGAGTACTACGGGATTCCCTATCCCGGCACGAAGTTGGATCACGTCGCCATCCCAGACTTCGCCTTCGGTGCGATGGAGAACCTCGGGTGCATCACCTACCGGGAATCCACGCTCCTGGTCGACCGGGATCGTTCGAGCCAGAGCGAGAAGCTCAGAGTCCTGGACACGGTCGGACATGAGATTGCCCACATGTGGTTTGGCGATCTCGTGACGATGGAGTGGTGGGACGGAATCTGGCTCAACGAAGCCTTCGCCACGTTCATGGAGATGAAAGCCACCGACGCCGCCCGTCCCGAATGGAAGCGGTGGCTCGCCTTCGCGGCCGAGGAGCGGCCGTGGGCTTACGGGATCGACTCCCTTCACACATCGCGGCCCGTCGAATTCCCGGTCGGTTCCCCGGACGAGGCGAACGAGATGTTCGACGCCCTCACCTATGGCAAGGGCTCTTCGGTGCTCCGGATGATGGAGCAGTTCGTCGGAGAGGACGCATTCCGCGCCGGCGTCGGGGCGTATCTGGAAGCGCACTCATACTCGAACACGGTCACCGAGGACCTGTGGACGGCTCTCGACGCGGCCGCGGGCGGCGGTGTGGCGTCGGCAATGACGACCTGGATTCACCAGCGCGGATATCCGCAGATCGACGTTGCCACGTCCGATGGTGAGATTCGCCTCACACAGCGCAGGTACCTCTCGCTTCCCGATGAAACCGATACGACCCAGTGGACGATCCCCGTAGTCGTCAGGGGCACGGCCGGAGGTGAGCCGTTCTCGTCGCGGTGGATGGTCGATGCGCCCGAAGGCAAGATCGCGATCGGCGGGCCAATCGAATGGTTCGTAGTGAATGCCGGCGGCCACGGCTACTACCGGGTCAACTACGCGGCCGGCGACCTCGCCCTCTTGGTGAACCGTCTCGAGAGCCTCGACGACATCGAGCGGTTCTGTCTGCTCGACGATGCCTGGGCATTCGTTGAGGCCGGCCAGATCGACCTCACGCGCTTCCTCGACCTGGTCGGCCGCTTCCGGCTCGAGACAGAGCAGTCCATCCTCCAGCGACTCATTCAGACCGTCGGTCGAGTGTCTCATCACCTCGTCGACGACGAAACCCGATCCGGCTTTCGGTCGTGGCTGGCGACGGTGTTACGGCCCGCATACGAGCGCTTGGGCTGGGAGCCAGGACCCGATGACACCGACCTCGATCGCCGTATGCGCGGCCAGGTGATCGGTGCAATGGGTCGACTGGTCGAGGACGAAGAGGTCATCACCCGGGCTGTCGACATCGGACGCCGCTGGTTGAAAGATCCTCTAGATCTGGATCCGGACGTCGCACAGGCGTGTGTGCACATCCTCGCCGGCCGCATGGGTGGAGACCTGTCACACGATCTCTGGATCGCCTACGAGGGCACGGTCGACCCGCTGCGACAGCTCCGGTTGTTGCACGCCATGGCCAACGGCGGCGACGAGCGGTCGGTGAACGTCACCGTCGATGCGATCTTGGCCAACAAGATCCGATCCCAGGACGCAGCCTGGGTGAGTGGCGAGCTGCTCTCCGACCGCCGGTCCGGCGAGTCGGCCTGGCGACGGATCCGGTCCGACTGGAGAACGCTCACAGCCCGGATGCCTTCGATGACGATCAGCCGGCTGGTCGAGGGTCTTCCTGCTCTGTCGAAGGCGGCGGTAGCGGCCGACGTGAACGCCTTCTTTGCCGAGACACCTCTTCCGGCCATCGAGCGGGCGCTCTCGCAGCAGTTGGAGCGCCTCGAGGTGAACGTCAGGCTGCGGAAGTCCCAGAGCGCGGCCGCCGCCGGCTATTTCTCCGCGATCTCCAGCGACTGAAGAACCAATGCAAGAGAGGGAGCCGGCGCACCGGCTCCCTCTCTTCAGACCTTTTGCTCGGTCCTTCTGTCCGGACTGAGATCAGGTCAGCTCAACCTTGGCGCCGGCGCCTTCCAGCTGGGCCTTGGCCTTCTCGGCAGCCTCCTTGTCGACCGCCTCGAGCACCGGCTTCGGTGCACCGTCGACCAGGTCCTTGGCCTCCTTGAGCCCGAGGCTCGTGATGGCCCGGACTTCCTTGATGACCTTGATCTTCTCGGCGCCCGCCTCGAGAAGCATCACGGTGAACTCGTCCTTCTCCTCGGCTGCGGGAGCGTCGGCCGCTCCACCACCGGCAGCGACGGCCACGGCGGCCATTGGAGCAGCGGCGGTTACGTCGAAACGGTCCTCGAACGCATCCAGGAACTCCTTGAGCTCGAGGACGGTCATCTCTTCGAAGACGCTCAACAGCTCGTCGGTCTTCATCTTTGCCATGTTCATTCCTCCTCGGCCGTGGCGGCCGCGTCATCATCGGTCGCTTCTCCCGAAGCGGTCTGGTCGGTCGAATCCTCGACTACGGTCTCGTCCGCCGGCGTGTCGCCCGCTGGAGCCTCATCCACTGGGACCTCATCCACTGGGACCTCATCCACTGGGACCTCAGCCACTGGGACCTCATCCGCTGGGACCTCATCCACCGCAGCCTCGACAGCCGGCGTCTCCTCGGCAGGAGCGTCCCCAGCTACAGAATCTTCGGCTACAGCCTCTTCGGCCGGTGCGGGAGTCGGCGCCGAAGCGGCGGTGTCGTCGCCGGTGGCTTCCTTCTTCTCGAGCAGTTGCGAGAACATGGTCGCCGCGTTGCGGGTGAAGGACGCCATCAGGCCGGCCGTCTTGTACAGCGGCGCCTTGGCGGCTCCGGCGATCTTGGCAAGCAGAACCTCACGGGGTTCGACCTCGGCCAGCGCGGTCACCTGCTCGGGGGAAATGACCTTCCCGGACAGGATGGCGGCCTTGATGACGAGCCGTTCGTTCTCCTTGTTGAGATCACGCAGCACCTTGGCAGTCGCCACCGGATCACCGTGAGAGAACGTGAGCCCGGATGGGCCGGTCAGGTGCTCGTTGATCGCCTCCAGCCCCAGGTCGCCGGTCGCCCGACGTGCCAGAGTCATCTTGACGACTTTGTATTCCGCACCGTTCTCACGCAGCTTGCGCCGGAGCGCACCCAGCTGTTTCACGGACAAGCCACGGAACTCGGTGACGAACACCGCCTCCGACGCTTCGATCCGCTCTCTGATCTCTGCGACTGCCGCGACCTTCTCTGGTCTGGGCATGCTTTCTCCTTTTCCACCCCACAAACGAAAAGTCCCTCGGCGCGAGACCAGGGACTCTGTGAGAGTTGACCTGCGCGGGCGGGACGAATCCCATTGAGCCAATGGCACCAGCGGTCTCGGGCCGGGTTGGAGTTGTCCCAACAGATTAGGGGTCGGCGCTCTCGACGAAAAATCGGGCACCCGCCGGGCGAGGCTCTCGGTCGAAAGCCGGTCCCAGAAATCTGGCCGATCCCGCGTAACCTCCCAATTTTTCCCTGGACTGACGGGAAGCCCTCTGCGAGACTTGACACAAGTCAGGGGGTCTTCGGATCGACTGGACGGGTACCACAGACCGCTCCCGTCCACTCCTCCGGGGCCCGCGAGGTGGACCGTCGAGTCGGTCAGGTGTGCCAGTCCCTACCCTGGCTCACCAGGACACGAACGGCTCGATCGAAGGTGAACCTGGCATACCGGGTCCGCTCGCTTCCCGTGAGAACCGGGGACCCCCTCATATTGCGACGAGGCCCCGGTCAGCCGGGGCCTCGCTGCATTTCGACTCGAATGGATGTCAGCGGGAGACCCCGGTGAGGTCTTCGATCTTCCCGACGTCGATCTTCACGCCGGGACCCATCGTCGAGGAGATCGAGAGCCCCTTCACGAACCGTCCCTTGGCCGCCGAAGGCTTGGCCCGTACGATCTCGGTCGCCAGTGCCACGAGGTTGGCCAGGAGCGCGTCGGCCTCGAACGAAGCCTTTCCGATCGGAACGTGGACGTTGCCGTAACGATCGTTCCGGTACTCGACCCGGCCACCCTTGAACTCGGTGACCGTCTTTCCCACGTCCGTGGTGACGGTTCCGGCCTTCGGGTTCGGCATGAGACCCCGTGGGCCCAGCACCCGACCGAGCTTCCCGACCTCGGCCATCATGTCCGGGGTTGCGATGGTGAGGTCGAAGTCGAGCGCGCGACCGGCCGCGAACTCCTCGACCAGCTCCTTGCCCCCCACGATGTCGGCACCGGCGTCGACAGCTTCCTGTTGCTTGTCGGCCGAAGCGAAGACCGCGATCCGGACTTCCTTGCCGGTCCCATTCGGCAACGCAACGGTGCCGCGCACCAACTGGTCTGCCTTTCGCGAGTCGATGCCGAGACGGAAGACGGCGTCGACCGTTTCATCGAATTTCGCCCCCGAGAACGTCTTCACCAACTCGACGGCCTGTGCTGCCGGATAAGCGGCGTGCTTGTCGAAGCGCTTGGCAGCTTCTTCGTACCGCTTGCCTCTCTTGGACATGATTCCTCCTGTGGTTCGGCGGCCCCGGCGGCTGACGCCCCGGCGGCCTCCCACTCGTTGTGTGCATTGACTCGTGTGTGGCGACCGAGTCGCCGATCCGGCGCTCAGCCGGAAACCGTGATACCCATCGATCGGGCGGTGCCCTCGACGATCTTCATCGCGCTTTCGATGTCGTTGGCGTTGAGATCGGGCATCTTGATCTCGGCGATCTCCTTGACCTGGGACCTGGTCACCGATCCGACCTTCGCCTTGTTGGGCTCCGACGAGCCCTTGTCCACCTTGGCGGCCTGACGCAGCAGGGCCGCCGCGGGCGGAGTCTTCAACACGAAGCTGAAGGAGCGATCCTCGAAGATCGAGATCTCCACAGGGATAATCTGACCACGCTGCGCGCTGGTCGCGTCGTTGTACGCCTTCACGAAATCCATCAGATTGACACCGTGCGGGCCCAGCGCCGTTCCCACGGGTGGTGCCGGCGTCGCCTGGCCGGCCGGCAGCTGCATCTTGACGACAGCCGAGAGTCTCCGTCTACCCATTGTTCATCAACCTCTTCTACTCAATGATCCACGATCGGCCCGCAGGCGATCAGGCCTTCTGAATGTCCTCGAACCCGAGCTCGACCGGCGTGTCGCGTCCAAAGATGCTGACGAGCACCGTGACCTTCGACTGGTCGAGATCGATCGACTCGATCTTTCCACTGAAATCTGCGAACGGTCCGGTGTTGACCCGCACCAGTTCTCCGACCTCCCACTCCGGCTTGAAGCGGGGCTTTGGCTTCTCCTCTTCGCGCTGGAAGCCGAGGAAGCGCTCGACCTCGCGCCGGGAAAGAGGAGTCGGCTTGTTGGAGCCGCCGACGAAGCCGGTCACGCCAGGCGTGTTCCTGACCGCATACCACGAGTCGTCGTCGAGGATCATCCGCACCAGGATGTAGCCCGGGAACACCTTCTTGGAGACGGTGACCTTCTTGCCGTTCTTGAACTCGACGACGTTCTCCATGGGAATGTGCACATCGAAGATGTGACCCTCCATGTGCATCGAGCGGATTCGGGTCTCCAGATTTGCCTTCACCTTGTTCTCGTAGCCCGAATAAGAGTGGATCACATACCAGTCGCCGGGGAGATCGAATGGGCTGGTCGGCTCTGGAGCGACCACGTCCTCTTCAGTCGTTTCGGTTTCCAATGTCTCAGCCACTTATGCCTCCGAGGGCCATCAGGACCAGCTCTTTCAAGCCGAAGTCCAAACCGAACACGACCAGGGTCAGCACAATGCTGGTGATCAGCGTGACCACAGTGAAGTTCTTCATCTGCTCACTGGTCGGCCACGACACCTTCTTGAGTTCGACGCGCACCTCGTGGAGGTAGCGACGGAACCGCTCGATGATCGAGCCCCGATCAGAACGCTGGCGACGCGAGGCGGCAGCGGCAACCTGCTGTTGCCGGGACATCGTGCCGTCCGCCTTCTGCTTCTTCTGGATGCGCTCTTCGCGCTCCATCATCCGCCGCATCTCTCGGTTCATCGTCACCCAATCATCCGAAAATCGTCGTAGCCATGCTTCTTCCCTCACAGCCTATCGGCTGTGCCGAGCTTTCTCCCCCGGACTTGCTCCGGGAGCTCCTTTGCAAACCGCAGAGGTCGCCGCTCCGACGACCGCCGTGGCAGGGGTGGAGGGATTCGAACCCCCAACCTCCGGTTTTGGAGACCAGCGCTCTAACCAGTTCGAGCTACACCCCTAAGAGAGGAGTTCGCAAGGGATGCGGGAAGTATACGGGCGGTGGCAGCGGCTTGGAAATCGGCGCGTTCAGCTCGTCCTTCGACGGCGCACCACCACGATCACCGCCGCCAATCCGGCGGCAACCGCGAACCATGGCAGAGCCGCCGGGGCCTGGGAATCCGACTCCGGACGATCCAGCCCGGAGACGACCGAATCGGTCAGGCCCGGTGGGGGTACTGCGGCCCCGACGGATTCGAGATTCCGCATCGACCTGCCGGTTGTTCGCGCCCGCGCCTCGGTCGCCTGACAGCGGAGACATCGGGCCTGGTGCTGTTCGACCCAGTCCGGAGGCCGGGCACCGTCGAGCACGGACGCCACGATCAAAGGACGCGACAGGGCGCACACCATGGTGGTCATAGGTCCTCCAACATGCCCTGGAGTTGAAGACGCGCCCGATGAAGACGCACCTTGGTCGCAGGAACCGAGATCCCGAGCGTTTCGGCGATCTCGGCGTGGGACCACCCGTACACGTCCTTCAGCACGACGACAGTTCGGCGACCGGTGGGCAGCGCCTCGAGCGCCAGACGGATCCGACCGCCCACCTCCGCCGACTCGGCACTTCTCACCGGGTTGTGACTCTCGCTGGGAGGCAGCAGGTGGACCACGTCCTCGATCCTCTCGGCCCTCCGCCGACGGGCCCGATGACGATGGGTCCAGACCGTGTTGACGGTGATGCGATATAGCCACGTGGATAGAGCCGCATCGCCACGAAAGCCGGGCAACGCCTTCCACGCCCGGATCAAGGCCTCTTGCGCGGCGTCGCCCGCCAACTCGTAGTCGCCGGTGAGCCTCAGCGCCAGACCGAACACCGAGTCTTGATGGCGGCGAACCAGCACTGCGAACGCCGCCTTGTCACCGCCGCCGGCCATCCGACACAGGTGCTCGTCGCTGCGATCTTCGAGTCGGAGCGCTTTCATCCTGCCAGTTTCATCGCTGCGGTCACAAATGTCGTCTGGTCGTGTGCGAGGGATACCTCCAGCAACCCTCCGTCCTTGTGCGCCCCGGTGACTGCGGCTCTGACTCCGGGCCGCATCGGGGCCCGGTACCGAAACCGCGCCTCCGCCAGGGGTGCCGGTCCAGGCGCATGACGAGCGGCCGCCTGCACCAACCAGGCCGACTGAAGGAGACCGTGGACGACCACCCCGGACAGGCCGGCGGCGACGGCCGCTTCGTGATCCCAGTGGATGGGATTGAAGTCCCGCGACGCGGCTGCGTATCGGACGAGGTCCGCCCGGCTCACCGCCCGGACCAATTCGGGCAGTCGACCACCGGCCGGAGGGAGCGGTGCCAGCGCGGGAGGCTCGAGATGCGAACCAACGAGCGGCGCAGGTTCGAATTCCGGTTCGGAGCCCCCGGTCGCGGCGCCGGCGGACATCAGGAACGTCGACGATCCCTCCAGGATGACGGTGTCACCCTGGACGACGCTCATATCGAACCCGGCGAACACGACGCCAGATCGCTCCCGAGCCTTGGTGAGACGGCCGGACACCTCGAGGTCCGTCTCCACCGGGAATGGACCGTGCCACACGAATGTCTGGTCGCCATGAATCACCGACCGGGTGACGTCGGCGATGCGTTCGTCGTTCAGAAGGAGAGGCGTGACCGTGAACAGAAGCGCACCTGCGATCGACGGCGGGGCGTGGTCGATCCAGCGCACGGGGTCGTCTCCTGTGGCATGAACGTATTCGGCCACCTTCTCGCGGCAGGTCCGATATCGAACCGGGCCGTACCGGGAATCGATCAGTTCGTCGAACATCGAGCCTCCAAACTCGGCCCGCCCACGTATCCGGACGCACGTTCGATCTGCGAGAGAACCTGTGAGGAGGGAAACAGAAAAGCGGGGCGTCGAGATCCGGCATCACCGGTGGTCTCGGCCGCCCCGCCCCTGTAAAGACCCCTGCCTCCGGACCGGGACGCTAGCAGTCGCCGATGCGAGGCGCCATGGCCAATCCGGGGTCAGCGGGTTTCGCGGTGCTTGGTGTGCGTACGGCACCAGCGGCAATACTTGCTCAACTCGATGCGCTCGCGCGTGTTGGTCTTGTTCTTGTTCGTGACGTAGTTGCGGCGCTTGCACTGCTCGCAGGCGAGCGTGAGCGGCGGTCGCTTGTCAGAAGCCATGGTCTTCTCTCTGTCCATGGCGCCCCCGGGCTTCGCCCAGGAGCGCCCTACCGTCGGTCTTACTTGAGGATTTTGATGACCCGGCCGGCACCGACGGTGCGGCCACCCTCACGGATCGCGAACCGCAACCCCTCATCCATCGCGATCGGAGCGATCAACTGCACCGTCATCTCAGTGTTGTCACCCGGCATCACCATCTGCGTCCCCTCCGGCAACGTCACCGCCCCCGTCACATCCGTCGTCCGGAAATAAAACTGAGGCCGATACCCGGCAAAGAACGGATTGTGACGACCACCCTCCTCCTTGGTCAACACA
>JBFHRE010000032.1:0-20915 GCA_041591895.1 Acidimicrobiia bacterium
CCGACAGCACCCCGATCAACAAAAACGCGACCCAACGGGTCAAGCGGTCGACGTCGATACCTCCCTCGGCATCAAGCGGGCGTAGATCGCCGCCAGCAGCGCGGCTCCCATGATGGGCGTGGAGATCCGCTTGATCGGAGCAGACTCCACCATCAGGCCGACCAGGAACCCGAGCAGGCCGAGGTTCACCAGCCAGGCGATGACCTTCTCCATCTGGGTCCATGCCAGTCCGATGGCGCTTGCCGCCAAGAGAGCGTTGGTCATCAGACCGATGAAGAACGCGTGATCGAATGCGATCACGATGTGGGCACCCTCACCGCTCTCCGGGTCCAGCTGACCACTGACGAACAACTGGACTATGTAAACGAGAATCGCCACCCCGATCACGAGATACACCACCGCCCAGCGCGGATAGGTTGCGTATCCACCCGCCCGCCAGGCCTCCGGCTTGAGAGCGCCCCACATCCGAACCACGAACACCACCACCGCGATCACCTGGAGCAGGGAGGCCAGCTGAATCAGAGGTTCGATGCCGAAGATGATGGCTACGTTGAACAGGATGCCGGCGACGAACAGGGCCCACACCACGAGCACACCGGACCGGCTGTCCTTGGCGAGAGCCGGCTGTCCCGAGAGCAGCCATTCGGAGATCGCGGCACCGGCCAGGATCAGATAGCCGGCGAGCATCGCCGGCGGATGGGCACCTGCAAGATTGCCCGCTGACTCCGCGCTGAGCCCGGGCAGAGAACCGTTCGCTATGAACAGCCCGAGTAGCACTCCCAGGATGGCGCCGATCACGAGCGAGATCAGGGCCAGGTACAAGCCGAGCGAGGCCACGGTGCGCTCGGCCCGTCCTCTCCGCGCGGTGACCCAGCTGAACGCATAGACGATGGCAATGAGCATGAGCGTTCCGGCGATCGGCCGGAACACCCCGGTCGTCGTGGCGAACGCAATGACATACAGCACGGTCGCCGCGATCGACGCCCTGGCGACGTTGCCAGCCGAGGTCTGGTCTCCGTCGGACCCGAACACGAGTAGCGAAACTCCGATCACCCCGAGGGTGATCCACCCGAGGGTGCCGGCGTGTACGTGCGTCAGCACCAGGGTCCTCGGCGGGTCCCAAATGTCCAGACCGTTCAAGATGCCGATGACGATCGTCACCACAAACACCAACAACGCGGCCTGGAACAGCGAGCGCGCCTGTTTGCTCAGGGCATGTTCCACGATTTCCTCCTCGCCAGGCCAGCCCGGTCGGGCTCGACCAGCCTTGAATCTATGCGCGTAAGAGCCGGGTATGCGGCCTGGACCTGGCTGGTTCAGTCTTCTCCCGGAATCGGGAACAGCGACCCCATCGTCGAGAAAGCCTGTTCGACGACCACGGCCACGTTGCGGAGCGCGTCGAAGACGGACTCCGCTTCCGATCGATCGGGGTCGAGACGCTCCATCAACTCGATCCCGAGGAACAGGGCGGAGATCGCGTAGGCGCTCTCCCGGGCGGGAAAGAGCCCGGCCAGAGGCGAGCCGTCGGTCGCCCGGCCGATCGCCTCCTCGACGAGTCCGATCCAGCCCTCGAATCCATCGAGCACCGCGGCACCGAGCTCCTGGTCGGCCGAGGCTCCGGCCATCAGCTGGGTGAGCACCGCGACCGACCCTTCCTGAGCAGAGTCACGGTGTAGCCGCCTCGCCACCTCGACCAGGTCGCCGAGCGAGCCTACGTCCGTGGTCACTGCTCGATACGCCTCGACCCGATCGGCCGACGCCTTCCGGGCGGCCTCCATCAGGAGATTCGTGACGCTTCCGAAGTGATAGAAGATGAGCGCCTGGTTGAACTCGCCCCGGGCGGCGATTGCTCTGGCGCTGGCCCCGGTGATACCCAGGTCACGCAGTGTCTCGAAGGCGGCATTCATGATTCTGGTCCGGGTGTCGCTGGTCACCTTGCCATCCGTGAGATCTGGGCGAGTGCTCAATTGTGACACCAAGTGCACTCGATCTGGTCATCACCGACGAATCGGGCCCACCGGTGCCGACGCCGCGAAACCATCTGAAAGAATGATTCGGCCATCGGTGCCAGGCGGGGACCGGACAACCGGAACGACCACGACCTGTAGCGCATCGTCGCCCACAGCGCGGTCACGAACGCCGCCGGACCCACCCAGATCCGGCCGTCGTCGGAGATGACGACGAGTTCCTGCCCGAGCCAAGGAACCGGCCCATAGCGTGCCCTCGCCGCCGGTGACCCGGCGGCGAGCACCTCGAGGGGCAAGTACGTCGGCTGCTCGAGCAGCCAGTCCCGGGCTCGTCGGCAGACCGCGCATCGTTCGTCGTAGAGCACCGTGAGACGATTCACGACGCCGACCTCATCACTGTCAAGTGATGATCGCCTGCGGGGCGACTGGCGGAGGCAGGGTCTTGCGCTCGGCACCCTGGCGAATCTTCCAGAACACGAACACGTTGACGAAATGGATGATCCCCAAGGTCACCAACAAAAGTGCCAGCCGGCCGACCAGATAGGCGACCGCCTCGAAGGCCGTCCCCTGTGGCTCCGCCCGGAGCAGGTACAGCCCGTATCCGAGATTCAGCATGTAGAACCCCGTGACCAGGAGGCGGTTGACCGCATCCGCCAGCGGCTGCTGGCCTTGGAACACATCGGTCAGGAACACGCCCCCTGCCCGGAACAGCGTCCGGGCCAGCGCAGCCGTCATGCCGACCGCCACCGTCACATACGCCAGATAGACCCACACTCCGTATCGATCGCCTGTCAATTCGACCACCTCCTGATCGGTTCGCTTGAGCGCTTGCTTCAAGCAGTTGCTCAAAGCATATGCTCAAACCTTGGGAGTGTCAAGGGTCGGTTCCGGGTACAGTCCGGGGTCCATCGAACAAAGGACTCCACATGGCTCTCGACTCCACCGCCAACGCCCATTGGGAAGGTGACCTGCTTTCCGGCTCCGGCACCGTGACCGGTACCTCCGGTGCACTCCCCACGCTCGCCGTCGACTGGAAGGCACGCGCCGAGGACCACGGCGGCAAGACCAGTCCCGAGGAACTGATCGCAGCCGCCCATGCCGCCTGTTTTTCGATGGCGCTCTCGAGTCGGTTGGCCAAGGCCGGCACACCTGCCAGGTCGCTGGACGTGCAGGCGACCGCCACCTTCGTCCCCGGGCAAGGCATCACCGGCATGGCGCTTGTGGTGTCCGGTGACGTCCCGGGTCTCGATGCCGACGGGTTCAAGACCTGGGCCGAGGACGCCAAGGTGGGGTGCCCGGTGTCTCAGGCACTGGCCGGCAACGTCCCAGTGACGCTCGAAGTCCGCTGAACGCGTTTGGCCCCGGATCTCCTTCCCGGTCCGTTTTCGCGCGTCCAGCGGGCGCTGAGTGCCCTCTGGACTGATAAAAACGCGTGATGAGCTGGAACCGGCAATGCCAGGCTGGCGTCGGAGGGTGATGAACAGAAGCATTGGCAGCAAGATCGTGGTGGTGGCGTTCGTCGGCCTGGCGACACTCACGGCATGTAACGGAGCGGGCGTCTCTGAACCCGACGCCTCGAACCCCGACGTCGATCTCCGCGGCTTCAAGTCGACGGCATGTGGCGATGCGGCGGTCTATCTGTTCGACGGCGGCGGGACCACACTGATCACCATCACGATCCCCGACCTGGCGGCCCGGACAGCCGCCTCCGGCGAATCGCTCGTCGAAACTCGAACCGTCGGCGACGAGCACCTCCAGGTTGTCCTCGAAATCGGCCGAAACCTGGAGCAGATCCCGTGCAACGACGCTTTCGAGCGCGAGCCGGTGATTCTCTCGACAAGGGTCGGTGCCGCCGGCACGTTCACTTTCGACACGGTCGCCGCCGGTGAGGGGCAGTTGGCGTTCCTCACAATGACCGTGGACGGCCTCCGGTTCGACGACATAGTCGTCGGGCCCTCACCCCACACCGTCACCGACCTCCAGATCGGCTGGTACGTGGGCTGATCGGGTTCGCTTCCCTCCACCACCTGTCATCGTGTCCGCGAGCCCGGCGGAACGGAATGGAGAGTGCGTCTTTCTCGGGCACCCGGGGCTCGACACGGCGTGGCGTGTCACCTAATCGAAGACCCGGCCGCCGTCAGCCGCGCTCTGCTCGGTCGGAAGGGACGGAAACCGGACCCCTGGTCGGCGTACCACGAGCACGGGGACGTCTGCGGTCCGGATCAGCCGATCGAGCCCGGGATCGTCGAATCCGGCGACGACCAGACGAATCGGCACCGCCAGATCGACCTGCGCGACCCTGACAACCGGGACACCGGTTGCCTTGGCCAGCAGCCGGGCGATCTCGAAGACCGGTCCGTCCGGGTCGGCCCCGACGGCGACAATCGAACCGGCCGGGTTCCGGAAACGATCCTCACCAACGCTTCCATGACCAACGAGCACCACCATCCCGCACTCGAGCCTGTCCAGTAGGGATCCGACCACACCTCCCAGAGCCCGGGTTCCAAACACCGAGCGGTGCATTCCCATGACCACCAGGTCCGCACCAATCTGCTCGGCGAGGTTGGCCAGGCTCTCGGCCCGGTCGTCCGCGGCCACGACAAGGACCCTGGCCGGGGGTCCGAGCAGGTCCACCCGTTCCGCCAGGTCTCGCAGCTCTCGCTCGACATGCTGAATCGTCTCCTGCTCCCCGGCGATCGATCGCAGCAGGTCGTCGCCCACGGGCTCGACGACCCTGGCAAGAACGACCGCAGACTCCGGGAGCCCGCGGGCAATTTCTCCTGCAATCTCGACCAATCCATCTGCTGTGGCCGGATCCCCGACGGCGACCATCAGCCTTGCCGTGGACGCCGGGAGGTCGATGACGCCCTCGGCTCTGATCGGGACTTCTTCGGGCTTGTAGAAGAGCCGGAGCAAGGGAGTCGTCATGAACGTGGTTCCGAGCGCCATGAGCACCATCGCAGCAAACAGGGCCGGGGTGATGAGACCCAGCTCCCGTCCGACGGTCAGAATCACGATCTCTGCCAGCCCCCTTGTGTTCATGAGGATTCCCAGCGCATTGGAGATCTGCCAGGGTTCCCCGGCTACTCGGGCAGCGACGGAGCCGGCCGCCCACTTCCCGAGAACCGCAGTCGCGAACACTGCGCCGGCTATCGCCCAATGGATTGGCTGATCGAGCAGACCAATCGAGGTTGAAAGGCCTACGACGGCGAAGAAGATCGGAAGCAGGAAGAGAAGGGTGAGATCCTCCAAGCGCTCCGTGAGAGCCTTGGCGAGGGGGCCTGATCGCGGCAGCACGGCGCCGGCCAGGAATGCCCCGAAGATGGCGTGGATCCCAATCATCTCGGTCGCCCACGCCGACGCAAACAACCCCACCAGGATGGCTGCAGTCAAGTGGGCTCCGAGCCGGCCGCGCCGTGCGTGGGCCCACTCCAACCTCTGGAGAAGGGGCCTCACCACAAGGATCATGAGCGCGATGAACACCACGGCCAACCCGATTGTGAAGAGCGCCTCGCCGATTCCTCCCGCCTTGGCGATCGCAACGACGACAGCAAGCACACACCACGCGGTCACATCGTCGACGGCCGCGCAGGTGATGGCGAGCGCACCCAGGCGGGAATTGGCCAGCCCGCTGTCGGTCAAGATCCGAGCGAGAACCGGAAACGCGGTGATCGCCATCGCGGCCCCAACGAACAAGGCGAACCCTGCGAACCGGCCCGAACCGACGAGAGGAAACATCCAGTAGGCAAGCCCGGCTCCCATGACCAACGGCGCGAGTATCGACACGTGACTCACGAACACGGCGGTGTGGCCAGAGCCACGCAACAAAGAGTGGTCCAACTCGAGGCCGATCAGAAACATGAATAGCACCAGGCCGAACTGGGCCATCACCGACATCACATCCACGACTGCCGGCGGGAACAGGTAGTCGACGGCCGCCGGCGCAACGAGACCGAGAAGAGACGGGCCGAGCAGAATGCCGGCGACGATCTCGCCGATGACCTGGGGCTGACGCAGTCGCGTGAACAGCGCTCCGACAAGCCGGGCGGCCGCCACCACGACCGCGACGGCCAGAAGCATTCGGGAGATGAGCTTGGCCCCCTTGGCCTGCGCGACCCCTTCGAGGGCGGTTTCGGCATCGACCGCCAGAAGACGCACCAAACCGTCGGGACCTTCCACCTCGAGACCGCCGTTTCCTGCAAACCGGGCCACGAGAGCGACCGGGGAGCCGTCTCGGCAGGCCCCTTCCAACATCGGTCCGGGTCCGTCCAGCCTCCCGCGAACGAGGCGTTCGCCAAGTTCACCCGTCGCGGCGGCGCCCGCCGGGCCGGGTACATGCAGATCGACGAATACGGCCGACTGAACGACGGCCACCCTCTCACCCAGGCAGTCCTCGAGAGCTCCGGTAGTCAGGATGGGGGCCAGTTCTGGCGTCGGCTCGAGGTCGCCACCGGCCGTGAGGATGCCCGCGAG
The DNA here is from genome assembly GCA_041591895.1 of Acidimicrobiia bacterium. GTDB lineage: Bacteria > Actinomycetota > Acidimicrobiia > Spongiisociales > ZC4RG35 > JBFHRE01. The sequence continues at coordinate 6,441 of JBFHRE010000032.1, forward strand.
AGCAAGCCCCGATACGAGGAACATCAGGAGGTATCCGGCGATGGTTCGGCGAGAACCTGAGCGGCTGACGCCATGCCCGGCCGGCGCTCCTACCAATCCGCACCACCCAACTGTCGAACCCGCCGAATCACGAACAGCTCCTGTGAGGGAACCGAGACGATAGACGCAGCGATGTTGCTGTGTCAGATCCGGCCCGAGTTCAACATTTCGGCTCGAGATGTCGATGTCGCGCGTGCATGGATGCGACGAACGCGAGCTCGTCGGCGACATGCTGGACGCCGTAGCGGTGGAAGGCGGAACCCCCTCGATCTCGCCCGCACTCGGCATGGTGCGCCTGGCCAACGATGTGCTCGCCGCCTGCGCTCTGACGCCGGCTCCGATTCTGCAGCCGGTCGACCAGGCCGGACGCGTTCGCAGGGTGGTCTCACGAGTCGCCCCGATCCCTTTAGTCCGCGACCACGCGGCCGACAGGCTCCGAGACCCGAAGGAATGGGTCGAGTGACCAAGGAAGGTCTTCGATGCGTTGGACATGGATGTCGGTGGTGGCGATGTTGCTGATAACAGCAGCCATCCCGGCCGGCGCAACGGTCACGGTCGATTCGACGAACGGGACCCCCGGCGCCGTGGCGAGTGCCGAAAAGGGCGCACGCTTGTGGCAGTCCGCTCTCTCTGCGAGAGGTGGATGCCTCGGGAACGCTGCCATCACCTTCGGGCAGCTTTCAGGGAGGAAAGGTGAGTACGACACCAAGACAGCGATCGTCACCATCGACCAGGATGTCGCTGATTCCAAGGTGGCCGGCGTGGTCATTCACGAACTCGCCCATCACGCCCATCTCCGCTGCGGCGCATACGCCGACGACGCGTTCACAACCGCCTTCTACCAGGCTCAGGGCCTACCGCAGAGTCGGGGCTGGTTCGACTACTCGGCCGGATGGGCTGCAACGCCGGCCGAGATCTTCGCCGAGGCGGTAGCCGCCGTCGTCATCGGGAAGAAGCCCCACGCGATCAGCGTCACCGGCGACGCGCTCCGAGTGGTCGAGGCCTGGATGAAGAACCGGCCGCTCCCCGACCTGACGCCCGCGCCGGCTTCCACGAGCACCACGACCACAACCACAACGACGACCACTTCGCCCACGACTTCCCCCGAGCCGGTGAAGACCTCGACCCACTCTCTCACCGGGACCGGAACGGCGCCGAAGCCGCCCCCCGGGGCACCGAGTGAGCCCACCACGCCGACTCCGATCGTCCGACCGGCCGTGAAGACGACCTGTGCCCCGGATTGTGTGTTTATCGGCGCCTTCATGGTCGACTGAGCACCATCACCTCTGACCCAGCCGCGCAAACATCGAGGCCCCCGGGATCCGGGGGCCTCGATGCGGGAGGACCTGTTGACGGGAAGCCTGAATTCAGGCAGCCGGGTTCAGGCCCCGAGCGCGGACTCGACCTCACCGCCACCGAAGCCGCGGCTTCCGTGGCCGGGCCGGTGGGGACGGAGTTCCTTGATCTCGTCCCGGGTCAGCTGACCGTCCTCGAGCGCCTCGGCGAACGGACCGTCTGCGTTGAACGGATGGGGTTCGGGCAACCGGGCGATCTCGGCCGCGGTGATGACTTCGTCCTCGAGAAAGCCCTCAACCAGGTCGCGGAGCTCCTGACGATGTTCCCGACCCGCCTCCCGGATCTCCTCGACCTCGTCTCGGCTCAGCTCGCCATCTTCCAGCGCCTCGCCCAACGGGCCATCCGCATCGGTGAAGGGATTCGGCTCCGGAAGCTGGGAGATCTCGGCCGCGGTCAGCACGCCATCCTCCCAGAAGGACTCGAGCAGATCGAGGGCATCCTGGTACTCGGCCCGCTTCGCCTCCAGAGCGGCGACGATCGAATCGAATTGGGATTGGTCGATCACGCCCTCCTCGACCAGGTCCGCGAGGACGCTTTCGACGATGTCGCCCCGGTGGTGGCGGAGCCAGCCACCAACGCGACCGGTGTCCGTCGACGAGTCGTCTGTGGCCTCCTGGCCGTACGCAACCGCGGCACCACCGATGAGGAGAAGTCCTACCAACGCTGCAACCAATTTGGTTCGCATCGCTTGCCTCCTTTCAGAGAGTGTCATTTGCAAGCAAGTCCAAGATCGCAACCTCACATTGGCGCAGGCTGAGACGGACCTGAAAGGAGCCTGAAAACCGATGGGGCCCGCTTCAGAGTTCGAATCCGACCGCGGCGCCGCCCTCGGGTCGGTTGCGGGCGAACACCCGGCCGCCGTGGGCACCCACGATGTGGTCCACGATCGCAAGACCCAGACCGGAGCCAGAGGTGGTTCGGGCGGCGTCGGCCCGATAGAACCGCTCAAACACGTGCGGTAGATCCGGCTCCGGTATTCCGGGACCGTCGTCGAACACCGTCACCGTCCTTCCGGCGAGCTCGACCAGCACCTCCGATTCGGCCCACTTGACGGCATTGCTGACGAGGTTGGACACGGCTCGGTCGAGTTGCCCGACCCGCGCCTCCACCGTCGCCCCACTCCCCACCAGCGAGATGGACAGCGGCGCGCGACGAGAAAAGCGCCCGACCACCGCCGCGCACAACTCCCCGAGGTCGACCTGCACCACGGGTTCCTCGGAGTGACGGACGTCGGTGGCGAGGTCCACCAATTCCGCAGAGAGATCTCCCAGTTCGTGCACCTCGGAAATGGCGGCTTCCAGCAACTCCGATCTCTGTTCAGGGGTGAGACGGTCGAAGCTCCTCCGGAGCGTTTCGAGATTGGTTCGAAGTGCCGTGAGAGGCGTCCGAAACTCGTGCGACGCATTGGAGACGAGCCGGTGCTGCTGAAGGCGGGAGTTCCGCAACGAGTCGAGCATCGATTGGAAGCTCCGGGCGAGAACCCCCACCTCATCGGATCCCGAGACGTCGATCGGGGTATCGAGGCGCTCGGTCGCCGCGACCCGGGCGGCGGTGTCCGACAGTTTCACGATCGGACGGGTCGCCCGGCCGGCAATCCACCAACCGACCAACCCGGCAACTCCGGTGGCAAGGATGCCTATCAATGTCAGCCGCCGGACGAGTACCCGGATCGCTCTCACGTCCCGGGTGATGTCGATCGCGATCTGCACGAACACGGTGTTGCCTTGGACCTTGACCTCTCGGGTGATCGCCCGGTACGTCGAGTCGTCGCGAACGACCGTCGCAATACCCACGGGCAGGGCCGGCACCGGAATGTCGAGGCCCGGGTCGTTGGGTGAGCTGATGACAACCCGCCCCGACGGGTCGACAACCCGCACTACTGCATCGAGATCGGCGATCGATCCGTCCGGTCTCGTGAAAGGCCCGAGGGCCCGCAGCGGATTGTCGATCACCGCACCAGCCCGTTCCCGCAGGTCGTCGTCGACCCCGGACCGCAGCTGCCGCGCGGCCAGCCCGAGTGTGGCAGCGATGGAGAGCCCGATCGCGAGCCCCGTCACGATCGACAGAGTGAGCGCCCAGCGCCAGCGGAGACTCATCGTTCCCGCGCCACGTACCCCACGCCCCGTACCGTGTGTATCAGGCGGCTCCCACCGTTCTGCTCGAGCTTGCGGCGGAGATACCCGACGTACACCTCGAGCGGGTTGGACGAAGTCTCGAAGTCGTAACCCCAGATCCGCTCATAGATGAGATCCCGACCGAGCACGATGCCGGCATTGGCCAGCAGCAACTCGAGGAGATCGAACTCGGTTTTCGTCAGCTCGATCTCGACCCCCGACCGCCACACCAGCCGCGACGCCGGATCCAGCTCGAGGTCCGAGAGCCGGAGCCGGGATTCGGCGCCGGCAATTGAACCTCTCCGGAGCAGCGCCATCAAGCGCGCCAGCAACTCATCGAGGGCAAACGGCTTGACGAGATAATCGTCGGCTCCCGCTTCCAACCCGGCCACCCGGTCCGAGATCTCGTGACGAGCGGTCAGCATGAGGATCGGAATTCGCTGACCTTCCAGCCGGAGCTTGCGGGCGACCTCGAGACCGTCCAGTTCCGGCATCATCACGTCGAGGACCATGGCGTCGAGCCCGCCCTGGCGGACCATCTTCATCGCCTCCCGACCATCGGCGGCGGTGGCAACCTCATATCCCTCGTACTGGAGCGCTCGCGCCAACGACTCGCGCACCCCACGGTCGTCCTCGACGATCAACAGCCGGCTCATGGGGTCGAGAGTATCGGCGCCAGCTCTCTCGGCCACACCTTGCGCCCGGTTCTCAGCGCTTTCTCAGGCGGAGAAGAGGGCGTTCAAGGTCTCGCCGGCGCCGGCATCGATCGTGACATCGGCGAGGTGGTCGGCGTCGGTCACCCCCCGATTCACGATCACGAACGGCCGCCCCCGGCGGGCGACCTCGAGGGCGAACTCGGCGGCGGGGAACACGGACAGAGTGGTCCCCACGGCGACTACCGCATCGGCCCGCTCAGCGAATTGCTGGGCCTTCTCGATCTGCTCGAAGGGCAGCATCTCTCCGAACATCACCGTGGACGTCTTGAGCAGCCCTCCGCACGAACACCGGGGGTCGTCATCGCCGCCGTCCACCCGCGTCAGAACCGTCTCGGTGGGCGCCACCGAAGCACACGTGAGACACCGCACCGTGCGCACGTGACCGTGAATCTCGGCGAGGGCTTCCTCGGGGAGGCCGGCCGCCAGATGGAGGCCATCGACATTCTGGGTGATGCATCCGCTCATCCGCTGCGCCCGCCACAGTGCCGCGATCGCCAGGTGACCCTGGTTGGGCTGTACGTTCGAACGAGCACCCCACAGCTCACCGCGAGCATGCATCGACCAGCCGCGTCGACGCACGTCGGGTGAGGATCGGTAGCGCTGGATCGTGAAGTCGTCCGGGTCCACCTTCGTCCAGAGGCCGTCAGGACCCCGAAAATCGGGAATGCCCGACTCGGTGGAGAGCCCGGCGCCGGTGAACACGAGGATCTGTGAGCACCCGGCGAGAAGGGTGCGGGCAGCGTCCAACCCGCCCGCCCCGGTCACGGCAGCTCAGATGCCGGCAGGCATCCGTTCGTTGACCATGTCCTCGAGCTCGGCGATTGCAGCCCGAAGGTCGAGAGCAAAGTCGACGATGTGTGTTGGCAGCCCGGCCCCATGCTTCGTGAGGAACTCATCGACGAGCTGGGTCCTGGTCTTCGACGTTTCGACTGTTTCTGTCATATCCGTCATCTCCTGGCAATTGGTTGAACGCTTCGTCGATGTCAAAGGTTCCTATCGGCAGGTTACCGCGCCTGTTGAGTGGTGCCACTTTCAACTCCGGGCCACTCTCATCGATGGAGCGATGGGTCATCCTGGCTCATTCTCGACCGTACCGTGAACACGGAATCCCCGGCAAGGACTCCGCCCCGAGCGAAGAGCCGACCGTGTTGCCAGTTGGACAGACCCAGCTCGGGCCGGTCGAGGGCGTACTGACCATCCACCCAGCGGGTGAAACCGTTTCCGACAAACGGGGCGTCGACCATGCGGAAGAAGGCATCGTGCTCATCGACGGCCTCCGAAACCAGGCTGGCAACAAACCGGGGGGACTGGGCATTGAACCAGGCAACCGCGTCCTCGATCGTGTCCGCCACGCACAGTGTCACCTCGGGACTCTCCTCCCACTCCCACTCGAGCCCGAGATCATCGTCGGAGATCAACTCGGTCGCAGGCTCGCGCACCTTGCCGGCGGCCCGGTCGATCTCCACCTCCGCCCACCACTCCTCCGGCAGGTAGGTCGAGGCTTGTTTGGTGACGTGGAGCTTGGGCTGCGTTCCCCGGGCCTGGGCAGCGGAGCGAAGCCCTTCCAGGATCTTTGGCACCAGCCGATCGGCCGCCGACCGAATCACGCACACGGTGTTGAGGGTGTTGCAGACCTTGCGGTCGAGCGATGCCCGGACGACCGCCTGCAAACGATCGGGATCGGCCTGCGCCGAAGCCACGAGCCAGGCCCCGCCTGTCCCGTGCAGGCTGACGGGAATCCCGGCCTGCCGGGCAACTGCGCCCAGCTGGCCGACCGCCCGACCCGATCCCCTCGCCACCGCCAGAGACAATCGCGAGTCCGAGAAGAGGGCCCATCCGGCGGAGCGGTCGGGACTGTCGACAAGAGCCGCGGCGCCATCCGGCAAGCCGGCCTCGGCGAGGGCGGGATCCAGAGCCCACTCCACGATGGCGCGAGCCGTGCCCAATGCGTCGGAGCCGATCCGGAACACAACGGTGTTGCCCGACCGGATCACCCCGGTTGCGTCGGCAAACACGTTCGGACGTCCTTCGAACACGAAGCCGACCGTGCCCAAGCCGGATCTGACCTGTTCGACTCGCCACGTCGAGTGATCGACCTGTTCGATCAACTCGCCGCGGCCGCCAGACCTGTCGGCCCAGGTGCGCAGGCCCGAGATCATGTCGGCCCGCATCTTGTCCGAGAGCACGAGCCGGGTCACCGAACGGCCCCGGGCGCGGGCGCGATCGACATCGACGCGATTGGCTTGTGCCACCGGACCAAACGTCGACTCGTCCTCCAACCGGTCGGCAAAGCGCCGGTAGAAGTCGGAGATCTGGTCGTCCGTGACCGATCCCATCCGGCCAAAGGCGCGCGCTGATCGGTCGACGGCAGCCCCTGCGATCTCCGCCACCGCCGCCGGGACGTGGAGGAGGTCGCCGGTTTCCTGGAGGACGATCAGTCGGTCCCCGGCAACGAACGCCTCGGCGAGCGAGGCCGGAACGTGGGTGACCCGATCACCTCCGAAGGGAATCGGCATTCCCTCCACCAGCTGCTCCAGACGATCTGCCATGAGGCGAGGTTACCGGGATCCCTGCCACCTGCCTCCAGCCACCAGCTACCAGCCACCAGCTACCGGCCATGGGGACGAGAGCGCCCAGGGCCACACTGCCCTGAGCGGCCGGGCGACGACCGAGAACTCTCCGTCAGGGCCGGGCGGGGGTGTGGGGGTCGTCCCCCACAAGCCACCAGCCACCAGCCGCCAGCCACCGGCCCCCAGCCACCAGTCGCCAGCCACCAGCCGCAAGACGGGAGACGGGCGACGCAAGACGGAAGACAGGGGCGGGTAGCCTTCGGTATATGGCCGTCGTTCGCCGTCTCACTGATTCCTGCCTCACCATCGCCAGCGACAATGGGACCACTCTGACCGATCCCGGGTTCTTCTCGTTCGATTCGGGCGAGATCGACCTGTCCGCGATCGGCGAGGTTCACCGTGTCCTGATCTCCCACGAGCACAGTGATCACGTGAAACCTGAGTTTGTCCGGTGGTTGATCGACAGGGGCACAGACGTCACGGTGCACTCCAACCAGGCCGTAGCGGATCTCCTGGCTCGGCACGACATCGCGGTCGAGACAGCAGACCCTCCGGGCGTCACCAGCGAGGACGTGGCCCACGGAGTGATCCCCTCCGGCGACTCGCCCCCCAACCGCAGCTACACCGTCGACGGCATCCTCACCCACCCCGGCGACAGCCAAGAACTCACAGCAACCGCCCCGGTCCTGGCATTGCCCTTGATCACTCCATGGACCTCGACCACCGACGCTGTCGCCTTTGCGAGGCGTCTGGGGCCGGCCCAAGTCATCCCGATCCACGACTTCTACCTGTCGGCCGCTGGACGGGAGTTCGTCGTGGGAGTGGCCTCGCGCGTGCTCGGGCCTTCGGGAATCGAGGTGATACCCCTCGACTGGGGCGAGTCGGCGACGATCTGAACGTCGCGAGGGCCCAACGGCCCTGATGAGGTTCGGGCCACCTCGGTAGACTCCCCTGAGCGAGCCCAGGAGCCTTCACATGACCGAATACCGCCCCCCACTGGCCGATATGGAGTTCGTCCTCCGGACGGTCGCAGATCTCGAGAGCGTGTCCAAGCTCAACGGCTATCAGCACGCCGACCTGGACACCGTGTCGAGCGTCCTCGCCGAGGCGGGACGGTTTTTCGCCGAGGTCGTTGCGCCGACCAACCGATCGGGCGACCTGACAGGCTCGAGGCTCGAGGACGGGTCGATCGTGACCCCGCCAGGATTTCGTGAGGCGTACAAGAAGTACGTCGAAGCCGGTTGGGCCGGAGTCCACATCCCCGAGCAATGGGGCGGAGGCGGCTTCCCGTACACGGTCGGCATCGCAATCCAGGAGATGTTCAAGGCCTCGAACATGGCATTCTCCCTTGCTCCGCTCCTCACACATGCCGCCATCGAGGCCCTGATCTCCCACGGCTCCGACGATCAGCGCGCGCAATACCTGGAGAAACTCGTGACCGGCGAATGGACCGGCACGATGTGTCTCACCGAGCCACATGCCGGCTCCGATGTCGGCGAGATCAACGCCAGGGCAGTGCCGCAAGACGACGGCACCTACCGGATCTTCGGACAGAAGATCTTCATCACTTGGGGCGATCAAGACCTGACCGACAACATCATCCAACTGGTGCTGGCCAAGACCCCGGACGCCGCTCCCGGCACCAAGGGCATCTCGCTGTTCATCGTCCCCAAATTCTTGCCCAACGCCGACGGAAGCCTCGGGGATCGCAACGACTACAAGATCGTCTCGATCGAGCACAAGCTCGGCATCCACGCCTCCCCCACCTGCGTGATCTCGTTCGGCGACGAAGGAGACGGGGCGGTCGGCTACCTCGTGGGCGAGGAACAGCAGGGCATGAAGTACATGTTCACGATGATGAACACCGCCCGGGTGGGGGTGGGAATCGAGGGTCTCGCCATCGGTGAGAGCGCCTATCAGAAGGCGCTGGCCTACGCCCACGAACGGCGCCAGGGCCGGGCGATCGGTGCACCGCCCGGTGAGATGTCGCCGATCGTGGAGCATCCCGACGTTCGACGGATGCTGGCGACGATGAGGGCGTACAACGAGGCAATGCGTTGTTTGCTGTACGTGACCGCCGCCACCGCCGACCGCTTCGAGCACGGCGACACCGAGGACGAGCGGGAAATCGCCGGTAACCGGCTCGCACTGCTCACCCCCATCGCCAAGGCGTGGTGCACCGACCTCGGAGTCGAGATCGCCTCCCTCGGCATCCAGGTCCACGGCGGGATGGGATACGTCGAGGAGACCGGGGCCGCCCAGCTCTACCGGGACGCCCGGATAGCCCCGATCTACGAGGGAACCAACGGGATCCAGGCGATGGACCTCGTGATGCGGAAGCTCCCGATGGAGAACGGGGCGGTCATGCAGTCACTCATCCAGGAGATGAGCGCCACGGCCGGATCGTTGCCCGAGGATCTGGCCGACATCCGGCGTGAGCTGGAGACGGCCATTGGCTGGGTGATCGATGCGGCCACCCACCTCGGGGGCCGGTTGGCCGAAGGCGCATACGACGACGCCCTCGCCGGAGCCACGCCCTTCCTGCGAGTGTTCGGAACGGTGGTCGGCGGCTGGCTGCTGGCCCGGTCGGCAGAAGCCGCCAAGGCCGAGCTCGATGCCGGTCATGGTTCGACGGAGTTCCTGAACGCAAAAATCGCCACCGCTCGCTTCTATGCCACCCAGCTGATGCCCCAGGTGGTGGGCCTGCTGCCGGCTGTGAAGGCGGACGCAAGCGCGGTGATGGCTGTCGCAACTCGCTGAGGTCGATACGCTGACCTCGTGGACTTCGTAGATCTCGTAGACATCGGACCATTCCGTGACCCGGTCACGGTCGTCGCCCTCGACGGATGGGTGAACGCCGGTTCTGCCGCGACGCTGGCGGCCTCGGTCCTGGTCGAAGAGGCGGCGGTAGTTGCTCGGTTCAACGGCGATTACCTCTTCGACTACCGGATGTCTCGACCGGTCATCGACTTCGTCGAGGGCGTGATCGAGCAGGTCGAGTGGCCGGAACTCACCGTCCGGCTTCATCGGACGCCGGACCGGGACCTGCTGGTGCTGAGTGGGATCGAACCCAACTGGCACTGGCAACGACTCGGCGAAGAGTTCGCTCGACTCGCCACGGCCTGGGAGGTCCAGGAGCACATCTCGATCGGCGGCGTCCCGTGGGCTGCGCCTCACACCAGGCCTGTCTCGGTGATGACGACCGCATCGAGCCCGGAGCGGGTCCCCGACGGCGAGCACCCGGCCGGTTTGCTACGGGTGCCGGGGGCGGCGGTCAGCGCCCTGGAGTGGAAGGTGAGCAAAGCAGGCATCCCGACCAGCGGCTTTTGGGCCCGGGTTCCCAATTACGTCGGCTCGAGCTTCACGGCCGCGGCCATCGCTCTGCTCCGGCGGATCGAGCGACACCTCCAGATACCGCTGCCGGTTGCAGACCTGGAAGACGAGGCCAGAGACGAGGCCCAACAGCTCGACGACGCGGTCCAGAGCCGACCGGACGTGAAGACGATGGTCGAACAGTTTGAGCAGATGTATGACGCCCAGATCGGTGCCGTGAGCGGCGAAGACCTGGCGTCGGAGATCGAGAAATTCCTCCGGGATCAGGGATGATCGTGGAACCGGTTCCCAGAGACTGACGTCCAACCGCGGATGCGGGAAACCCGGCGTCTCCTGGCGTTGATGCTTCTCCTCTCCATCGCCGTCCTCATGCGCGCCGGGACCGCATCCGCCTGCTCATGCATGCCCCTCGACCCGACCACCGCCATCCCCGGCGCCCCGGCGGCTTTCATCGGGACATTCACCGGCGACCGCACCGGTGGCGCCAACCCGCTGGGTGACGTGATGTTCGCGTTCGAGGTCGAGCAGTGGGTCAAGGGTGATCTCGGAAACCCGGTGTTCGTCCGCACAGCCTCTTCGGGCGCCTCATGTGGGCTGGAGGTCCAGCCGGGACAGCGGGTGGGAGTTGTGTTGCGAATGGACGGAGACATTCCCACCGCCGGGCTGTGCGATGTCGTATCGGCAGAGGCGATGCTCGCCGCGCTGGAGCCGCTCGTCTTCGACGGCACCGGTCCCCCGCGCTACGTCGTGAGCGGCTGGGGACAGCCCCCGATCCTCCTCTTCGACGCCGAGGGAGGACTCGTGGGCGCGATCGAGGAGCTCTTCCCCCAGACGCCGGTCCCGTGCGAGGGCGAACGGCTCCTGGCGGTGCCCTCTGCGGGCCGGGTGGCGATCTACGACCTCGCCACCCTCCAACCGGTGATGAGCCACGACGCATCCGCCTTCGCCGACCACGGCTTGACGGTGGCGAGCTGCGACGAGACCGGTGCGTCCGTGGTCGTGACAGTGGTCGAATGGACCGACTCCCCGAAGGCGGCGGTGGTAGAGCTCCCGGATCGGGTGCTGGCCTCCGGCCCGTTCATGGAGATCCACCCGGCCGGAGCGGGGTGGATCGGCCTCGGAAACACCGACGTGGTGCGGATCGGCCGCGACGGTGAGGCTCGGGTGATCCATTCAACCGGCCCGGCTCGGGACCCCGCCATCTCACTTCGGATCGCAGTCTCCACGAACGGCGCTCTGGTAGCGGTGTCCGAATACCGGCCGTCCGGCCATTCTGTCTACTACGTGTACGAGGTCGTCACCGGAGCGCTGGTCCACACGATCGGCCCCCGACAGGTCGGGGATCTCGGCTGGTGGGTCAGCGACGAGGAACTGCTCTTCAACGACTACCCGGCTGCCGCCAACGAACCGACATGGTTCAACTGGAACCCGCTCGAACAGACAGTGGAACCGTCCAACTTCGAGCCGATATGGAGTTCCATCGCCGACGGCGACCGGTTCGTGGCGGTCCAAGGAGCCCGTCTTCTATCCACCTCGCCAGACGATCCGTCCGATGTGGTCGAGCTGGCAACACTTCGCAACGACCAGTACCGATTGGTGGCGGTGCTCCATGACGCCGAGCCGATCCAGTCGGAGCCAGGCGACGGCACCGTCGCACCACCGACCGGAGTCACGGTCGCCGGGGAGGTCCCGCCGGTGTTCATCGACACCGCACATCCGGATTCGACCGGTCGGCTGCCGTGGTTGATCGGCGGGGGAGCGGCCGGCGTACTCTTCGTCACCGGCGCCTGGATCTACCGGCGACGGCGGCTCCGCTTGCCGTAACTCGTCAGGGGTGGAACCATTCACCCCATGAGCGTGCGAAGGGTGGTCGTCACCGGAGTCGGAGTCGTCAGCGCAGCGGGGATCGGCGCCAAGAGCTTTTGGGATGGGTTGCGGGATGCGCCCGGACCAGGTTGGCGCGAGATCGCCGACTGGGATCCCGAACCGTGGATCCCACGGCGGGAAAGCCGCCGTATCGACCGGTTCACCCAATTCGCCCTCGTCGCCGCCCACGAGGCACTGGAGGAAGCCGGCACCCTCGACACCTACGACCCCGATCGCGTGACCGTTTCGGTCGCAACCGGGGTCGGTGGTCTGGAAGCTCTGGAAGAACTGATCTCGGGGGCCTACACCGAGGATCCGCGGGTGTCCCCCCTCCTCATCCCAATGATGATGTGCAACGCCGCCGCCGCGGCGATTTCGATCAAGTACGGTTTCGGCGGACAAGCGACCACCCCGGTGGTTGCGTGCGCAGCCGGAGCCCAGGCGATCCTCGATGCGGTCCGTCAGATCCAGTGGGGATACGCCGACGCGGCGGTGGCCGGAGGGAGCGAGGGCGCCATCCGACCTCCGACGATCGAAGGGTTCGCCTCGGCCAAGGCCCTGTCTTCCTCCCAGCAGGCCAAGCCGTTCGACGTCGCCCGAGACGGTTTCGTTCTCGGCGAGGGAGCGGGAATCGTGATCCTCGAGGAGCGGGAGTCGGCGCTGGCACGAGGGGCCAACATCCTGGCCGAGATCCGGGGTGGAGCTTCCACCGCCGATGCGCATCACATCACTGCGCCCCATCCTGAAGGGATCGGCGCCGAGCGAGCGGTTCGGTTGGCTCTCGACGACGCAGGAGTCGATTTCGCCGAAGTCGGATACGTCAACGCCCATGGCACCGGAACCGAACTCAACGACCGGACCGAGGGCCAGGTGGTGGCGAGGGTGTTCGGGGCGCAGCAGCCGGCGGTGTCGTCGATCAAGGGAGCGACCGGACACGCTCTCGGGGCGAGTGGAGCAATCGAGGCGATTGCGTGCGTGATGGCCGTTCACGGTCGAGAGCTGCCACCCAACCCGGGACTGGATGATCTCGACCCTGACATCCCCCTCACCGACGTGGTGCGGGATCCCCGGCCTTGGACACCGGGCGTCGCCATCTCGAACTCCTTCGGTTTCGGCGGCCACAACACGGTCCTCGTCGTCGGGCCCGCATGACAAATCCTCCGACCATCTAGAATCGACACCAGCGCTCACGGGAGCTCGGTGAGACCGGGCTGAGAGGGATCCTCGAAGGGTCCGACCGTCGAACCTGATCCGGGTAATGCCGGCGCAGGAAAGACTCAGCTCCGATCCCGGCCCCGGCAGACAGTCAACCGGACCAGCAGGAAGGAGCGAGACGATGCATCGAAAGAGCACTCTCACCGCGCTTGCGTTGACACTCGGGCTCATCGCATCGTCCTGCACGTCGACCGAGCCCTCGACCACGCCGACCCAGCCGACGGATTCGACCCCGACCACGTCGACCACGACCGCCACGTCGTCATCCACGACGACGGAAACGACCTCGCCGCCGGAGGTGCTCACGCTGCTGGCGCACGATTCGTTCGCCGCCGGCGTGACCGATGAGACCTTCGCGGCGTTCACCGCCGAGACGGGGATCATGGTGGAGGTGCTCTCGGCGGGAGATGCAGGATCGATTCTGAGCCAGGCGATCATCACGAAAGACAACCCGATCGCCGATGTGCTGTTCGGGGTCGACGACACCTTCCTGTCGCGAGCTCTCGACGCAGGCATCTTCGACCCGTACGAGTCGCCGCTGCTGGCCGAGATCCCCGATCGATTCGAACTCGACCCCGAGCATCGGGTGACCCCGATCGACTTTGGAGACGTGTGCCTCAACTACGACAGAGACGTCTTCGCAGGTGTGGTTCCGCCACCACTCAACCTCGAACAGCTCACCAACCCCGAATTCGCCAACCGGCTTGTCGTCGAGGACCCGGCCACTTCGTCGCCCGGACTGGCGTTCCTGCTGGCGACCGTGGCCGTGTTCGGCGAGGACGGGTTCCAGGACTATTGGCGGGCCCTGGTCGCCAACGGCGTGAAGGCCGTGCCGGATTGGGACACCGCGTATTTCTCCGAGTTCTCGCGCTACGGCGGCGACCGTTCGATCGTGGTCTCCTACGCCTCGTCGCCGGTGGCCGAAATGATCTTCTCGGACCCGCCGGCCCTGGAACCGCCGACGGCGATCATCGACGAGGGGTGTTACCGGCAGATCGAATTCGCCGGGATCCTCGAGGGGTCCGACCGACCAGAAGCCGCTCGGCAGCTCATCGACCACATGGCGTCGGTTCCATTCCAGGAGACGATTCCGTTGTCGTGGTTCGTCTTTCCGGCCAACGAGAATGCGCTCCTGCCAGAAGAATTCGCCGAGCATGCGGTCCTTCCCTCAGCACCTTTGAGCATGGATCCCGCCACGATCGACGCCAATCGAGACGAGTGGATTGGCATTTGGGCCGAAATCGTCCTCGGATGATCTCGGAGTGA
>JBFHRE010000033.1:0-20878 GCA_041591895.1 Acidimicrobiia bacterium
AGCTCAGAGACCTGATCCCGGTCTCGGCACTCAACGCCGACAGGAGACTCGCCGGGTCCATGTCCGCATCGAGCATGACTCGCAGCACGCCTCCCTGGGTCTCGTGAGGCAGGGCTTGGATCGCCTCCGGCATGACCCCGTCGATGGTCTCCAACTCGAGAACTCTGACCGGCGCCGCGTCCCGCAGGTCCTTCACGGGTCCGCTCAGCACAACCCCTCCCTCGGCAACGATCACGACGTCATCGCACAGGTCCTCTACGAGGTCGAGTTGATGGCTCGAGAAGACCACCGCTGCACCTTCGGCAGTGCAATCGTGGAGGATCTTCGACATCGTCTCGACACCGATCGGGTCCAGCCCGCTGAACGGTTCGTCGAGCACCACCAGGTCGGGATCGTGAACCAGCGCCGCTGCCAGCTGAACCCGCTGCTGATTCCCATGCGAGAGGTTTTCGAGTGGCTCGAGGCGCCGGTCGACGAGGCCGAGCCTCGCAAGCCACGCATCCGCCTTGCTCATCGCCTCCCTCCGGCTCATCCCGTGCAGCTGGGCGAGGAAGGCCAGCTGTTCGACCACCCGCATCTTCGGATACAGGCCCCGCTGTTCCGGCATGTACCCAAAGCCGATCCGCTCGCTCGGCCCGACCGCGCGGCCATCCCAAAGAACCTCACCGGCGTCCAGCCGCACCAGTCCGAAGATCGCCCGCATCGTTGTGGTCTTGCCGGCGCCATTCGGCCCCAGGAATCCGAGCATCCGCCCCCTCGGCGCGGTGAAGGACACTTCATCCAGAGCCTGGACGTCTCCATACCGTTTGGACAGACCGATCAGCTCGAGCATGACGGAAACCTGGCGATGGAGACACAACGATAACCCTGGATCACCGGCCTTCCTACGGTCCAAGGTCCCTGGCGTAAGCAACCTCTACGAGTGGCTGACCGAACCCGGGGTCGGTCTTCTGCTGTCCATTGGCCCGCCAGCCCACCGCCTCGTAGAAGGAACGCGCAGCTTCGTTGGCCTCGAGAACCCAGAGAATCGCCATCCGGTACTGGAGGTCACGGAGACGCGAGACGGCCTCCGCCATCAAGGCGCTGCCCTGTCCGCGGCGAAACCAGTCGGGGTGGAGATAGATCGCGTACAACTCGCCTCGGGCGGGTTCGCCATCGCGGTCTGGTCCGATGGCCGCAAATCCCCTCAGTCCACCCTCGTTCTCGACGACGAGGAGAGCGCTGCCCGGAACCCCGCTGATGATGGCTTGCTCGAACCGGGCGGCGCCGGTCTCGACGGACATCGAGTCGAGGAGTTCCTGAGGCATCAAACCCGTGTAGGCGGCACGCCAGGAGGCGATGCGGATCTCGGCGATGCTGCGTCCCTCTCCAACGACGGCATCACGGACCACCATCCCATCACCGTACCGAGGCCGCGTCCCCACGGTCGGACCTTTACCGCCCGTCGTTGCACGCCGACAGGAGACGCGCATGACCCTCACCGATCCGCGCCTGAACCTGCTGTCCCCGGGCATCGTCTATCGCGCCGTCACCCGGGACGGGCGGGTCGTGGTCGGCGAATACCTGGGGATGGAGGTCCCCTATGGCACCTGGGCATTGCTGCTGCGAGCAGCAACAGGTACCGAATCGGTCTCAGTCGGTTGGATCGAGTCGATCCAGATCGCGGCCTGAAAACCCTGAGCACTGCCGACGGCAGGGGGTTACCTTTGCCGGATTGTGAGACCGGCAGAACCGTCCGACATCCCCGCGATCCACGAGCTGGTCCGACGGTCGGAGGTCCACGACGCGATCCCGTTCATCACGACCATCGACGAGATCCAACAGTTGTTCGAAGCGTCGTCTCTGAACGCTGAACTCGACACCAGAGTGGTCGAGGATGGCGGCCGGATCGTGGCATTCGGTCACATCTGGCACCAGCCGTCGGGAGTGCGCCAAGAACGCGCCTACCTCGACGGAATGGTGGATCCCGAATACCGTCGGCGAGGGCTCGGCACCCGGCTCATCGGCTGGCAGCTGGATCGGGCTCGAACGCTCCTGGAAGCTTATGACCACGACCTCCCTCGCTACATCAGGGTCGAAGCCCTCGAGTGGCTAGACAACCACCACCTCTATGAGGCGGTCGGATTCGAGCCGGTGCGATGGAATCAGGACATGGTGCGCCCGCTCACGGATATCCCTCCACCGGCAGAGATCCCGGGAATCGTGATCGTCCCCTGGTCGGACGAACACCGGGAGGCCGCCCGTCAGGTCAACAACGCCGCCTTCGCCGACCACTGGGGATCCACCCCCAAGAGCGTCGAAGCCTGGAATGAACGCATATTGGATTTCGGAACCCGTCTCGATTTGTCGTTTCTCGCCCTGGCCGGGGATGAGCCGGTGGGACTGGTGATCAACGGGCACTTCGCCGGTGACCAAGCAGTAACTGGCCGGCTCGACGGATGGATCGAGACGCTGGCGGTGCTGGCCGGATGGCGCAAGCGCGGAGTGGCCACCGCACTCATCCAGCGGTCACTCGAGGCGTTCCGGGCCGAAGGGTTCTCCCACGCCATGATCGGAGTCGACAGCGACAACCCGACCGGAGCGTCACGGCTCTACCAGAACCTGGGATTCGAGGTGAACCATCGGACGATCACCCGCGAGATCGAGGTCACGCCGCCCCCAACCGCACAATGAAGTCGAACTCCTTCTTCGAAACGGGCTGCACCGACAACCGTGAGCGGTTGAGGAGGACCATCTTCTCCAGCTGGCGGTAGGTGCGGAGTTCGTCGAGCGGGACGAACCGAGCAAACGTCTCGACGTAGCGGACGTCGACCATGAACCAGCGTGGAATGTCCGGACTCGACTTGGGATCGAAGTACTTCGACTGCGGGTCCCAGGAGGTGTGGTCCGGGTACGACTCCGACGCGACCTCGGCCAGACCGGCCACTCCGGGCGGCTTGGCGTTCGAGTGGTAGAAGAGCACCGGATCACCGACCTGCATCTCGTCACGCATCAGGTTTCTCTCCTGGTAGTTGCGCACCCCGTCCCAATGCTCCACCCCCACGGCGCGGAGATGGTCGATCCCGAACACATCCGGCTCGGACTTCATGAGCCAATGGCGCATCTGCCTCGGACCTCTCAGTCCTCCGACGGAGTCGACGCGGCCATCTGGGCGATCTCCTGCACGACCCCTTCGTTGGCCAGCGTGGTCACGTCGCCCAACTGACGCTGCTCAGAGATGTCCTTCAGCAGGCGGCGCATGATCTTGCCGGATCGGGTCTTGGGGAGGTCGGGGGTGAACACGATCGATTTCGGCTTGGCGATGGGCCCGAGGGTCGTCGCCACGTGATTTCGGAGTTCGACGATCAACTCCTCGTCACCGACCGCCGTCCCCCGCAGGGTCACGAATGCGGCGATCGCCTGGCCGGTCAACTCGTCCTTCCGTCCGACGACGGCTGCCTCGGCCACCTTGGGATGCGAGACCAGCGCCGACTCCACCTCGGTCGTGGAGATGTTGTGCCCGGACACCAGCATGATGTCGTCCACCCGACCCAGCAACCAGTAGTAGCCGTCTTCGTCGCGCTTGCAACCGTCCCCCGGGAAGTACCGGCCGGGAAACCTCGACCAGTAGGTCGAAACGAACCGGTCATCGTCGCCCCAGATCGTCCTCGCCATCGAGGGCCAAGGCCGGTCGAGCACCAGGAATCCACCCCCGGGTATCCCGACCGAGTTGCCCGCCTCATCGACCACATCAGCGGAGATGCCCGGGAACGGTCGCGTGGCCGAGCCGGGCTTGGTCGCCACCACACCGGGCAGCGGGGTGATCATGATGGCTCCGGTCTCGGTTTGCCACCACGTGTCCACGATCGGACACCGGCTGCCACCGATGTTGAGGTGGTACCAGATCCACGCCTCGGGGTTGATCGGCTCCCCGACCGTGCCGAGCAACCGGAGCGACGACAGGTCGTGGCGAGCGGGATACTCGTCTCCCCACTTCATGAACGCTCGTATCGCCGTTGGCGCCGTATAGAAGATGGAGACGCCGTATTCGGCGATGATCGACCAGAGCCGGTCGAAGTCCGGGAAGTTCGGCGCACCCTCGTAGATCACACCCGTCGTGCGGTTCGCCAGCGGCCCGTAGACGATGTAGCTGTGGCCAGTCACCCAGCCGATGTCGGCCGCGCACCAGTACACGTCCTCGTCCGGCTTGATATCGAACACGTAGGAGTGGGTGGTGGCAATCGAGGTCAGATATCCACCTTGGGTGTGGACGATCCCCTTCGGCTTTCCGGTCGTGCCCGAGGTGTAGAGGATGTACAGCGGGTCCTCTGCCGACAGACGGGCCGGCTCGCAATCCGAGGCCTGATCGTCCACCAGTTCGTGGTACCAGACGTCGCGACCGGGTTCCATGTGGACTTCGTTCGCCGTCCTGCGGACGACGATGACGTGCTCCACCATCGGAGTCCGCGCCAGCGAGATGTCGGCATTGGCCTTGAGCGGCACGACGTTGCCACCACGCCAGGCCCCGTCCTGGGTGATGACGACCTTGGCGTCGGCGTCGATGATCCGGTCGGCGAGGGCGTCGGAGCTGAAGCCGCCAAACACCACGGAGTGCACCGCCCCGATTCGGGCGCAGGCGAGAAGCGTGATCGGGAGCTCCGGCACCATGCCCATGTAGACCGCGACCCGGTCTCCCTTCTCGACACCGAGCGACCGGAGACCGTTGGCGAGCTTGCACACCCCTTCGTAGAGCTCCCGGTAGGTGAGGGTCAGACGGTCGCCCGGCTCACCGATCCAGTGGTAGGCCACCTGATCGCCCGAGTCGTCCAGATGCCGATCGAGACAGTTGTACGAGATGTTGAGCACGCCGTCGGAGAACCACTTGTAGAACGGTGGGTTCGAGTCGTCCAGGCCGAGTGTCGGCTCCTGAAACCAGGTGATGCGCTCTCGCGCTTGCTTCATCCAAAAGCCCTCGAAGTCGGACTCCGCCTCGTCGTAGACGCCTGTCCCGGCATTGGCTCGTCCTGCAAAGTGGGCCGGGGGCGGAAACGTCCGCTCCTCACGCAGCAGATTTTCGAGTGTCTCGGTCATGGCTCCTCCGGTCAGGCTGGACACGTCGTTCTGGCCTCGATCGTAGAGCGCGCGCGGATGCCCTGCCCTCGGCTGGTTCCAGGAGGTATTCGACGGCCGGCTTCAGGCTCTGTCTACAGTCACAGGAGAGCGACGTGGCCACCATCGAGATCCGAATTCATGGGGTGTCGGGAACTCCGCCGGACGCGATGCTGTCGACCGACCCAATCGAGATCGAACGACGGGCGGGCGGATCGATCTCCGTCCTCGCTCCTCCCCCTGCGAATCCGAACGTGCGGGCCTACCGCTGGAGTTCACTCACATCCGGTACCGCCGCCTCGGCCTTGTGGCTGGCCCTGATCCCATTCATGCTGTCCAACCTGGCCGGGTTCTCCCTACCGAGACTGCACCCGGGCGCTCACCGAATCGCCACATTGCTGGTGCGCACGAGCGGATTGGCCCTGACCGCCATGTTCAGCTTCGTCACTGCTCAGGGTTTCATCGACGTCGGCGCCTACCAGTATCTGAACGGCAAGCGGCAGCTCATCGACCCTGGGTCATCAATAGCTCTTGGCGCACTCGTCGCGGCGGTTCTGGTCATCGCCTTGTGGGTCCTCCTCAGCCGGCGCCGTAACGAGCCGGAGTCGTCCGACCCAATCGATTCTGGGCCGCTGCCTGCGGCCGGCCTGTCGGGGACGGACCTCCTCGTTCGCAGACGGGTCGAGATCGATCTCCGGTCACTCCACCTGGCGACTGCACTCCTGGCGATCACCTGGATCCAGGCCGACGCCTTCGGAACCGTGGGCATCGGCCTACCGGCATGGCTGACGGTATTCAGCCTGGTGATCGTCCCCGTAGCCGGCCTGACCGTGTTTCTGCTGGTCGCATTCGAGCGGCCGAGGCGAAGCCTCCCCGCCTTCATGGCAATTGCATCGGCAACGGCGCTCACCATGTCGGCGCTGATCGGAGCCGCAGCCGGCGCGGAGGGAGATCTCCCCGACGATCTCTCTTTGGAGCGGCACCAGATGAGCATCACCGTCGGGGTCCTGCTGCTCTTGGTCGCGTCGCTGCTGGTCACCAACCTCACGAGCAGGCATCCCGGAAACGCGGCGGTGAGTCCGGCACTCATCACCATCGCCGGGGCCAGCGGCGCCGGCGTAGGCGCCGCTCTCATCCAGGTCAGCGCCGACGCTACCGGCGGGGAGCCGCCCACGTGGATCGCTCCACTCGCCGGTGGGTTTCTCATCGGGACACTCGTAGTGCTGGCGGTGGCTGTGCTCACCGCCATCGGGGTCGCGCCAGGGCGCGAACGGGGCGGTCAACAGCGACTCTGGATCACCATCCGGCGCATGAGAGATCGACTCCAACCGGTGTTCATCGCGATTCTGGTGGTCACGGCGATCTTGAGCGCCGGCTTCATCGGTCAGCGCTTCGGATGGTGGCCCTTCGCTCCCGATGCCCGATGGGCGGCCGCGTTGGCGGGGATCGACCTGGTGCTGGCCGCATGGTTGCTGGTGGCGGTCGGGCGGCGCGGGGCAGCGATCGGGAGCGTCGTGGTCGGCTTGGCGGTCTTCCTCGCCGCCCGCCTGGACGCATTCGAGAGGGCTCCGCTCGATCAGTACTTCCATGACTTCGACTCCACCGCCACCACGATCACAGTGCTCATCCCACTCGGACTCGTGATCAGCCGGATGGCCGGCGCCCTCCGCAACCGCGACGAGCGACGGGGCCTGGCCGTTCTTTGGGACGTGGGGGCGTTCTTTCCACGCTGGCATCATCCCTTTGCGCCGCCTTCCTACGGGCCGACGGCGGTGCGCGATCTGGCCGAATTCGTGAAGTCGAAGACGCTCGCACCGGGTGGCGTGATCCTTGCCCCTCATTCGCAAGGATCGGTGATCACCGTGGCGGCGCTTCAGCTGCTCGACCCGATTCCTCACGACGTGGCGCTGCTCACGTTTGGATCGCCGGTTGGCACCCTGTACCGGCAGTTCTTCCCCGCCCTCTTTCCCGATTTGGTCGAACTCGAGCAGAGGATCCCCGGGCGGTGGATCAACTTGTTCAGGGAAGACGACCCGATCGCCGGGCCGATCGCCGAGTCCATCGACCACGCCCCCCTCCGTGATCCACACCTGCGGGTACACGGCCTCTACTGGCTGGAGCCCGAATACGCCGCCTCGATCGAAGCCCTCAGACAGGCGGTCGAGACGGGCGGTTAGGCTCGCCAATATGCTGGAACGGTCCCCGGAGACTCTCGCATCCCTGCGACGGCTGAGAGTGGTGCGCAAATTCAACCCGGAACCGGTGAGTGAATCGGATCTCGATGCGATCCTGGATGTGGCTCGCTGGACCGGGAGTTCGAAGAACCGTCAGAGCTGGTTGTTCCTGGTGATCCGGGACCGTCAGCGCCTCGACGCTCTGGCCGAATGCGGTTCGTTCAGCACACCGATCCGGAACGCACCGTTGGTCGTCGCCCCCGTCGGACTCCCGGACGCCTACGAATGGGACCTGGGCCGGGTGTCGCAGAACATCATGCTGGCCGCCGCCGCGGTAGGAGTGGGCACCTGTCCGGTGACGCTCCATGATCAAGACTGCGCCCGGCGGGTGCTGGAGTTGCCGGACGCCCACAGCTGCAAGGTCGTGATTGCGGCCGGATATGCCGATGAGGATTCAGAACGGTCGGCGCGACAGCGCAATCCGTTGTCCGGAAGAAAACCGCTGGAGGACCTGGTCAGGTTCGAGAGGCTCTGATCCCGGTCGGCCACCCGTGCCGGGTCAGCAGTTCCCGGTTGCGTTCCGGGTCACCCGTCCTGGCCCGGGCGTCCGTTGCTGTTCGACGACTTCCCTGGCGATTCGGGACGGCCCTTGTCGGCCTTGTCCTTGAGCTGGCCGTAGGCGCCGGCGAGCTTGGCCAGGCCCGGGTTCTTCGCCTTGAATTCGCTCGGCGAACTCTCGAGCAGACCTTCGAGGACCTCCTTGGCGTGCACCGGGCCCTTGCCGGGTTTGCCATCACGCCTGACAAGGACCTCATCGATCGCCGCCAGGGCGGTTTCCAGGCCGGCTCTCCTCGCCTCCTGATCGACCTCCACCTCCTGGGCAGCGGCAGCGCCCTTGGCCACCCCCTGCAGCGCCAACTCGGACGCGTTCGAGGGCAGCGCGGTGGCTTGCCCGGCGGCGAACGCGAGCATCAGTCCTCCTGCGGAGAGCGATGCGATGAGTCGTCGAATACTGAACATACGCAAGGACAGTCTTCGAATGCCACGGGGTGTTACAGGCTCACGGGCTGTGATGACGCTCATGGCGAAGTCGTGGTGGGTGTGGTCGGAGCGGGGAGATCGTCGAGTTCGTCCAGGTGTTGAGGGCAGATCAGTCGAATTCCGGCACCCACGATGACTCCACCGAGAAGCAGATCGTCGGCCTCGACGGTTCCGCCCTCGGCAGAGCCTTCGATCAAAGCAGCGGTGTAGGCGTCGAGCACCTCCTCGAGACTGAGTTCGTCGTCCAGGAGATCGCAAAAGACAGCCGCCATCGACAAGAACGCCTCTGGGTCCTGAACCGCAGCGCCCTCGTACGAGGTGCCGGCGAGGGCCTCGTCGACTGCGGTCAGGAACAACGCCGCGGCCGGGAAGTCTGGAACCTCGGTGGTGGACGTCGGCGGCGGTGAAACCGTGGTCGTCGTCGCCATCGATGTCGTGGTGGGGGCAAAGGTGGTCGGGGCAGCGGTGGTTTCGGCCGGGGCCTCAGAACAAGCCGCGGCAAACAAACCCAGAACGATCAGTGAAGTGAGCCCCCTCATTCTGTGGCCAAGGTAGTCGTTCGGCGCTCTCGGACAACCTGCCATCATTCGCCGCGGATGATCGATCGCTACACATTGCCGGATATGGCCGCCATCTGGTCCGAGGAACGCAAGCTCGAGACCTGGACCCGGGTGGAGCAGTTGGCCGTCGAGGCGTGGGTGGAAAGCGGGGTCGCTCCCTCGGAGGCGGCCCGGGCGGCAAAGGGCGCCCCGGTGCCGACGCCGGAACAGGTCCTCGAACGGGAGTCGATCACGAATCACGATGTCGCGGCCTTCGTCGATGTGCTCATGGAATCGGCCGGCGAGGGTGGCGAGTGGATTCACTACGGACTGACCTCATCCGACGTGCTCGACACGGCGGGTGCGGTTCGGATGCGCGATGCCGCCGAACTTCTCATCGAGGCGGCCCGAAGGCTGGCCGCGACAATCCGTCGCCGGGCCCACGAGCACCGTGGCACACCGATGCTCGGTCGTACCCACGGGATCTGGGCCGAACCGACGAGCCTCGGACTCAAGCTCGCCACCTGGGCATTCGAGATCGACCGGGCGATCGAGCGCCTGGAGCGGGCGCGAGATCGAGTGGCGGTGGGCAAGGTCTCAGGGGCTGTTGGCACCTATGCCCACACGTCTCCTTCCATCGAACGGTACGTGTGCGCCGGGCTCGGTCTCCAGATCGAGCCGGCCAGCTCCCAGGTCACGATGCGCGACCGGCATGCGGAGCTTCTCCAGACGATCGCACTCACCGGAGCTTCGATCGAGCGGTTTGCGGTGGAGATCCGCCATCTGCAGAGGTCCGAGGTCGGTGAGGTCGGCGAGGCGTTTCGGTCCGGGCAAAAGGGATCCTCCGCCATGCCGCACAAGCGCAACCCGATCACGGCCGAGAGGATGACCGGGCTCGCCCGAGTCCTTCGAGGTTACGCCCAGGTCGGCCTCGAGAATGTCGCCCTCTGGCACGAACGAGACATCAGCCACTCGTCGGCAGAGCGCATCGTGATTCCAGACGCATGCATTCTCCTCCACTACATGCTGGTGACCTTCGACCGGTTGCTCGATGGTCTGGTGGTCGATACAGAGCGCATGGCCGCCAACCTCGAGGCGACCCGGGGCCTGGTCTATTCCCAGGCCGTGCTCCTCGCCCTGATCGACTCGGGCATGACCCGCGACTCCGCGTACCGGGTCGTCCAACGCAACGCCATGCAGGCCTGGGAGCAGGGAGGCCACCTACGCGATCTCATCGCCGCTGACCCGGAGAACCCCCTGGACGCCGAGGATCTGGATGCTTGTTTCCGCCCCGAGAGGTTCCTGCGCTACGTCGCGGAGGTATTCGAACGGCTCGACTGATGCCCCGGCGGCCGCCGACCGATGAGCCGGCCTCGATCAGCGCGCGGCGGCGGGGTACGCCTCGGCCAGCACGTCGTTGAATCGCTCGGTGGGCCGGAGCACGTAAGCGCCCCCTGAGGTGATGTAGTCCGATGTCGGGATCTTCAGCCGGACGATCTCGTCCTCGGTGAGGTCGCGATACCGGAAGGCGAGCCCGGCGATGTCGACGATCGACCATCCGTCGTCGAGACGGACCGCCGAGGCCAGGTTCGACAGAGCGTTTCCGAGCGACGCCACCGTTCCGTACGAGGCCAGCTTGCGACCCAGCTGGAACAGAACGTCCTGTTGATGGCGCTGGCGAGTGAAGTCACTGGACGCGATCGGCTTCCACTCCTCACCCACCAGCTGCTCGGCCGAGCGAGACCGGACCCATCCGAGAGCCGTCGCCCCATTCGCGACCGAACACCCGGCCGGGAGCTCGAGCTCCGCCTTGATGTCTCGCGTCGGCGCATTCACGCAGACTGCAATCCCTCCCATTCGGTCGATCACCGCCTTGAAGCCCTCGAAGTTGACCCGAGCGAAGTGGTCTACCACTACACCGGTGAAGTCCTCGACGGCGATCGAGAGAAGCTCGGGGCCGCTCGCGCTGCCCTTGCATCCACCGAGATTCGCATTCAAACGCGAGTAGCCGCCGGTACAGGGGTTGGGGAGCCAGAGGTCACGGGGAAGGGAGACCATCATCGGGGCCCCGCCGTCCTCGGGAATCAAGATGAAGATCATCACGTCGGCGAGGTAACCCGACGCATCCGCCCCGATCAGCAGGATCGACGTGAACATCTCGTCCGGAAGAAGGGGACTGCTCACCGGCAGTGGCTCCCAGTTCTTGGACGCCCGCACGGCGGCAACGATCGCCGGATCGAGCCGCTCTTCGGCCGGGTCGTCGACCGGCTGTTCAGTCTCGCCCGGCTCGGGAGCGGTGTCGAGCGCCGACCGGACGGCCGCCGGTCGGAATTGGTCGGAAGCCACCTCGTGAAACCCCGCGAGCGCGTTAGCCGCCCACGCCGCGACGACGCCCACGAACAGCCCGACTCCCAGAATGCCCAGGAGCAGGCGCGGCTTTCTACGGAAGAGATCTCGGATCAGCCCCATCAGTTCAGCCCTGGATCATATCGATGCGCCGTCTCTGTAGACCAGAGTCATCCGGCACCGGATGTGATACGTACCGTGCCCGTGAACAGGCCGGCGATGCGCCCATCGGGCCTGGTCACCGTTATTCGATAGGTGCCGAGCGCTCTCCCGCGCGTCATCTCCTCGGCCACCGCAACCAGCTCGTCGCCCTCGCCACTTCCTGCAGTCAGGACCAGGTGGGTGTCGATCGCAACCGCCCGGTCGCCGGCTGCGTTCGAAGCCAGCGAGAAGGCACAGTCGGCCAGCGAGAACATCGCCCCCCCGTGGGTCACGCCCAGGAAGTTGAGGTGCTCGGGGCGGATCGGCATGGCCACGGTGACCGGGTCCTCGGAAACGAGAGCAATGCCCAGATGGTTTGCGTACGCGTCTCGGGTCAGCATGTCGGTGATGGTCGGCATCGCGCTCCATGCTGGCATGGACGTTCCAAGGCTGCGAACGGTTCCCGCACCTAACTGCGTGAGGCCCGGTCGGGCTGTCTGGACGGGCTGTGTGGACGGGGGCCTCGCGCCGCTACCCTCTCGGCTCGTGGTGAGGTTGCCGCACGTCGCTTCGGGCAAGGTCCGTGAGATCTATGCCATCGACTCCTCCCATCTCCTGATGGTGGCGACCGATCGAATCTCGGCCTACGACTGCATTCTGTCGCCCGCCATCCCGGACAAGGGGAGAGTGCTCACGGGTCTGACGTTGTACTGGCTGGATCGGTTGAACGTGTCGAATCACCTGGTGGGAACCGATCTGACTGGCCTCGATCTCGATTCGGAGACTCGGGACGATTTCGCCGGCCGGGCGATGATCGTGCGCAGGGCCGAGGTGATTCCGATGGAGTGCGTCGTACGGGGCTACCTGTACGGATCGGCCTGGGCGGAGTACTCGGCCGGTGGCGGACCAACCACCGAGCACCTGCCTTCCGGCCTCCTACTCGGCTCACGGCTCGAGGAACCGGTTTTCACCCCGGCCTCCAAGGCCGAGTCGGGTCACGACGAGAACCTCCACGAGTTGACCGCGCGGAGGCTGGTCGGTTCCGAGGTCTACGAGGCAGTGCGCACCAGGAGCATCGATATCTATCGCAGCGCCGAGCAACGGGCGGCCGAGTGCGGGATCATCCTCGCCGACACCAAGTTCGAGTTCGGCACCGTCGACGGCGAGATCATCCTCATCGACGAGGTTCTCACCCCGGACTCGTCGCGCTACTGGCCGGCCGACGCCTGGCAACCGGGGCGCGCCATGCCGAGCTTCGACAAGCAGTTCGTGCGGGAGTGGCTCGACTCGGTCGGCTTCGACCGGAATCCGCCGGCACCCGCCCTGCCCGACGAGGTCGTGTGGGGTACGAAGGCACGCTACGTGGAGGCGTACGAGCGGATCACCGGGCAGAGTTTCGATCAATACCTGGAGGACAGCGGCGCATGAGAGTGACCGTCAACATCACCCGCAGACCGGAGATCTCGGATCCGCAGGGAACCACCGTCAAACGCGCCCTTCGTGATCTGGGCTACTCCTCGGTCGACGACGTGCGTATCGATCGCACCATCCATCTCGAGGTAGAGGGCGACGATCCCGAGGCCGTCCGGGAAACGGTCTCGGACATGTGCCGCCGGTTGCTCGCCAATCCCGTCCTCGAGGATTTCGAGGTGGTGCTCGGATGAGGATCGCGGTGGTCGTCTTTCCGGGTACGAATTGCGAACGCGACACGGTGCGCGCCCTCACCATGCTCGGCGCCGAAGCCGAATTGGTGTGGCACCGAGAAACGGATCTGGAGGGATTTCACGGAGTCGTTCTGCCCGGCGGATTCGCCCATGGGGACTACCTCCGGACCGGGGCGGTAGCACGGTTCTCGCCTGTGATGACGGAAGTGATGCGCATGGCGGCCGCCGGGGCCCCGGTGCTCGGGATCTGCAACGGATTCCAGATCCTGTGCGAAGCCGGCCTGTTACCCGGAGCACTCATCCCAAATCGCGACCTGGCCTTCATATGCCGGCACGTGGAGGTCGAGGTGACGGACACCTCGACCGTTCTGACTGCGACCGCCATCCCCGGGCAGAGGATGCGCCTGCCGCTCAACTCGTACGAAGGGAACTGGGTGGACCCATCGAAGACGGGGCGGATCGTGGCCAGGTATGTCGACGATCCCAATGGCTCGCAGGGACGGGCGGCGGCGGTCGCAAACGAAGCCGGGAATGTCGTCGGGATCATGCCCCACCCCGAGCGGGCCATGGAGGCGCTCCTCGGGTCGGAGGACGGGCGAGTGCTTCTCGAAGGATTCACGTCGTCGCTCGCGAGCGTCCCGTGAGACGTTCCGGACGCGGCCGCCCCTTACCTAGCATCGACCCCCGATGACCGACCAGTTGCTCGCCCCGGAAGAGGACGCGTACATACCCGAACGGGAAGGCGACCCCGACGCGGTTCACCGCCTGCTCGGGATGACGGATGAGGAATTTGCCGAGGTGAAGAGCATCCTCGGCCGGGCGCCACGGCCCGCAGAACTCGCCATGTACTCGGTCATGTGGAGTGAGCACTGCTCCTACAAGTCGTCACGAGTACATCTGGGGCGCTTCCCGTCGGCGGCGCCATGGGTGGTGGTCGGGCCGGGCGAGAACGCCGGAGTCGTCGACATCGGCGACGGCTGGCTGGCTGCGATCCGCATCGAGAGTCACAACCACCCCTCGTTCGTCGAGCCGTACCAGGGTGCGGCCACCGGGGTGGGCGGCATCCTCCGCGACATCTTCACGATGGGCGCGCGACCGGTCGCACTGTGGGACCAGATCCGCTTTGGCCCCCTCGATGAGCCCTACAACCGCTACCTCTTCTCCGGGGTGGTGTCCGGAATCGCCGGATACGGGAATGCGGTAGGCGTGCCGACGGTCGGCGGCGAAGTCGCCTTTGCCGATCGCTACTCGGACAACCCGCTCGTCAACGTCATGTGCCTCGGGATACTCCGCCGCGAGGACCTGGTTCTCGGCACCGCCGGACCGGATGGATCGATCGCGGTCCTCCTCGGCGCCTCCACCGGTCGAGACGGGATCGGTGGTGCCTCGGTTCTGGCATCGGCATCGTTCGACGACGCGGCCGCGACCAAGCGACCTTCGGTGCAGGTCGGCGACCCGTTCACGGAGAAGAAGCTGATCGAGGCATGCCTGGAGCTGTACCGCAACAAACTGGTCCTCGGAGTGCAAGACCTGGGCGCGGCCGGTCTCTCCTGCGCCACGTCGGAGCCCGCGGCACGGGCCGGCATGGGCATGAAGGTCGATCTGGACTCCGTTCCGTGCCGGGAGGAGGGGATGACAGCCGCCGAGATGCTGATGTCGGAGTCTCAGGAGCGCATGATGGCGTTCGTCGACCCGTCGAAAGTCGACCAGGTGCTCGCCATCGCAGAGAAGTGGGAAATCGAGGCCGCAGTCGTCGGCACCGTGACCGACGGTGGATCACTCGACGTCTATCACGGTGGCGAGCTGATCGCCCAACTGCCTGCGGCTTCGCTGACCGAAGGGGCCCCCAAGCTCGAACGTCCGCTCGGTGAACCACATTGGATGGAGGACCTCTGGGGCAACACGCTCACCTTCGTGACCCCTCCCGACATCGCCGATGCCCTGCTCCGGCTGCTCGACGACCCCTCGCTCGCCTCCCCTGCCTGGGTGTACGAGCAATACGACCACATGCTCAACCTCGACACCCTCGTCGGTCCCGGCAACGACGCCGCGCTCATCCGGGTGGAAGGGACCGACAAGGCGCTGTCGGTGTCGACCGATGGGAATGGCCCGGTTTGCCATCTCGACCCGCGACGTGGCGGGGCGAGACTCGTGTACGAGTCGGCTCTCAACGTCGCTCTCAACGGCGCCCACCCGCTGGCGGTGGTCGACAATCTCAACTTCGGCAATCCCGAGAAGCCAGAGATCATGTGGCAGTTCCGCGAGACGATCGAAGGGATCTCCGAGGCGTGCGAAGCGCTCAACCTGCCGGTTGTGGGCGGGAACGTCAGCTTTTACAACGAGACCGACGGGGTGGACATCTACCCGACTCCGATCGTGGGCACACTCGGACTCGCCGAGCCGATTCCCGAGAACCCACCCAGGCACGACCGGGCCGTGGACGGGATGGACCTCTGGCTGTTCGGACCGCAACACGCCATCAACCTCGCCGGGTCGGCGTTCGAGGAGACCACGTTCGGGCATCTCGGCGGCAGACCATCCGCCCCTGACTCGACGATGGCCAAGGCGGCCATCGAGATGGCCAAGTCGCTCGCGGCGCGGGGCCTGGCACCCGCGGTCCACGACCTCTCCGATGGAGGGCTCGCGGTCGCGATCGCCGAAATCGCCATCGCGTCCGGGGTCGGGGCCGTCGTCGAGTATCGAGACTGGCGAGAGCTGTTCAGCGAAGACCCTCATCGGTTCATCGCTGCGGTGTCTCCGGATCAGGCCGGAACGGTCGCCGAACTCGCCGCCGAGATCGGGATCCCCGCCCAACCCGTCGGTACCTTCGGCGGGACGGAGATCGCATTCTCCAGGTCGGGTCGCCGGGCGGCGGTGGACCTCGGATTGGCCGCTTCGACCTATCGAAATGCCATCCCGCGCCGGATCCAGGCGCCACTCGAACACTGATCCCTCCAGCGGGCCCTCGCCGAGGGTCGCGAGCCCCGGCCTAAGCTGCCGCCGATGTCCAAGACGATCGGGATCCTCACCGCCGGGGGCGATTCGCCCGGTCTGAACGCCGCCATCAGGGCGGTTGGAAAGGCCGCCCAGCGGCGTCACGGGATGCACGTGATCGGCTTCAAGGACGGCTTTGGCGGCCTGATGCAGAACCGTCACCTCCGCCTGGACGGTGACATGCTGTCCGGAATCCTCACCAAGGGCGGCACCATTCTCGGCACCAGTCGGATCAAGGTGAACAAGGTCGACCTCGGCGACGGGAAACTCGTCGACATGCGCCCGATGATCAAACAGGTGATCGAAGGCCACGACCTGTCCGCCCTCGTGTGTCTCGGTGGCGGAGGGACCATGAAGAATGCACTCCGGCTGCACAAGGTGGGAATCCCGGTGGTCGGCCTCCCCAAAACGATCGACAACGACGTCTTCGGCACCGACACCACCTTTGGATTCGACACCGCCCTCGGGATCGCCACCGAGGCGATCGACCGGCTGCACTCGACCGCTCACTCCCATCACAGGATCATGGTGGTCGAGATCATGGGCCACAACACCGGCTGGCTGACGATGGGGTCGGGTCTGGCCGGCGGAGCGGACGTGATCCTGATCCCCGAGATCCCGTACGAGATAGACAACCTGGCCGAGGCGATCCTGCAACGCAAGGCCGCCGGGTCCAACTTCTCCATCGTGGCGGTCGCCGAGGGAGCGATGTCCGGCCCGGACCGCGACCGGCACTTGGCTCTGCGGGCAGCGGTCGACGCCATCGACGACGACGGCGACGACACCGAGGAGCGGGCCGCGCTGGCCGCTTTCCACTCCGAGCAGGGTCACTCGACCGAGGACCTCGCCGGCCGCCTGGAGCAGCTCACCGGTCTCGAGTCCCGGGTGACGATCCTCGGTCACGTCCAGCGCGGCGGAACACCGTCGACCATGGACCGGCTTCTCGCCACGCAGTTGGGCACGGCTGCTGCCGACGCAGTCGCCGACGGCACCACCGGGGTGATGATCGCCAGTCGCAATGGGCAGGCGGTGGCCGTCGATCTCGAGGAGGTGGCAGGCCGGCGGAAGATGGTTCCCCTCGATCACCCCTGGGTCGAGTCGGCCCGCCGTCTGGGAGTCTGCCTGGGAGACTGACCCGGCTGCATCCGGTCGTCGCCTGGTGACTTCTGGGGGCGACTCCCATGTCGAGGCCTGCGGCCTCTCCGGTCGCCAGTCGCCAGTCCCCTGTCTCCGGCCCGGCAGCAGGTAGCTGGAAGCCGGCAGCTGGGCCGGCAGCTGGCAGCTGGAAGCCGGTGGCTGGTAGCCGGTAGCTGGCAGAATCGCAGCTAGCGTGGCCCCGATGGACGCCCCCCGTAGCGTGCTGTCACGTCCGCTCCTCCCGGCCTCGATCGCCATCTACACCACCATTGCACTGGCGGCATTCGAGGGCACGGCCGTGTTCGCCGCCCTCCCGCAATTGGTTGCCGATCTGGGACAGATCGAGTTGCTGCCGTGGGTCATAACCGGCTACCTGTTCGCATCAGGTGTGGCGACGGTGCTGGCCGGCTCCCTGGTCGATCGCTACGGCACCAAGGTCGTCTTCGAGTTCGCGGTGATCACATTTGCCGCAGCCGGCACCATCGCAGGCCTGGCCCAATCGATGCCGATCATGGTCGCGATCCGGATCGTTCAGGGAGTCGGAAGCGGAATGGTCTTCGCCGCCGCCATCGCAGCAGTGAGTCTGATCTACCCCGATCACCTCGTCGGCCGTGCGTACGCAGCCAACTCGACCGTCTGGGGGGTGATGGGGGCGGCTGCCCCGGCGATCGCCGCCTTCTTCATAACGTCGCTCTCGTGGCGTTGGATCTTCTTCATCAACCTTCCGTTGGGTCTGATCGCCTTTCTCTCCGGGCGCCGGATCATGCCCGGCCCCCTCGACGATGCAGAGCCGGCCCCGATCGACTGGAGGGGAACCGCGTTACTCACCGCCTTCACCCTCGCCAGCGTGATCGCCGTGGACAGGGTTGCTCTCGCTTCACTGGCATGGTTCGCCGTGGCCGGTGGAGCGGCCTGGCTGTATGCGGTTCACGCCCGCCGCACCGAGCGGCCCGTCCTCCGCTTCCAGCACGTCCTCGGCCAGCCCTACGGCACCATCGGCCTCTCGGTGGCGCTGATGATCACGGCCGCCTTCGCCGCCAACACCTACCTCACCCTGTACATCTCGGCCGGAAGAGGGGCGGGGCCGACGCTCACCGCCTGGTCGGTGTTCTTCTTCGTCGTCGGATGGACGCTGGGCGCCAATGTGTCGAGCCGATTGTTGGACCGCATCTCGGACAGCGCCGTGATGATGATCGGAGTCGTGACCACCATTCCGGGCCTGATCGTGGCCACGGCAGCCGCCTGGTGGTCGTGGTCGTTTCCCGTGCTGTTCGCCGGCCTGCTCCTGGCCGGCGCCGGCATAGGTCTCGCCACCAATGCCGGTCTCACCCTGCTCCGGGCGGTGACGCCGCCGTCGACCATCGGCCGGGCGACCGCAGCTCACCAATTCATCCGCAATCAAGGGTTCACACTCGGTTCGGCACTCGGTGGGGCGGTCTTGCTGTTCGTGATCGGCCGGCGCTTGGGTTCGGTGGTCGCGGTTCAAGAACTCCTGGCCGGCCAAACCGCAGATGCCGACGGGGCCACTGCGGCGGCGGTCCGGTCCGGGTACGCCTGGACGGCAGCGGTCTCGGTGGTCCTGGCGACGACAGCGATCCTGCCGACCCGCGCGCTGCGGCTGCATCTCGCCCCGGCCCGCCTTGCCAAGCGCGGCAAGGCCACAATCGTCGACAGCACCCGCTGGTGACAGACGACCGAACGCTCTCTCGGCCCGCCTATCCTGGCCGCCGGTGACCAACCGTCCAGTCCCAGACCTCCACGGCCCGCGCGAAGCCTGCGGTGTCTTCGGGATGTATCTTCCCGGGCGGCCGGTGTCGAAGGCGATCTATTTCGGTCTCTTCGCCCTTCAACATCGAGGACAGGAGTCGGCCGGAATCGCCACTTCGGACGGCGAGACGCTGACCGTGGTCAAAGACCTGGGCCTGGTGGCACAGGTGTTCGATGAAGCCGACCTGGCAGCCCTCGACGGTCACCTCGGAATCGGGCATGTGCGGTACTCCACCACCGGCTCCACCACCTGGGAAAACGCCCAACCGGCCCATCGCCAGATCGGCCACACCTCGATCGCCCTCGGGCACAACGGCAACCTCACCAATACCGCCGACCTGGCCACAGACCTCGGCGTCAATCAGGCATTCACCGACTCGGAGCTCATGCTGGAGTCGATCGCCCGATTGGTCGACGACGAGCGCTCGGACGCCCGCGGTCTAGAGCAGGCCCTGTTGTGCGCTCTGCCCACCTTCGCGGGGGCATTCTCGCTGGTGGTGATGGACCAGGGACACCTCGTCGGCGTCAGGGACCCGAACGGATTCCGACCGCTGTCGCTCGGCCGTATCGGAGACACCGGCTGGGTCCTTGCTTCCGAAACCTCCGCACTCGATCTCGTGGGAGCGACGTTCGTGCGTGACGTAGAGCCCGGCGAGATGGTGGTGATCAGCGCCACCGGGATTCGGAGCCTTCGCCCGTTCGCCGAGACGAGCACCAACATGTGTGTCTTCGAGTTCGTGTATTTCGCGAGGCCCGACTCTCAGCTCTATGGGAGGAACGTCTTCGCCGCTCGCCAGCAGATGGGTCGCCTCCTGGCCAAGGAACATCCGGTGGCCGCCGATGTTGTCGTGCCGGTGCCGGAGTCGGGGATTCCGGCAGCCCAGGGATATTCGGAGATGGCGCTCATCCCCTATGCCGACGGTCTGGTCAAGAACCGCTATGTCGGGCGGACCTTCATTGCTCCCAACCAGATGCTGCGTGATCAGGGCATCCGCCTCAAGCTCAACCCGATCCCCTCGACGTTTGCCGGAAAGCGAGTGGTCCTGATCGACGACTCGATCGTGAGGGGAACGACCACCCGCCAGCTGATCGAGATGGCCCGAACAGCCGGTGCCCGCGAGGTTCACCTCCGTATCTCGTCGCCTCCATATCGCTGGCCATGCTTCTACGGGATGGACACGTCCGACCAGACGCAACTCCTGGCTGCAAGCAAGTCGATCGACGAGATCGCCGACTATCTCGGCGTCGACTCGCTGGGATACCTGTCTCTCCCGGCCCTGGTTGCCGCCACCGGTGCTCCCTCCGACGGTTTCTGCACCGCTTGCTTGTCCGGCGACTATCCGACAGATGTCAGTCGGGCGGGCGGCAAGTTCGTCCTCGAACCGGTGTCGTGACCTCGTACCGCGAAGCCGGAGTCGATCTCGCCGGAGCCGACCGCCACGTCGAGCGAATCGGGCCGGCCGTCGTGTCCACCTGGACCGATCGAGTGGTCGGGGGCTTCGGCGGATTCGCCGCCGGAGTGGAGATTCCCTCGGGCTATGTCCGGCCCGTGATCATGATGTCAACGGACGGAGTGGGCACCAAGCTCGAACTCGCTCGCGCCAGTGGTCGGTGGAGCGGCATAGGTCACGATCTGGTGGCGATGTGCGTGGACGACCTCGCGGTTGTCGGCGCCCGGCCCCTTGGTTTCGTCGACTACATGGCGGTCGGGTCGCTGGTACCCAACCGTGATGCGGCGATCGTCGCCTCGATCGCCGACGGCTGCTCGGTGGCGGGGATTCCCCTGCTGGGTGGGGAGACAGCCGAGCATCCGGGCGTGATGGAGGCGGACGCGGTCGACCTGGCCGGAGCGGCCGCCGGAGTGGTCGAACGGGGCCGGGAGTTGACGGGTCGAGACGTCGAGCCCGGCAATCTGGTGCTCGGCCTCGAATCGCCCAACCTCCGATCCAATGGCTTCTCGCTCGTGAGGAAGGTGTTCTCCGGGGTG
>JBFHRE010000034.1:0-19806 GCA_041591895.1 Acidimicrobiia bacterium
ACGGGCGCAGCCGGGTCGGTCGACTCGGCCTCCGGCACAGAGGCGGCGGCCCCCCTCCCCGGCGCTAGCCACCCTGTCGCCTGGTGGCTGCCGCTCGGATGGTGGATTGTCGCTGTCGGTCTGGCAACGACCGCCGTGCGGGCGGTCGCGCGCGCCAGAGGGGCGAACTCGAAGCCAGCCGGAGAGACGCCGGCGTCGGTTTGACGAGCGATGCCCGTCATGCTTTTCCACAGGCTGTTTCGGCCGACTGGTGGTGGGACAGGAAGAAGCCAGTCGAATGTTGCCAGCCAAGAGCTCGCCAGCCAAGAGCTCGCCAGCCAAGAGCTCGCCAGCCAAGAGTTCGCTAGCCAAGGGATCCTCAGCCACATGCTGAAAGCGCTCATCGTCGACGACAACTCGACCCGACTCGCGAGAATCAGACGCTCTATCGATCAAGCGCGCCTCCCGATCGGGGCCTTCTTCACCTCCAGCCTTGCGGAGGCCGAATCATCGTGGGACGAGTTCCGGTTCGATGTTGCGGCCTGCCTCGTCGAACGGATGGACGGGCCGGCCGCCAGAACCCTCTCCCTGATCGAGTCCGTCAAGCCCGAAGTGGCCCGGGTCCTCTTCACGGACAACCACCGAATCCGAAATTGGAGCTCACCGCATCTCGTGATGTCTGCCAACCCAAGCGTGTCAGACCTCAACCGTGGACTTCACGGAGCAGCCCGTTGGAAGGAACGACTCGAGGACGTTCATCTGGCAGAGATCGTGGCCGGGGCCCGAAAACTTCCCTCACTCCCCGATGTGTATCTGAGAATCCAGGAAGAGATCCACTCCTCGGACCCCGCACTGAACAAGATCGGCCACATCATCGAAACTGACCCTGCTCTCGGCCTGACCGTCCTGCGGGTGGTCAACTCATCGCTGTTCGGGCTGAAACAGGAAGTGGGAGACATCGTCCAGGCCACCGCTCTCCTGGGTATGAGAACGATCAGTTCATTGGTTCTCGCTGCTTCCCTCTACTCGTCAGCCGCGCTCGACAAGAAGCTGACCACCAAGATGTGGAACGAAGCCCTCAGAGTCGGTTCGCTGGCCCGGGAGATCGCTCGCGCCGAAGGTCTCGGCCGGGCGCTCGAGGAGGAAAGCCAGTTGGCCGGGCTTCTCCACGATGTTGGCGACATCGTGCTGCTTCAGCACTGGCCGAAGAAGTTCGTCCAGGTGGATCTGCGAAATCGGGAGGAAGACGAGCGGCGGCTGTTTGGCGCGACTCACGCAGACATAGGCGCCTACCTAGTAGCCGTGTGGGGCCTGCCGAGCGGAGTGGTCGATGCCGTCGGCTTCCACCACAAGCCCTCGGACGGCGCCAACCCCCGACTGTTGTCTGCGACGACGGCGGTGCACATCGCCCGCACCCTTCACGATCTCGGGGCCGACGTCGAACCAGACGCGTTCGACCGCGAGCACCTCCAGCATGTGTGCGACGTAGGACGGGTCGACGCCTGGCGAGGACTGATCGCCGCCTGAGCCGGCGCCTAGCGACTCACTCGGAGGCCTTGACGCACAGGACCGGAACCCGGGTGTCGTGAAGGATCTCCATCGCGTTGGAACCCAGAAGGACCTTTCCAACGGTCGAGCGGCGCCGGATCCCGATGACGATCAGATCGGCGTCGTGATCATCCACGGCCTTCATCAGGTCCTCCGACGGTGTGTTGCCCCTGACGAATTCGTGGGTGCAGAAATCGATTCCTTCGGCGGCGAGGCGCTTGCTGAGATCATCCACCGCCGATGCGCTCTCGATGTAGTCCTCGCCGTCGTCGTGACTCCCGCCCAGCATCGAGTGAACGATCACGAGCTTGGCCTGTCGAAGCCGGGCTTCTTCCACGGCCCGCTCTACGGCGGCGTAGCCCTCTTTGGTGAAGATGAATCCGACCACGATGCTCGACAATTGGGTCTCCTTCCGACCGGGGCCAGCCTAACGAACCCCGCCCATCCGAGGTCGTGCCGAACGGCCCGATCGTGGGGCCGAACGTCCGCTCTGTTGAGGTTTGGGCTCCGCAGACCAACCCCAGACTCACCGAGTGCCTGAGACGGTGGTCGACGTAGGCCCTTACCAACGGCCAGGGCCTCGGGACCTAATCCCCTAATCATCCGACCCGACCCGTGACGACGATGACACCACGCGACGGAGAAGGATGACGGTGGCGTCTTACGCCATGCTCGACGGCAACGAGGCGGCAGCGCGGGTGGCCTATGCACTCAGCGAGGTGGTCGCCATCTACCCGATCACGCCGGCCTCCCCCATGGGAGAACTGGCTGACGCCTGGGCCCAGCGCTCCCAGCCCAACCTCTGGGGGGTGGTGCCGGATGTGATCGAGATGCAATCGGAAGCAGGCGCCGCGGGCGCCCTCCATGGCGCGCTCCAGGCCGGTGCTCTCGCCACGACATTCACGGCCTCGCAGGGACTGCTGCTCATGCTGCCCAACATGTACAAGATCGCCGGCGAGCTGACACCCACCGTGATCCACGTCGCCGCCAGGACCGTCGCCACCCATGCCCTGTCGATCTTCGGCGACCACTCCGACGTCATGGGGGCCCGTCAAACAGGGTTCGCGATGTTGTCGTCCGGGTCGGTCCAGGAAGCCCACGACCTGGCCCTGGTGGCCCATGCCGCGACACTCCGCTCGCGTATCCCGTTCCTCCATTTCTTCGACGGATTCCGCACATCCCACGAGGTCAACAAGGTCGCCCTCATTCCCGCCGAGGTGGTCAGGGCGATGGTGGACGAGGACCTCATCGCCGAGCACCGCCTGCGGTCACTCAACCCGAGCCACCCGGTGATCCGGGGAACCGCCCAGAATCCCGATGTCTTCTTCCAGGCGCGCGAGGCGGCGAACTCCCATCACCTCGCCGTCCCTGGAATCGTGCAGCGGGAGATGGACCGATTCGCCGAGCGCACCGGCCGTCGCTACCGGTTGTTCGACTACGTCGGAGACGCCGAAGCCGAGTCCGTGATCGTCATCATGGGATCGGGCGCGGGTGCGGTCCGCGAGGCTGTGACGCGCCTCAACGCAATGGGCCGCAAGGTCGGCGCAGTCATTCCGAGGCTGTACCGCCCGTTTGACACCGACGCCTTCCTGGCCGCAGTCCCCGATTCCGCCCGCGCAGTGGCAGTGCTCGACCGGACCAAGGAGCCGGGTGCATCCGGCGAACCTCTCTATCTGGACGTGGTGACGGCTTTCGCCGAGGCCGGCCGGCCGGTGAAGACGGTCGGTGGCCGTTACGGGCTGTCGTCAAAGGAGTTCACACCGCCGATGGCCGTCGCCGTGCTCGACCAGCTGGCGGAAGCGGCTCCGAAGAACCACTTCACCGTCGGAATCGTCGACGACGTGACCGGGACCAGCATCCGTCACGAGCCGGAATGGGACGAGGACCCCGAAGTCCGTCGAGCGGTCTTCTACGGTCTCGGGTCCGACGGCACCGTGGGCGCCAACAAGAGCACCGTCAAGATCATCGGCGAGGAAACGGACCTCCACGCACAGGGTTACTTCGTCTACGACTCGAAGAAGTCCGGGGCACGCACCGTCTCGCATCTTCGCTTTGGTCCGCGTCCGATCGAGTCGACCTACCTGATCTCGAACGCCGACTTCGTCGCCTGTCACCAGTTCGGGTTCCTCGACCAGATCGACGTACTCGAAACCGCGGCAGAAGGCGCCACGTTCCTGCTCAACAGTCCCTATGACTCCGGCACGGTCTGGGACCACCTGCCTGGCGACATCCAGAAGACCATCATCGACCAGCGTCTCCGGTTCCACGTCGTCGATGCCCATGGGATCGCGATGGACGTGGGACTGGGCGGGCGGGTGAACACCGTCCTCCAGACCTGCTTCTTCGCCCTCTCCGATGTCCTGCCCGCCGAGGACGCGATCGCGTCGATCAAGCGCCAGATCGAGAAGACCTATGGCAAGCGAGGCGAGGTCGTGGTCCGCCGCAACTTCGAGGCGATCGACCGAGCTCTGGCCGGACTCCAAGAGGTGACGGTTCCCACCGAACCGACTCGGGCCGTCCGCGAGCGAACGGTCGTCCCACCGGAGGCGCCCGACTTCGTAAAGCGGGTCACGGCGATGATGATGGAAGGAAAAGGTGATCTCCTGCCGGTAAGTGCTCTGCCCGTGGACGGAACGTTCCCCACCGGCACCACCCGGTTCGAGAAGCGGTCGATCGCCCAGGACATTCCGATCTGGGATCCAGAGATCTGCATCGACTGTGCCCGGTGTGCTCTCGTGTGCCCGCACGCCGCCATCCGGATCAAGATCTTCGAACCCGACGCCATCAACGGGATGACGGCTCAGGTCCCGCACAAGGAGGCGTCGGGCCGGGAATGGGAGGGCCGGTACTTGACCGTTCAGGTCGCGCCCGACGACTGCACCGGGTGCGGCGTCTGCGTCGACGTTTGCCCGGCGCGGTCCAAAGAGGAGGCCAAGCACAAGGCGATCGACATGCTCCCCAAGGCAGATCACCTCGAGGTCGAACGAGCCCGGTTCGAGGCCTTTCTCACCATTCCGGAAACCAGACGGACCCTGCTCAAGCTCGACACGGTCAAGGGCTCGCAACTCGCCCAGCCGCTCTTCGAATATTCGGGCGCGTGTGCCGGCTGCGGCGAAACCCCCTACGTCAAGCTCATCAGCCAGATGTTTGGTGACCGGCTGATCGTGGCCAACGCCACCGGCTGCTCATCCATCTACGGCGGCAATCTCCCCACGACGCCGTGGGCCACCGACGCGGCCGGGAACGGACCGGCGTGGTCCAACTCCCTGTTCGAGGACAACGCCGAGTTCGGGCTCGGAATGCGGCTCGCCCTCGACCAACTCCGAGTCGACGCCCGCCTGCTCGTGACCGCCCTTGCACCTGATCTCGGACCACTGGCGGCCCAGATTCTCGAAGCCGACCAAGGCGACGAGGAGGGCGTCCAGGCCCAGCGGGAACGGGTGGCGCAGCTGCGACGCAAACTCCCTGAGATCGGCGGGATCCTGGCGCCGCGCCTCGATGCCGTCGCCGAGCACCTGATCGACACCTCGGTGTGGATCGTAGGTGGGGACGGCTGGGCGTACGACATCGGCTTCGGCGGTCTCGATCATGTCCTCGCCTCAGGTCGGAATGTCAACATCCTCGTGCTCGACACGGAGGTCTACTCGAACACCGGTGGCCAGGCTTCGAAGGCAACCCCGCGGGCGGCCGTCGCCAAGTTCGCCAGTGGCGGAAAGCGCACCGGGAAGAAGGACATGGGCCAGATCGCGATGAGCTACGGAAACGTCTATGTCGCCCAGGTGGCCATGGGGGCAAACATGACTCAGACGGTGCGGGCCTTCAGCGAAGCGGCCGCCCATCCGGGCGTCTCGCTCATCCTGGCGTACAGCCCTTGTATTGCCCACGGGATAGAGATGTCGACCCAGATGACGCACCAGAAGGAGGCATCCGACTCCGGCTACTGGCCTCTCTACCGCTACGACCCGCTGCGAGAGGAAGCCGGCGAGCCGGGGCTGAGGCTCGACAGCAGGAAGCCGACGTTGAAGTTCCGCGATTTCGCAGTCAAAGAGGGCCGGTTCGCCATGCTCAGGCGAGCGAATCCGGATGAGGCCGAGTCGCTACTGGACATGGCCCAACAGGACATCGACGACCGCTGGCACCTCTACGAGCAGATGGTGAAGATCCACCGGACCGCCGAGTACGCAGAGGTCGGCGAATGACCGGGCGCACAGTCGAGGAGGACTGACATGGTCGATCTCACAACGAACTACCTGGGGTTCGAACTGGCCCACCCTGTCGTGCCATCGGCATCCCCGATGACCGGCGATTTGGATCGCCTCCACGCCCTCGTCGCCGCGGGCGCGCCGGCGGTGGTGCTGCCGTCGCTGTTCGAGGAGCAGATCGAACACGAGGCGATGGCCGTCCACCACGGATTCGAGTATGGCTCGGAGATGTTCGCCGAAGCGGTGTCTGGATACCTTCCCGGAGTCGACGACTACAACACAGGTCCGACCGACTATCTCGGACTCGTGCACGCCGCCAAGCGGGAACTCGGGATTCCGGTCATCGCCAGCCTCAACGGAACCACGGCCGGGGGTTGGACGTTGTACGCCAAGATCCTCGAGGATGCCGGAGTCGACGCGCTCGAGTTGAACATCTATCTGATCGCGGCCGACCCGGCGGTGTCGTCGTCGGCGGTGGAGGCCAGGTACCTCACCCTCATCGAGCAACTCCGATCCGAAGTGTCTCTCCCGCTGGCGGTCAAGGTCGGACCCTATTTTTCGTCGATGGCGCACATGGCACGGCGTATGAGCGACGCGGGCGCCGACGCCCTGGTTCTCTTCAACCGCTTCTACCAACCGGACATCGACCTCGAGACGTTGCAGGTGGATCCCAACCTGGTGCTCTCGACCCCTGACGAGCTGCGTTTGGCCCTCCGATGGATAGCCATCCTCCGGGGCCGGATCGCTTGTGACCTTGCGGCGACCACCGGCGTTCACACGGCAGAAGAAGTCGTGAAACTGGTGCTGGCGGGAGCAGACGTGACGATGATGGCGTCGGCGCTGTTGCGAAACGGGCCCGACCATCTGCGGACAGTCGTTCAAGGGCTCGAAGCGTGGCTGTCCGATCGAGAGTACGTCTCGGTGGCGCAGGCCCGCGGAAGCCTCAGCCAGGCCAGTGCTCCCGCTCCGGGAGCGTTCGAACGGGCCAATTACATGAAGACCCTGGTGTCCTATTCGTCGGACTGGAATTCGGGGCGAACCTGAGGCCCCTCAGGGGACCACCCGGAACGAATCGATCACACTGAAATCAGGGCGCAACGCCTCTACCGAGATGCTCCCGTCAGGCTCCTGTTTCAGCGTGAGGAAGTGGTGTTCCTCGGCTGCGGCCGCCGGCTGAGACCCATCGGGACAGTCGCTCACGGGGTACAGCGGCGCTCCCCCTCCGCCGGTGACCACGTAGTCGATCCCGTTTCGAACGTGGTGCTGATAATTGTGATCGTGCCCCTGAAGCACCAGATCGACGTCGAACCGCTCGAAGATCGGCAGCCAACCCGCCAGCTCGGGGAGAGACCCGTGCTTGGAACAGCTCACAGCCGTCTGGTGAAACACCGCCACCACGGTTTCCCCGGAAAGCTCCGCAAACGTCGCCTCCATCCATTCGAGTTGCTCGGCGTCGTCGGGCCGGTTGGCGTCGAGAAAGACAAACGTCAGGTCGTACCAGGTGGTCGTGGAATACCTCTCGTCACCGAACAAGGACGCCACGATCCGGGTTCTTTCCGGCGTCTCGATGTCATGGTTCCCCCAGGCGGCGAGCACCGGGATCCCCGCCTGGTCCAGCCAACCGTACGGCAGGGTCCAGGCCTGCTCGACGTCGTCCGAGTACAGATTGTCTCCAGTGGTGACCAGGGCATCGAGTGTCACCAGTCGGGTGAATGCGCGAATCGCAGCAGCCACCTCATACTGCTCGGCTGTGATCCGTCCGTAGTCGCCGATCACCGCCACCATTCCCGGTTCGATCGACCCCGGTTCGATCGACCCTTGCTGTGGTTCGGGGTGGTTGGGCGCCTGCCCCACCGGTGCGCTGGCGTTGGTAGATTCGCCGATCGTGCCGGATGTGGGCCCGGCGGAGCCTTCCTGTGGCGTCCCCGTGGTGATCTGCGTCGGGCGGTCGGGTCCTCGCAACGGGAGGTTCATCGAGGCCAGGTATCCGCCTGCGACAACAACGGCAGTCGCGAGGAATACCACCCGTGCCCGGGATGGTGGGCTACTCACCGGAAGGAATCGCGACGACGAACGACGCTGCGGCTGAGGGCATACGCGATGCAACCACAGACCCGACCCGGGAGAAAGCCGAGCCGGGCATCATCTATCTATCCCTCCCTCGGGCGGCGGGTATCGTGCTGGACATGTCTCGCGCAACACTTGCCATGTTCGAGGAAATCGAAGAGGAGGGTGTGGTTCGTGTGGTGCTTGCCGTGGGTGATCGGCTGGTCGATGGGACCGCGCCGCTCAAGGACGAGATCGAACGGCCGTTCGCGCTCGCCCAAGCAACCCTGGCTGCCGCCGCCGCATCCGCCGGGTTGAACCCGGGGTTCAGCCTGATCGAATCAAGGGTCGTGGAGCTGGTCACCGGCGACGTGGCGGTGGTCACGTGCACACGTGAGCGCGGCGGGGAGCTGCTCGCTGGAGCCGCCCCGATCCGCAACGACGGTTGGGAGCGTGCGGTGTGCCGTGCGTCGCTCGACGCCGTCAACCGAGTCATCACCAAAGACTGACAGCCCGGCATCTGAGACCTGGGCTGGTTCAACTTTTTCCCGCCCGTCGCCGATACATCCTCTGGCTATCCCCAAAGGCGGAGTATCGGACATGATTCTCAACGGGCACCTCGAAGACTGGACGGTGGAAGACCTCCTCCAGATCATGCGCATCACCTCGAAGACAGGTTCGCTCAACATCGTCTCGTCGCCGTCGGCGACCATCCATTTCACAGATGGGAAGGTGTGCGCGATCGACCTCTTACACGGCCACGAGATCGCCGAGGTCGATCCCAGTGTGGCAACAAACGTGATGGCCGAGCGCCTGCGCATGATCCTGCCCCTCCGCACCGGATCCTTCGACATCGGAGATCTGGTTCGGC
This sequence comes from Acidimicrobiia bacterium, assembly GCA_041591895.1. Classification (GTDB taxonomy): domain Bacteria; phylum Actinomycetota; class Acidimicrobiia; order Spongiisociales; family ZC4RG35; genus JBFHRE01. The sequence continues at coordinate 8,647 of JBFHRE010000034.1, forward strand.
CGTCGGACAATGCTGTCGAGGTGCCGGACCTCCTCGATGCGGTCGAAAAACTCGTGGCGCTGGAACGGGCTGCCCTGGGTGACGACATCACCGAAGACACAGCCTTGAAACTCAGACTTCGGCTCGATCCGGTGACCCTGGAACCGGACACTTGGCTGGCGATCGTGGACCTGGTTGGAACATTCTCGTTGGAGCGGCTGATGGCAAAGGTCGGAAGGAGCGAGGCCGTCCAGTTGCTGGCGCTGCTCAGGCGGGAGGACCTGTTCGAACGCACGGACGAACCGATCAGCGATATCGAGGCGCCCGCCGGCCCGGCGCGGCCGTTCGACGGATCACACTTCGCCGACGAATCACAACCACAACCGGTCAACGGGGGCGGCGGGCCGACGCCGCTGCCGGAGCCCTTGGTCGGTCACGTCCTCCAGGACATCGGTCGTCTGCGGAAGCGGATGAGTCCGGCCTGACCATCTCGCCTCTCGCCCACTCCGGTCAGGCAGTCACCACTCGAGCAACACCTTGCCGCATCGGCCACCGGCCACCGTTGCGAAAGCCGCCTCGAAGTCCGCGGCCGCAAACCGATGCGTGATCATCGACGACACATCGAGCCCCGACTGGAGCATCGCCGCCATCTTGTACCAGGTCTCGAAGATCTGGCGCCCGTAGATCCCCTTGATGGTCAGACCCTTGAAGATGACATCGTTGATGTCGAGTTTGATGGGTCCTGCAGGGATGCCGAGGACCGCCACTTTCCCGGCGTGATTCATCGCATCGAGCAATTGATCGAACGCCGGCCCGCTGCCCGACATCTCCATTCCGATGTCGAATCCCTCCGTCATGCCGAGGTCGCTCATGACACGCTCGAGACTCTCCGCCGCCACGTTGACAGCGCGATCTGCACCCATTGCGGCGGCGAGATCCAGCCGGTAGTCGTTGACGTCGGTGACCACCACGAACCGTGCTCCGACATGTCGCGCGATCGCCACCGCCATCGCCCCGATGGGTCCGGCGCCGGTGACGAGCACGTCTTCACCCACCAGTTCGAAGGAGAGTGCCGTGTGGGTGGCGTTGCCGAGAGGATCGAGAATGGCCGCGACATCGTCGGAAACATGTTCCGGAACGTGGAACACGTTCGCGGCCGGAATTGCCACGTAATCGGCAAACGCGCCGGGCCGGGTGACGCCGACCCCCTGGTGGTTGTGACAGAAGTTGCGGCGGCCGGCGCGGCAGTTGCGGCAGTATCCGCACGTCACGTGACCCTCCCCGGCGACCCGCATGCCCGGTTCGAGCCCGCCGACGTCGACGCCGACTTCGACGATCTCACCCATGAACTCGTGGCCGACCACCATGGGCACCGGGATGGTGGAGGCCGCCCATTCATCCCAGTTCATTATGTGGAGGTCGGTTCCACAGATCGACGTCTTGCGCACACGGATCAGGACGTCGTGTACGCCGACCGACGGTTCCGCCATCTCTTCCATCCACAGACCTGGCTCCGGCTTGGCCTTGACCAGCGCTCTCACACAACGACTCCCATCTCGCGCCCAACACGGGTGAATGCGTCGACGGCGAAGTCGACCTGCTCCAGGCTGTGGGCGGCCGACATCTGGGTCCTGATCCGGGCCTTGCCCATGGGGACGACCGGATAGGAGAAACCGATCACGTACACCCCCTCCGCCAGTAGCCGATCCGCCATCTCGCCCGCCACCCTGGCATCCCCGAGCATGACCGGGATGATCGGATGCCCGGCACCGGCCAGCTCGAACCCGGCCGAGGTCATTCCCTTCCGAAACCGGGCCGCGTTCCGGTGGAGGCCGGATCGGAGCTCGTCCGAACCGGCGATGAGGTCGACCGCCGCCACCGAGGCATGCGAGATCATCGGCGCCAGGGCGTTCGAGAACAGATACGGTCGAGACCGCTGCCGGAGCCACTCGACGATCGGGCCCCGTCCCGACGTGTAGCCACCCGATGCCCCGCCGAGAGCCTTCCCGAGGGTGCCGGTGACGATGTCGACCCGGTCACGAGTGCCGGTGAGCTCGGGGGTCCCGGTCCCGGAGTCGCCGATGAAGCCTACGGCGTGAGAGTCGTCGACCATGACCAGGGCGTCGTGTCGATCGGCCAGCTCGCAGATGGCGGGCAGATCGGCGATCACCCCGTCCATCGAAAACACGCCGTCGGTGGCGATCAATCGGTACCGCGCACCGGAGGCCTCCTTCAGCCGCAGCTCCAGGTCGGCCATGTCGTTGTTGGCATAGCGATACCGGGTCGCCTTCGACAGCCTGATCCCGTCGATGATCGATGCATGGTTGAGCGAGTCCGAGATGACCGCATCGGACTCGTCGAGGATCGTCTCGAACAGACCGCCATTGGCGTCGAAGCACGACGAGTAGAGGATGGTGTCGTCGGTCCCGAGAAACTCGCTGAGGCGCCGTTCGAGCCGGCGATGGGGGGTCTGGGTGCCGCAGATGAACCGGACCGAGGCCATCCCGTAGCCGAATTGGTCCAGACCCGACTTGGCAGCCTCCACCAGAACCGGGTGATCGGCGAGACCGAGGTAGTTGTTGGCGCAGAAGTTGAGCACCACTCGCCCGTCGTCGAGCCGGATCGACCCTCCTTGAGGAGACCCGATGACTCGCTCGGGTTTGTAGAGACCTTCCGAACGGAGGTCGTCGAGCCGGCTCGAGAGGTCGTCGAGGAATCGAGAGCTCATGGCGCCACGCTACACGGGGTCTCGCGGGCTCGGCCAGGGCCGGATGGCCGGCCGGGTGGCAGATCAGGTGACCCGGGCCACGGCGGCGAATCGAGGGTCTCTCCACTCCTCTCCACTCATGACCTCCCGGAGCTGCTCGACGGCCCGAAACGTGTCCTCGAATCCGACGTACAGGGGAGCGAATCCGAATCGAAGGATGTCGGGGGCACGGAAATCGCCAATCACACCCCTGGCGATCAATGCTTGGACGATCGAATAGCCCTCGGGATGACGGAGGGAAACCTGGCTGCCGCGCCGTTCGTGTTCCCTGGGAGTCACGATGGTGAAATCCGGCAAGTACTCGCCGACCAGTTCTATGAAGAGATCGGTGAGCGCCAGCGACTTCGCCCGGACCGCGACGAGATCGACCCCGTCGAAGACGGAGAGCGATTCGTGGAGGGCAACCATCGAGAGGATCGGTGGTGTCCCGATTTGTCCACGGATCACACCTTCGGCCGGTTCGAATTCGAGCTCGAAGGCAAATGGACGAGCGTGACCGAACCATCCGCGGATGGGGTTGCTCCAGCCATCGGCGAGCCCTGGTGCGACATAGAGGAATCCCGGAGCACCCGGACCGCCGTTGAGGTATTTGTATCCGCAACCGACGGCGAAGTCGACCGCGTTCTCCGCCACGTCGACGGGGAATGCTCCTGCGGAATGAGCCAGATCCCACACCGCCAGAGCTCCGGCCGAGTGGGCGGCCTCGGTCACTCTCCTCATGTCGTGCCTCCGCCCGGTTCGATAGTCGACCTCTGTGAGTGACACCACCGCGGTGTCGTCACAGATCGCCTCTATGACGTCTGTGGGTTCGACCACCTCGAGAACGAGCCCGGCTCGTTGGCAGACGCCGCTCAGAACATAGAGGTCTGTGGGGAAGTTGCCCCGGTCGGTGACGACGAAACGGCGATCGGGGCGAAGCCCGATCGCCGCCTCGACGACCTTGAACAGATTGACGCTCGTCGAGTCACCGACGGCCACCGTGGTTTGCGGCGCGCCGATGAGGGCCTCTATTCGGGCTGCGACCCCTTCTGCCAGATCGATCCACCCGGCGGTGTTCCACGAGCGAATCAGGCCCTCGCCCCATTCACGCTCGACCGCGGAAGTCATCCGATCGGGGACCGTCTCCACCAGGGGACCGAGTGAGTTCCCGTCGAGATAGATGACGTCAGGGGGCAATCGGAAGCGGTCACGGAGAGCGCGGAGCGCATCATCCCGGTCTGCGGTTTGGCACTCTTCTCGGCCGGTCATCGGGCAATCGTATTCCTTTCTTCGACTGCGACCTCTGCCACACTCCGCGGTGAAGGAAACACCGGTTGCGCGCGGGGCGCAAACGCACTTGAATCCGCGATGCGACAGGGTTCGCGTGCGCATCGGGGTTGCCGCGGCGGGGAAGGCGGCCGAGAGACAGGGAGACGGAATGAAACGGTTTACTGGTCTTGTGCTGGCTGCACTCGCGCCGATGCTGCTGGCGGCGTCGGCATTCGCGTCCACCATCGTCGACGACGGAGTCGTGGACTCCGGTAAGGAGATCCACTCGCTGGCTCATCACCAGCACGGAGGGGAGACCGGCCATATCGACGTCGACAACTACAACGTGGACGTCGTCGGCCACGTCAAGCTCTCCAACGTGGCGGAGGGCAAGATCGCCGACGTCGGCGTCCACAAGGGGTACGCCTACCTGGGGGCGTTCCGTCAGGACACCTGCAGCGGGCCCGAGAACATCGTCGACGGCGGCGTCTACATCGTCGATATCCGCGATCCGGCCAATCCAAAGGAAGTCGGATTCCTCGCCGGCCATCAGGACTCCTATGTCGGTGAAGGCGTGCAGGCGATCGAGCTGACCACTCCTTCCTTCACCGGCGACATCCTGGTGCTCAACGCCGAGGGTTGCTCGAAGAACACCAAGGGCGGCTTCACGATCTACGACGTGACGAACCCGCGGAAGCCCAAAGCGCTGGTCCAGAACTTCGGGGACTTCAACGTCAACGTCGGAACCAACGGCAACGACGCCAACGACATCCACTCGGCATTCGCCTGGGATGCCGGCACCAAGGGGTATGTGGTCGTCGTGGATGACTTCGAGACCACCGACGTCGACATCTTCGACATCACCAACCCCCGCAAGCCCAAGCTGGTCGGCGAGTACGACCTCGACTCCTACTTCACCGGCAGTCAGGACATCAACGACCATCTCGGCACGGCCGGATCGTTCCTCCACGACATGATCGTCAAGGAGATCAACGGCCGGCAGATCATGCTGCTGTCGTACTGGGACGGCGGATACGTCGTGGCCGACGTGACCAACCCGGCCGCAATGACCTACGTGGCGGACACCGACTTCCCGCTGATCGATCCGCTGGCCGCCGAGCGCGGCCTCCCGGGTCGGACCCCGGAGGGCAACGCCCACCAGGCGGAGTTCACGTCCGACAATCAGTACATCATCGCCGCCGACGAGGACTTCTCCCCGTTCGCACTCGTCGGTCAGAACAACGAAACCACCCCGGCCACCAACTTCGCTCTGACGTCGGGCTCGGACACACCCCAGCTGGGCGACGGCGACTCGGTGTCCGGCGACACGGTGTACGTGGGGCTGGCCTGCAATGGCTCGCCGGCGGTCCCCGCCGGCAACGGCAGTCAGATCGCGCTCGTCGAGCGGGGGGTCTGCACCTTCACCGAGAAGCTGGCGAACGTCGAGGCGGCGGGCGGCTACACGGCGGCGATCGTTTTCAACCGCCAGGGTGGCGATGGCTGCTCAGACCTCCTCAACATGTTGGTGGCGGGCAACATCCCGGCGTTCTTCGCGGGTCGCGACGTCGGGCTGGGGTTCCTCGACCTGACGCACAACGAGACCGCCTGCCGAGCGGGCAGCGACGCCGCCACCGCGGCTCCCATCGGCACGGTTGGGGACAACGTAACCATTTCGTCGCAGTTCGACGGTTGGGGCTACGTGCACCTGTACCAGAACGGGACCGGCAAGCTGACCGAGCTCGACCAGTACGCCATCCCCGAGGCGCATGACCAGAGCAAGGCAACCGGCTTCGGAGACCTCTCGGTCCACGAGGTGGCGACATCGCCGTCGGTCGCCAACCGGGCCTATCTCTCGTATTACTCGGGCGGGTTCCGGGTGATCGAGATCGTCGACGACGAGATCGTGGAGGTCGGTGCCTTTATCGCCGACGGCGGAAACAACTTCTGGGGCGTCCAGGTGTTCCAGCACAATGGGCAGGAGCTGGTGGCGGCCTCGGACCGTGACTCGGGTCTCTGGATCTTCAGATACAACCCGGGGAGCTGACCCTCACCGAGCCGACCTGAATCTGTTTGGGGGCCGCTCTGTATGCGGCCCCCAAACGCGTCCGGACCAGTCCACCGCGATACCTCAAGCATCGGGCCCTGCCTGCCGACTGAATACCCGTGAACGGAGAACGCTCCCTCGAGCTCGGCCCGCTCGCGGGAAGGGTGTATCGACTGCGCCGGTTGGTAGTGGCGGGAGCGACGACGATCACAGCCGTCGCCTCCTCGACCACCGGTGTGCCGCGCCTGTGGGTTCTCACCGGCGTGCTCGCACTTGCCCTGATCCTGCCCGCATGCGGTCGGAGCGACGAGTCGAGGCTCGACCTGGCCTTGATCGCGGACATCGGGGCGGCCCTGGCGTTGTGGTGGATGTTCGATCCGGTGGCCGGGGTGTCTTTCATCCTCTTCTACGCGGTGGCGGTGGGGAACCTGCTCCTCTCCCACAGGCGAGCCAACAGGACATCGATCCTGGCGGTGGCCGTCTCGGGCTCTTTTGCTCCGCTGCATTTCATCGCCAAGTCGATCGATCTACCCCTGTTCCACACGTCGGCCCGCTCCGTTCCCGAGGCCGAGCTCCTCGTCGGTATCGCCACCACGGTGCTGGTGCTCACCGCCGCATCATTCCTGTTCAGGAGCATCGCTGTCCGCCTGGCCGACGCCATCGTCCGCCGCCAGGCGAGCGACGCCCGTTTCGTGGCGGCGTTCGCAGGTGCCCCCATCGGCATGATGATCCTCCGTCCCGACGGCACGATCGTCGAGGCCAACCCGGCATTGAACAGGATGACGGGCAAGCCCGACCTGGTTGGCCGAAATGTGTCCACGTTCATAGACGGGGACAGCTCCGAGATCATCCAGGCCGCTCGATCGGAGCACATGGCGTCATGTCAGTTGAACACCGACGCCGGGACCCGTCACGCCACCATATCCATGACATCCCTCGACGAGAACTCGGATCTGCTGATCGCACAGGTGATCGACGTGACCGAGCGCACGCTCGCAGAGGAAACCGTCCGACACCGACTGCAGTTCGAGCGGGTCATCCGTAACGTCTCTTCCCACCTGATCGAGGTGCCACTCGAGGACGCCGATGCGGCGATCGAGAATGTGCTCGGACGCGTTGGTCAATTCGCCGGAGTGGACAGGGCTTATGTATTCCAGTTCGACGTCGGTGGCGAGTCGGCCTCGAACACGCACGAATGGTGCCGGGCAGGAATCGCCTCGGTCAAGTACGGGCTCGTGGAAGTTCCGAACGAGGTGTTCCCCTGGTTCACCGCCCAAATCATGGCGGGTCGCAACATCGAGGTCCACACCCTCGGCGACCTGCCCGAGGATGCGGCAGGCGAGCGCGAGATGTTGGCGGCGCAGGGGATCAGGTCGATGATGGCCGTTCCGATGATCAACGCCCAGGGGGTCGTCGGGTTCGTCGGCTTCGACTGGGTGTCCCATGTGAGCACCTGGAGTGACGATGACCTGGCGCTGGCCCGGATCGTCGGCGAGATGGTGTCCAACATGATTCTTCGCCGTCGAGCTCATGACCGTCTCGCCGAGCTGCTGCGGTCGAAGGACGAATTCGTGGCCCGAGTCAGCCATGAGCTTCGAACACCCTTGACGGTGGTACTCGGCCTCGCCGAGGAGCTTCGCGGAGACAGCACCCCGGATCCCGACCTGATGGACATGATCGCCGAGCAGAGCCGCGAGTTGAGTCACATCGTAGAGGACCTGTTGGTGGCCGCTCGGGCAGAGATCGGGGGGCTGACCATCCGGCCCGAGGTGCTTGCGGTGGCGGACGAGATCGCTCGGTCGGCAGCCGGTGCCGGCGTCACCGGCGACCTGACCGGGCGGGTCGATCCGGAGCTGCGTGTCTGGGGTGACCCGATTCGGCTCCGCCAGATCCTGCGCAACATCCTCACGAACGCTGTCCGCTATGGGGGCGATCACATCGAAGTGTCGGCGGAACTCTCCGCAGCCGGAGTCCGCATCCAGATCGCAGACGATGGCTCAGGCGTCCCAGAAGCCGATCGGGAACGGATCTTCGAGCCATACGTCCAGGCGAACAACATCGCCGGCGTTCCGGCATCGATGGGGCTGGGGCTGAGCGTCGCCCGTTCGCTGGCTCGGCTGATGGGTGGGGACCTGGCCTACGAGTACATCCGAGGATGGAGCCGCTTCACCCTCACCTTGCCGGCCGCGGCCAACGCGATCATCGACCGATCGGTCGCAGTGGGTTGACTTGTGTTCCGCCAAGCGCGGAGCAGCCGTCAGCGGTGGCGCCAGACGATTCGGCCCATCGTGGGGTCGTAGGTCGAAACCTCCACCTCCACCCGGTCACCGGCCAGGATCCGGATCCCGCGACCGCGACGCATGCGGCCGGCCGGCTTGGCGGTCACTTCGAGACCTCCATCGAGTTCCACCAGAAAGGTCGCGTTTCGTAGAACGGATTTGATGGTTCCGTTCATCCGCACGTACTCGTCATCGGCTGCTGCCATGACCTCTCAGACCTTCCCTCGTCGTGATCGGCGGAAGACCGCCCGGCGGGTCGCCATCGGGACCGGCGCCGTCGAGCAGCATAACCCATCGAGGCCCCTCGGCAGCAAGCCGCTCACGCGAACTCGAACGACCCGTCGTGCACCCCGACCTTGATCGTTGCGCCTTCCTGGTAGGTCCCGTCGAGCAGCAAGCGCGCAATCGGGTCGGCGATCTGGTGCTGGAGCAGCCGCTTGAGCGGACGGGCGCCGTAGGAGGTGTCGAATCCGAGTTCTGCAACGAGGTCGATCGCCTCGTCCGTGAGCTCGAGTCCGATCCTGCGTTCTTCGAGGCGCTCCTCCAGGAGCGCCAGTTGGAGGGAGACGATCTTTCGCAGGTCTTGGCGGGTCAGCCGGGTGAACACGACGATGTCATCGACGCGGTTGATGAACTCGGGACGGAAACCGGCCCGCACCGCGTCCATCACCCGGGAATGCACCACCTCGTCCGGCAGGTCGGGTTGGATGAACTCCGACCCGAGGTTGGAGGTCATGATCAACACGGCGTTGGTGAAGTCGACGGTGCGTCCCTGACCGTCTGTCAGCCGGCCGTCATCGAGCACCTGAAGCAGCACGTTGAACACGTCGGGATGCGCCTTCTCGATCTCGTCGAGCAGGATCACCGCGTAGGGCCGGCGCCGCACGGCCTCCGTGAGCTGGCCTCCCTCGTCGTAGCCAACGTACCCGGGTGGTGCCCCGATCAGGCGGCTGACGGAGTGCTTTTCCATGTACTCCGACATGTCGATGCGGACCATCGCCCGCTCGTCGTCGAACAGGAATTCGGCCAGCGCCCGGGCCAGTTCGGTCTTCCCGACTCCGGTGGGCCCCAAGAACAGGAACGACCCGATCGGGCGATGGGGGTCGGCCAGGCCGGCCCGGCTCCGTCGAATGGCCCCGGCCACCGCATCCACCGCGTCGTCCTGACCGATCACCCTCTCGTGGAGGTGGTCCTCGAGAAGCAGCAACCGCTCGGTCTCGCCCTGGACAAGGCGGGCGACCGGGATGCCGGTCCAGCGTGCGACCACCTCGGCGACGTCGTCGTCTGTGACCTCCTCCGAGAGCATCCGCCCCTCGGCGTGGAGCCCTTCCAGCTCGTCCTGTGCCAGCTTGAGGGTTTGTTCCAGCTCGCGCAGCCGGCCGTATCGCAACTCGGCCGCCTTCTGGAGGTCCCCCGACTTCTCGGCCCGCTCTGCCTCCGCCCGGACGCCCTCGATCGCCTCCTTGGCCGCTTGGATGCCGGAGATGGCCGACTTCTCCAGGTTCCACCGGACGGTGAGGGCATCGATCTCTTCGTCGAGGTCGGCCAGTTCGCGTTCGATCCCGGCGAGTCGCTCCCGGGAAACGGAATCGGTCTCCTTCTTCACCGCCTGTCGCTCGATCTCCAACTGGATCTTGCGCCGGGTCCTCTCGTCGATTTCCTCGGGCATCGAGTCGATCTCGATCCGAAGCCGGCTGGCGGCCTCGTCGATGAGGTCGATCGCCTTGTCCGGAAGTCGCCGACCCGTCAGGTAGCGATCCGACAGCGACGCCGCAGCCACCAGGGCGGCGTCGGTGATCCTCACCCCGTGATGAACCTCGTAGCGCTCCTTGAGGCCCCGAAGGATCCCCACGGCTTCCGCGACGGATGGCTCGTCGACGAACACCGGCTGGAACCGCCGTTCGAGGGCGGCGTCCTTCTCGACATACTTGCGGTACTCGTCGAGCGTCGTGGCTCCAACCAGGCGGAGCTCGCCCCTGGCCAGCATCGGCTTGAGCATGTTGGAGGCGTCCATCGAGCCCTCGGCGGCACCAGCTCCGACGAGGGTGTGCATCTCGTCGAGGAACGTGATGACCCGCCCCTCGGCACCCCTGATCTCGTCGAGCACCGCCTTCAGTCGCTCCTCGAACTCACCCCGATACTTGGCGCCGGCGACGAGGGCTCCGAGGTCGAGCGCGAAGATCCGCTTGTTCTTGAGACCCTCGGGGACGTCGCCATCGGCGATGCGGCGAGCCAGGCCCTCGACCACCGCGGTCTTGCCGACACCGGGTTCACCGATCAGAACCGGATTGTTCTTCGTCCGTCGCGAAAGCACCTGGATGACACGTCGAATCTCCTCGTCCCGGCCGATGACGGGATCGAGCTTGCCCTGTGAGGCGAGGGCGGTCAGGTCGCGCCCATACTGTTCGAGAGGGTTGAAGGTGGCCTCGGGATCTGCGCTCGTGACGCGCTGATTGCCGCGGACCGTCTTGAGTGCATCGAGGACGTGCGACTCGGTCACCCCGTTGGCGCGCAGCGCCGACCCGGCCGGATCCGGCGAGGTGGCCAGACCGAGCAGCAGGTGTTCCACAGAAACGAAGTCGTCCTTGAACTCGGTCCGCCGCTCGTCGGCGGTCTCGATCACCCGGGCCAGGTCGGGGGTGATCGCTGGCTCGCTCCCCCCGTACACCTGCGGCAATCCGTTCAGCACCGACTCCATCGCAGCCCGGATGGTCGCGGGGGCGACGTTCATCGCCTGGAGCAACGGCAGCACGATCCCATCGGTCTGGGCGATCAACGCCCGGGCGAGATGAGCCGGGTGAACGCCGGAATGGTTCCGGGCGGTCGCCTGGTCGCGGGCTGCG
>JBFHRE010000035.1:0-19688 GCA_041591895.1 Acidimicrobiia bacterium
GAAGCTCGCTTTCAGATACAGCGAGAGGGTCATGGGGGCGGTCCGTTCGAGCGGGGCGATCGTTCACGGTGTCCCCGCCAGCCCTGGTCGGGCCACGGGCGCGGTCAGGGTGGTTCGTGATTCGTCACAGTTCGGCGACTTTCTGCCGGGCGAGGTCCTGGTGGCTCCCCTCACAGCACCGGCCTGGACAGAGCTCTTCGGTCGGGCATCGGCCGTGGTGACCGATGTCGGCAGCGCCCTCGCTCATGCGTCGATCATTGCCCGAGAGTATGGAATACCCGCGATCGTCGGTTGCGGGGACGCCACCGCACGCCTGCGGGACGGACAAATGGTCATCGTCGACGGCTCCACCGGAAACGTCGAGCTGGCCGGCGACCAGCCGAGTGCGACGGGGCCCGACTAGAAGGCGCGTCTCGGGGGGTCAGGGGTCAGAATGGGGACAAGAGCCCACAGGAGCATCGAATGGACCGCACACCGGCAGAGATCGTTCGAGCAGCCAACGAGACCCTGATCGCGAACGAGGACCTCGATCGAATCGGTGACTTCTTCTCGCCGGGCTTCGTCGCCCATCTGACCGACGCCGACATGACCGGTGGTCACGAGGCCATTCGCCGTTTTTTGACCTCGCTCCGGGGCGCGTTCTCGGATTTGCAGGCGGAGGTCCAGATCCTGGCCGAGTCGAATGACCGGGTTGCCTGGCAACGAACGTGGCGCGGAACCCAGGACGGCGCCTATCAAGGGTTCCCCGCGATTGGCAAGCACATCGTCTGGCGGGACATGGTCGTGAGCAGGGTGGAGAACGGATTGCTCGTCGAGGACTGGTCGATCACCGACCTGGCGGAGCAGCTGTTGCGGGCGCGGAAGCGATGATCCGCCCCGCGTCCTCCGTCCTCCGTCATGCGTCCTCCCGAGCCCTCGCCGCATCGCCGTCGAGAGTGACGGCCGGGATGCCGCGAGGTCGGATGAATCAGGACCCGAAGCCCGCAACTCGCGACCGGGGACAAAGGGGGTGCCAGGGAGCTATGCCCCCTGCGATGTCACGGTGGAGCTGAGGGGATTCGAACCCCTGACCCCCTGCTTGCAAAGCAGGTGCTCTGCCAACTGAGCTACAGCCCCGAAGGCAATACGGTACCGCACGCGGCTCACCCAAAAAATCGGCTTTAGCGTCCCCGGGGGGCGACGACTATTCTCCCCGTCCCGTCGCGATGCGACGCCGGGGCCCATAGCTCAGCCCGGTTAGAGCGCTGCCCTGATAAGGCAGAGGTCGGTGGTTCAAGTCCACCTGGGCCCACCGTATCGACCTGCAGCGGAGCCACCCGGTCTCCCGTCTCCGGTCACCAGTTCCGACTGCGTGGAAACCCTGCGTTGCCGCTCTCGTCGGGGCGCACCGCCAGCACCTGATGGATCGAAGTGCGGTTGGCGGCGAAGTTGAGCGCAGAACCCGCCATGTAGAGCCGCCAAACGCGGGCCCGACCTTCGCCCACGAGACCAACGGCCTCGTCCCAGCGGCGCTCCAGGTTTCGAACCCAGCACCTGAGGGTCGCTGCATAGTGCTCCCTGAGCGACTCCACGTCCCGGACCTCCAAGCCGCCCTCCTGGAGAGCGGTCACCACCCTCCCGACCTCGTGCAGCTCGCCATCGGGAAACACGTAGCGGCCGACGAACGAACGGGCCGGGATCGCTCCCACGCCCCGAGGCCGGGAGATGGCGTGGTTGAGCAGCCGGCCACCGGGACGCAACAGCCGAAGCAGGTTCCCTACGTACGTCTCGACCTGCGACGAGCCGACGTGCTCGAACATCCCGACGCTGGCGATGGCGTCGAACGGGCCGTCGTCCACGTCGCGGTAGTCCTGTATACGAACCTCGACCCGGTCGACGAGCCCTTCCCCGGCGATCTCCTTTTGCGCATACTCGGCCTGCTCGCGCGACAACGTGACCCCGAGCGCCCGGGCACCGTGGACACGAGCGGCGTGCATCACGAGACCGCCCCAACCACACCCGATGTCGAGGAGTCGGGTATCTGGCCCCACCCCGAGCTTGCGGCAGACGAGCTCGTACTTGGAGATCTGAGCCTCGTCGAGACCCATCCCGGGCATCTCGAAATAGGCACACGAGTAGGTCATGGTCGAACCGAGGACGAGCCGGTAGAAATCGTTGCCCACGTCGTAGTGGTGCGAGATCGCCGTCGCATCACGGGCACGGGAGTGGACACGACCCCGAAGCCGCGCCTCCTCCGGAGGCGGAAGCATCGGCATTCCGAGAAAGCCGGCGCGCAGACCGGCCCGGATCAGACCGAAGACGCCTCCCGGGGATAGCCGCGTCTCGGTCTCGTGGCGGTCGAACAAAGCCAGCGCCTCGAACACGTCGCCCTGGATGTCGATCTCGCCCGCCACGTATGCCCGCGCCAATCCAAGCTCTCCCGGCGCCCACAGCAGTCTCCGGAGCGCGGCGGGTGAGTTGACTACAAAGCGCGCCTGGCTCGGCGGGCCGAGCACAGATCCGTCCCAGAACTCGATCGGGACGGTCGACCCGATCATCGCCGCGACCGTGCGCTCCAGCGTCTGGGCCACCGACGCCATCTATTCGAACACTACGCGTTCTCGTTGCTCGTGGTTCCTGCGATCGTCGCAGACGTGACAGAATCTCCGTGTGATACAGGCCGTCCTCCTCACCGGGGTGTACGGATGTGGAAAGTCGGCGTTGGCTGCCGAAATGGCCGAGCAGCTCGAGACCGCCAACGCTTCTTTCGCCGCCCTCGACCTCGACTGGCTCGGTTGGTTCAACCATCCTGGAGCCGACTGGCAGGCCGTTCGGAACGAGAACCTGGAGTGCGTGATCTCCAACTACGAAAGGGTCGGCGTCGACCATCTCATCCTCGCCGGATCGGTGTTCGACCGATCCGAACTCGCTGCCATCCAGGCCGCCGTCCCGGCCGAGCTCATCGTGGTTCGGGTCGAAGTTGCTCTCGATTTGATCGAATCCCGACTGGCGTCGGACCCGGGCTCCGAGCGCCCCAAGAACCTCATCACCACCAAGCGCTGGTTGGCAGAGGGTGTCGGCCTCGGCCTGGCAGCGATGTCCATCGACAACAGCGGACATCTGCCGAACGTGGCACGAGAACTCATCCGTCGCCTGGGGTGGTGATCTCCGAGCGCTGCCAGCCGGACCTGCCCCTGCGCTCGGCTCAGGCGGCCGTGTCCATCCACAGGAACTCGGTCACCTTCATGATCGAAGGCGGTAGCTTCACCGTATCGGGGAGCACATCTACCGCCTCCTCCGCATCGACCAACCTCGGACCCCGCAACTCGACCCGTTGCCCGTCGACCTGAAGTTGCGCCGTCCCGGTGGCGAGCACGTTTCGGACCCAATCGGAGCCCGCCCCGTACACGAGCACGAAAACGAAGCCGCCTTCGACCGGGTGGGCGTCGAGCGGCGTCCGGTAGACGGTCCCGGTTCGTCGACCGACATGGGTCAGCACCGGTCGACGACCACGACGCAACTCGACCGGGTTGAACACCCGCTTGTTGATCCGGGCCAGCCATCGAGGCGCAGCCATCCTCCCCTCCGATCAGCTCAGCGAGAACGGCGGATAGCGGTCGGTCACCAGCAGGAACGCGTAGGCGTCGACACGCACCGTCCAGCGGGCCACCCCGACCACGTAGTCGAACAACCCACGCGGGTAACGGCCGGTGAAGAGGATCGAAAACCAGGCGAGCACCACCGAGATCAGAACTCCCAGCCAAAGCGCAATGAGTGCGAGATAGTGCGGGACGGCCAGAAGCCACTTGACGAGCGGCAGCCACCGATCGAGGTCGCGCTCGGCATCCGGATAGTCGATGTCGAGACGGACCGCCTGCTCGTCCTCGGTGGCCGGATACCGGTCGGTCAGGAGCAGCAGATACGAGCCGACCCGCGTGGTGAACCGGCTCAACTCGAGAGCGAAGTCGAACCACCATCGCGGATAGCGACGACGGACGACGAGGGTGACCGCCGTCGCCAGGAACAGGCCGGCGGTGATCCCTCCGGTCGAGTTGCTCGCCTGGGCGATGATCTCTCCCGTGTCCGTGACGGTGGTCACGGTGCTGGTCGCGCCGGCGGATATCAGCGACAGGACCACGAGGGCCGGGATCGCCCACAGGACTCGGAAGAAGGTCGTCACCCGGTCCAACGACTCGGGGTATTCGATCTCGAGTCGGGCGGCGTACGGCGCCGCCGGGTTCGCCTGATTGGTCATGATCACTCCTTTCGGTGTCCGGATCGCGACCGGAACCACCATACACTGTAAGGTCAGCATCGCACTCTACACTTACAACGTAAGGGCGTCAACCGACAGGGACCGATGCCTACGGTTCAACAGATGACACCTCCGAGAATGCGGATCGCAGGAACCGTGCTCAGCACCCGTGACGCCCGAGCGCTGGCCGGCTTCTACGAGCGGCTCCTCGGCTGGCCTCGGCGGGCGGATGAGCCCGGCTGGGTGATTCTCAGACCCGAGGGCGCCGACCAGGCGCTGTCGTTTCACGAGGACGTCGAGTACGTGCCGCCGGTTTGGCCGTCGCGTCCGGGCCGGCAACTGATGATGGTGCACCTCGACATCGGCACCGATGACATGGAGCGGGCCGTGGAACATGCCGTCGCCTGCGGCGCACGAATCGCCGACCACCAACCCCAGGATGACGTGGTGGTGATGCTCGATCCCGACGGCCACCCGTTCTGCTTCTTTCCCTGGCCGGACCTCTGACGGTTCTCCGCCGCGCTTCGCCTCAACCCGTCCGCATCTCGACGAATCGGGTTGCCAGCCGGCCGACCAGGTCGAGCGGCATCGGTTCACTGATGGGGAACTTCAGGGTGCCCTTTCCGGCCCGGTAGCGATCGACCTTGGCGCCGAGCTCGTCGTCTACGTCGGGGATCGGATACATCGACACGTGGCTGGTCCAACCGGCGATATAGAGGAGCATCTTGCCGTCGAGACGAAACCCGGCGATCCCGTAGCTGATCCGCTCCTCCGCGTCTGGCACCGTTTGGCGAATCCGGTCGCGGACGGACTGGAGAGCTCGCCGGACCGGTTCGGGGAACGAAGAAACGTACTCGTCGACGGTCGCGAAGGGCGATGGCATCGCGTCGAGGCTACGCCGGAGGCGGCGGGTCTGTAACTCATCCGCGCCCGCCGAGTGCCGACAGGTTGATGGCACAACACGACGAGGTCACGCCCCAATGGTCTACCGGCCGAGCAAGATCGGCGCCCCGGACGCCCCCCGGGGACATCTCATCGCCTACGAGCACGCGCTCGTGGTGTGCGCCGAGGTGCTTCTCACTTCGTCCGGGACCGACGCCTTGGAGCAGGCCGCGCTCGCCCTGATCGAAGCGGCCGACGCCGACTACCTGTTCATCGACCGCAACGACTTCGACCCCAACCTCGGGTTCGTCGCCCGCAACGTGCTCACTCTCGACGCAGAAGGGACCTCGCGCACCGTCCCGGGGTGGGACGTCGCTCCGTGGTCGGGCGCTCCGGACGCTCGCGGTGCCTTGGCGGCCGGACTCCCCTACCGCTATCGCCTCTCCGAGCTTCCGGAGCAAGACCGGCTGCAGTACGGGGACGGCCTCACATCCTCGGGCGTGAAGATCCCGATTCACATCGCCGGAGAATGGGTGGGGCATATCGGGTTCTCGGCGGTCGGTGAGGTCGAGTGGACCGACGCCGAGATGCGGCTGTTGGGTGTCGCCGCCAACATGATCTCGGCGTTCTGGGAACGCGACGACCGCGAGCGGCGGCTCGAGCAGGCCCTGGAGCAATCATCCCGCTGGTTGCGATACGAGCGGGCCGTGTCGGCCGGCGCGGCCCGGCTTCTCGGCGCCCACGACGCCTCGGCCACATACGACACGGTGGAGGAGATCCGACGGGCAACCGGGGCCACCTTCGGGTTTCTCGACCGGGTAGAGGACGACCCCGACCTGGGACCAGTGCTGGTGAAGGAATGCACCGTCGCCGAGCCCGGCGTGCTGATCGAGGAGACCGAGCGCGCCTACTGGTCTCGAATCCCCCTCACGGCCATCCCCGCGGCTCACGAGCGCCTCCGAAGAGGACTCCCGTACTGGCACGTGATGGACGACGTTGCGGCTTCGGACCGCGAGCTGTACGACAACGCTCCCCGCAGGAT
Source organism: Acidimicrobiia bacterium (assembly GCA_041591895.1). Taxonomy (GTDB): domain Bacteria; phylum Actinomycetota; class Acidimicrobiia; order Spongiisociales; family ZC4RG35; genus JBFHRE01. Next base: position 6,159 of record JBFHRE010000035.1, read on the forward strand.
CACGACCGACCTCAAGCTCCCGATCATGACCGGCGGACGACTCGTCGGCGTTCTGGGCTTCGCACACGAGGAGTCGGTCCGGATGTGGAACGATGACAGCCTGGGCCTGCTCGAGACCACTGCCCAGCTCATCGGAAGTTTCTGGGAACGGCAGGCAAGCGAACAACGGCTCCAACGGCTGGTGGAGTCGAAGGACGAATTCGTTGCCAGCGTCAGCCACGAGCTTCGCACCCCGCTGACCGCCGTCGTCGGCCTCGCCTGCGAGCTGCGGGACGGGTCGTTCGACCCCGACGAGGTTCGGGACTTCATCGAGGTCATCGCCGACCAGAGCACTGAGGTATCTCACATCGTCGAAGATCTCCTCGTCGCGGCCCGGGCGGACATCGGCATGGTGACGGTTCTCGCCGAGCCAGTCGACCTGGCGGCCCAGATCGACGGTGTGCTCCCGGTGCTCGACCGTTCGTCGGTCACCGTGCGCGGGGAAAGGCCGCTCATGGTGAGGGCCGACGGAGTTCGCGTTCGTCAGATCGTTCGCAACCTCCTGACGAACTGTGCCCGATACGGCGGGCCGGTGGTTGAAGTCCGGTTCGCCCGACAGGACGATACGGTCTTGCTCGAGGTCCGAGACAACGGCCCCGGGGTGGGCGAAGAGCACCAGGCCTTCATCTTCGATCCGTACTACCGAGCCCACGCCAACCCCGGACAGCCATCGTCGGTGGGCCTCGGGCTGGCGGTCAGCCACCACCTCGCCGGTCTCATGCAAGGCCGGCTTGCATACCGGCGAGACGCAGATTGGAGCGTGTTCGAGCTCACCCTGCCGGCGCTCTGACGACACACCTTCATCGAGCCGTCACGTTCTGGTGTCGTTCTCACAACACATACGATTGTGGGGCGTCACAAGAACGGGAGAGGGCGAGAAGACCATGTTCGATGTCCCCGCCGACACGTACGACCGCTTCATGGGCCGGTATTCGAGGTTGCTCGCCCCGGTCCTGGCGGATTTCGCCGAGGTGAACGCCGGGCAGTCGGCGCTCGACGTCGGGTGCGGGCCGGGCGCTCTGCTCGCCGAACTCGTGACCCGCCTCGGACCCGCGTCCGTGACGGGAGTGGACCCTTCGCAGCCGTTCGTTGTTGCCGCCGCCGCTCGTCACCCCGGAACTTCGATCCAGCTGGCGGCCGCAGAGGACCTGCCGTTCCCCGATGGGCGCTTCGATCGAACCCTCGCTCAATTGGTTGTTCACTTCATGGCCGATCCGATCGCCGGACTCCGGGAGATGCGGCGGGTGACGAAGGCGGGCGGTCTCGTGGCCGCCTGCGTGTGGGACTTCGCCGGCGACGGAGCACCTCTCAGCCTGTTCTGGCGGGCTGCTCGCGACCTGGACCCCCGAGTGGTCGACGAGTCCCGTCTCCCTGGAGCGGGGGTCGGGGCACTCCCGGCCTTGTTCGAGGGCGCCGGCCTCCGCGACGTGGAGGAGGCTGCACTCGAGATCACATTCGAGCATCCCGACTTCGAAGAGTGGTGGGAACCGTATACGTGGGGAGTGGGCCCGGCCGGCTCCTACGTCGCTTCCCTGGCCGATGACAGCAGGGATGCGCTGAAGCAACGCTGTCGGGAGCTGCTCCCGGACGGGTCCTTTGTGCTCGGCGCGAGGGCATGGGCCGCCCGCGGAGTCGCATGATGTCTTGGCGGGAACCGCCGGGGTCAAACCTGCGTCTCACCGGTCGTTACCCAAACGACTGCAGGAGAAACCATGAAGAAGCTGATGCCCCTGATCGCACTGGCCGTCTTGGTCGGTGCGTGCGGCGGTGGCACGAGTCCGACCACCTCGGCGCCGTCGACAACCGTCCCCGCCCGTCTCGCCCCCGGCGCGGACGTCGTGATCGGCTCCGTCACCGTCACCGTCACCCACCCCACCATCGAACCAATCGCGTACACGATCGACTGCTTCGGCGACACCTTCACCGTCACCCCGCAGGTTCCCGGGATCGACGGCGGCACGGCCTGTGCCCGCTTCGACGATCCGGCGGTGATGGAACGGCTGGTGTCTGGTCCGCCGGCGGACCAGATCTGCACCGAGATCTATGGCGGTGAAGACGTCGCCACGGTGGCCGGCGAACTCGACGGCACGACCATCGACGCCACCTTCGACCGCACCAACGGTTGCGGAATCGCCGACTGGGACACCTTGATGGCCGGGATCCTCCCTCCCGCCATCGGTGTCACGAGCTGACCCGATTCCACCAGGGGTCGGGGGCCACGTAGCTCCCGACCCCACCAGTGCCGGATCGACGTCGGCCGCTCGCCGGGATACGCCGGCTGGCGCGCCTTGACGGGGAGAACCGCAGTCGCGGCCGATCAATCCCGGAAGTTGACGAACTGGAGCGGCAGACGGAAGTCGAGCGCCTTCAACTCCGCGATCGCGGCCTGGAGGTCGTCTCGCTTCTTGCCTGTCACCCGCACCTGATCACCCTGGATCTGGGCCTGGACTTTGAGGCCCGAGTCCCGGATCAACTTGGACAGTTCCTTGGCGGCCTCGGAGGGCAGGCCCTCGTTGAGCCCGATCGATACCCGCGACCGAGCGCCGGCAGCGGGCTTGACGTCCCCGACCGACACCGCCTTGACATCGACCCCGCGTCGAACCAGGCGTGTCTTGAGCACCTCGACCGCGGCCTCGACCCGGCCAGGAGAGTCGGACTCGATCACGATCTCGTCTTCGGTGAGCTCGAAGACCGTGTCGGTGCCTTTGAAGTCGAAACGGTTGACCACTTCCCGTCGGGACTGATCGACTGCGTTGGTGACTTCCATGCGGTCGAGTTGGGAGACGATGTCGAAGCTCGGCATTCAGTCGAACCTACACGACCTCCGGCGCTGGATCGAACCGGCACGATGAGTGCACCGGGCGGGTGCCGCTTTCGCGCTCCGGCCAAGGGTGTAACAATGTTGTCGTGCCGACCACAGAACGCGATGTCCGTGTCGATCCCCGCTTGTCCGACGGCGACCACGAGCGGTTTGCCCATTATGTGAAGAAGGCCGACATCCTGAGGTCGAACGTGGAGGGCGTCGAGGTGGAAGCCCTCTGTGGAAAGCGGTGGATCCCCAACCGCGATCCGGAGCGCTACCCGGTCTGTCCGACCTGTAGGGAGATCATGGCCGCCCTCCGTGGGCGCTGATGAAGGTCCTGGTCGCCGGCACCGAGCCGGTCGTTCTCCGAGCGGCGGCCTCGCTGGCAGCACATCCGGATGTCGCCCAGATCGGCCTCGCCGATGCCAACCCTCCGTCGGGTTGGGGCGATCGAATGGTTCGCGCCAAGACGTCCCGCGGGTACGACCTGATCGTGGGCCGCGCTCATCGCACCCTCCGCTCGATCACGGCCGACGGAACCGGGGCGGTGACCCATGCCAGTCCATGGGGCCTGGCGCGGGCGCTGGCCGGTGGTCTCGGCCCCGGCGCGGTCGCGGCTCTCACCGTGCCGGGTAAATCGCGAAGAAGCCCCGCCTTCTTCGATTTTCCGGCGCCGGTGGGTCGGCTGTTGGGCAGCCCGGACGAGGCCGGCGTTCTGGTCTGTCCTGACGACGGAGAACTGGCGGCAGCGGGCGGGCACAACGGCAACCGGACGGTGGCCGTCGTGGATCACCCTGCGTTTCTCGAGGGGGTCTGCCTGGCGGCCGGCGCCCTCCTCGGCGCCCAACGGGGCCCGGTGTGGGACTCGGCCGAGCAGTACCTGTCCGCCTGCGAGGAACTCGGATTGGTGAGGGCGGAAGCGGGCTGAATCGCGCGTTCCTCCCAACATCCGGATCCCCCGAACGACCGGCTCGCGGAGTGACTCGGATCAGCGACGGGCCGGGTCGGCTCCGGTCACAACCGGCGTCTCTGCGGTGGGAAGCTCGTGGGAGGCGGTCTGCGACCGGCTTTGGGTGCCGGTCTGCACCGGAGCGACCCTCTGCACGAACGGCGGCACGACCGGTCCTGCGTTCAGGGTCTCCTCCAGCACGATGATCTCTATGCCCCCAACCACGTCACTGACGAGGTTGTAGATGATCGCCAGAAGGGTGGTCGTGCCGGTTCCGACCACGGCCAGCAAGAGCGACGAGTACACGGCCAGGCGCATGAACTGCTCGGTGTTGGCAAATGGTGCCGAACCCTCCTCGAGCAGCGTGATGTCGATCAGGAACTCGGTGATCCGATCCGGAATCCCGGATGCGGTCAACACGGACCAGAACATCACCAGGCCGAGAACCAAGGCGATGGCGGCGACGAACCAAACGATCACCGACACCTTGAACACGGTCCAAGCATCGAATTTGCGGATGATGCGCCTCACGCGCCTGACTTGAGTCATGACCTGGATCCAGTCTACCGAGGAACCGGTCGCAACCGATTCAGACCTCTTCCCCGATCACGATCGTGAACGCAGCCAGCGCTCCGTCGCCCACGTCCATCACCCTGACCCCGGTGGCGTCACGCTGTTGGCGGGAGATAGAACCGACCTTGGTACGGATACCGATTCCGCTAGACGAGATCAGGAACACTTCCTCCTCCTTGGACACGGCCCGCGCTCCGATCAGGGTCCCCCGCGCCCGGGTGAGCTTGATCGCCTTGACGCCGATCCCGCCGCGGTTCTGCTTGGGGAACTGGTCCATCACGGTGCGCTTCCCATAGCCATTGGAGGTCAACAGCAGGACCTCGTCGCCCTCCGTGTTGGACGCAGCGGCTACGACCTCGTCCCCGGGTCGTAGCTTGATCCCCCTGACCCCCTGGGTGGCACGACCCATCGGGCGCAGATCCGCCTCGGAGAAGCGGATGCCCTGGCCGTTGCGGGTGAACAGGAGCATGTCGTTCTCACCATTCGTGGTGCGGACGGCCACCAGCTCGTCGCCCTCTGAGAGATTGATGGCGATCAGCGTCTGGTTGCGAGAGTCGTACTCCTTCAGTTCCGTCTTCTTGGACTGACCTTGCCGAGTCACCATCACCAGGTACCGATTGGTCTCATAATCCCGGGTGTCGATGACGGCCTGGATCCGCTCTTCGGGCTCGAGGGGCAACACCGATTGGGCCAGCACCCCCTTCGACGTCCGCGCCTGCCTCGGGATCTGATGCGCTTTCGCCCGATGAACCCGACCTGTGTTGGTGAAGAACAAGAGGTAGGCATGGGCGGTGGTGTGCACCATGTGGGCTACCACGTCTTCCTCGTTGAGCTCCGCGGCTTTCACTCCCCGACCGCCTCGGGCCTGAGTGCGGTACGTGTTGGTCGGCACCGACTTCATGTAGCCCGCCTGAGAGACCGTCACGATCAGCTCCTCGTCGGCGATGAGGTCCTCGAGGGACAGGTCTCCTTCGTCGGGAATGATCTGGGACCGACGTGGCTCGGCGAACTTCTCCCGGATCTCGACCAGTTCGGTGCGGATGATCTCGCGCCGACGAGCAGGGCTGGCGAGGATGTCCTCCAGGTCGGCGATGGTGGCACGGAGCCGCTCGAGCTCGTCGCGGAGCTCGTTGATCGACAGGGCCGTGAGCTGGCGGAGGCGCATCTCGAGGATGGCATTTGCCTGGATCTCGGTCAGTTCGAAGCGCTCGATCAGCGCCGCCCGGGCCGATGCGGTGTCGGCCGACCCTCGGATGATCTCGATGACCTCGTCGAGGTTGTCGACCGCGGTCATCAACCCTTCAAGGATGTGAGCGCGAGCGTTGGCCTTGGCGAGACGATCGCGGGTCCGTCGCTCGATGACTTCCATCTGGTGGTCGAGGTAGTGACCGACCATGTCGGACAGGTTGAGGGTCCTGGGAACGCCATCCACCAAGGCCACGACGTTGTATCCGAAGCTGTCCTGCAACGGGGTGCTCTTGAACAACTGGTTCAGAACCACCTGCGGCACCGCGTCGCGCTTGAGCTCGATGACGAGTCGGGTCCCGACCCGGGATGAGGACTCGTTGCGGACGTCGGAGATCCCCGTCATCTTGCGGTCGTCGACCAGGGTCTTGATCTTCGAGATCACCCGCTCGATCGAGACCTGGTACGGCAACTCGGTGACGACGATGCCCGTACGCCCCTTCTTCAGCTCCTGGACGTCGGCAACGGCCCGGATCTTCACGGACCCGCGGCCCGAGGCGAGGGCGTCCTTGATGCCCGAGGTGCCGACCAGGTATCCGCCGGTCGGGAAGTCGGGCCCCTTGACGAACTGCATCAGCTCCTCGGAGTCGGCGTCGGGGTTCTCGAGCATGTGGACACAGGCGTCCACCACCTCGCCCAGGTTGTGGGGCGGGATGTTGGTAGCCATCCCAACTGCGATTCCCTGGCTGCCATTGACGAGCAGGTTGGGGAACCGGGCCGGCAGCACTCTCGGCTGCTGCATCTCCCCCGAGTAGTTCTCATCGAAGTCCACCGTGCTCTCGTCGATCCCCTCCAGCAGGCGCATCGACAGGTGCGACAGGCGACATTCGGTGTATCGAGGAGCGGCGGGCGGGTCGTCGATGGTCCCGAAGTTCCCCTGGGGGTCGATCAGCAGATGTCGCATCGAGAAGTGCTGGCCCATCCGGACGAGGGCGTCGTAGATCGCCTGGTCGCCGTGGGGGTGGTAGTTACCCATGACGTCGCCGACCACCTTGGCACACTTGCGGTGCGGGGTGGACGGGCCGATGTTCGACTCGGACATCGACCAGATGATCCGGCGCTGCACCGGCTTGAGGCCGTCACGGACGTCGGGCAGCGCCCGCGAAACGATGACCGACATGGCGTAGTCGATGAACGACTGCTCCATCTCGGTGTTGATGTCGATCTCCGGTTGGGCGTCTCTGTACTCGGTGGTGTCTTCGCTCATTCTTCGCTTCCCTCAGATGTCCAGGAACCGGACGTCGTTGGCGTTCTCCTGGATGAATGCCTTGCGCTCGGCCACGTCGTCGCCCATCAGCGTGGAGAAGACCTCCTCGGCGCGGGCGGCGTCGTCGAGCTCGACCCGGAGCAGGGTTCTCGTCTCAGGGTTCATGGTGGTGTCCCACAACTCGTCGGCGTTCATCTCGCCCAAGCCCTTGAACCGGCTGGGACGAACCTTGGGTTTGCTCTTGCGGAACTCCTCGAGAGCGGCTTCGTCCTTCAGATAGACCACCTTCGACCCGTCCTTCACCCGGTACAGCGGCGGCTGGGCGATGTAGACAAAACCCGCTTCGACCAGCCCCCGCATGTGCCGGAAGAGGAGGGTCAGCAACAGCGTGCGGATATGGGCCCCGTCGACGTCGGCGTCGGCCAGCAGGACGATCTTGTGATACCGGGCCTTCTCGAGGTCGAACTCCTCGCCGATCCCGGTGCCCATCGCGGTGATGATGTCCTGGACCTCGGCGTTCTGGAGGGCCTTGGCGAGACGGGCCTTCTCGACGTTCAGGATCTTCCCCCGGATAGGGAGCACCGCCTGGTGCTCGGAGTCCCGTGCCTCCTTCGCCGGCCCGGCAGCCGAGTTCCCCTCCACGATGAACAGTTCACACAGATGGGCTTCCCGGGAGGAGCAGTCGGCCAGCTTGTCGGGGAGGCCGCCGGACTCCAGCCCGGACTTGCGTCGGGTCAGCTCCCTGGCCTTCCGGGCCGCCTCCCGAGCCTTGGCCGCTGTCACCGACTTCTCGACGATCCTGCGGGCCTCGGTCGAATACCGATCCAGCCACTCTGGCAGCTTCTGGTTCAGCGTCCGCTCCACATACGAGCGGATCTCGCTGTTGCCGAGTTTGGTCTTGGTCTGGCCCTCGAACTGTGGCTGACGAACCTTGACCGACAGGACAGCGGTGAGGCCCTCCCGGATGTCCTCTCCCGTGAGGTTGGGGTCCTTCTCTTTGAGGAGGCCCTTCGAGCGGGCAAACGAGTTCACGGCGTTGGTCAGTGCCTTGCGGAAACCCTCCTCGTGGGTGCCCCCCTCATGGGTGTTGATGTTGTTGGCGAAGCTGAGCACCGACTCGGTGTAGGAGGTGGTCCATTGAAGGGCCAGCTCCAACTCCGCCTCCTCGGACACGTCGTTGAGCTCGATGACGTGAGCGTGGAGCGGTTCCCGGGTCGCGTTGAGGTGACGGATGAAATCCACCAAGCCGCCCCGGTACAGGAAGGTGTCTTGGCGGGCCGGGTCGTCCCTCTCGTCGGTGAGGACGATCTCGACTCCCCGGTTGAGAAATGCCAGCTCCCGGAGGCGGGAGGCGACGATGTCGTAGTCGAATGTCGTCGTCTCTGTGAAGATCTGCTCGTCGGGCCAGAAGGTGACAGTGGTCCCCGAGTCCCGCTTCCAGGGCTTGACCTTCTCCACCCTGCCCTGCTGGGCGCCGCGGGCGAAAGCCTGCGCCCAGACGTGGCCGTCGCGACGAACCTCGGCTTCGAGGCGCGAGGAGAGCGCGTTCACGACCGACACCCCGACGCCGTGAAGGCCTCCCGACACCTGATAGGCGCCGGTCTCGAACTTGCCGCCGGCGTGGAGCTTGGTGAGAACGGTGGTGAGAGCCGATTCCTTGGTCTCGGCGTGCAGATCAACTGGAATCCCGCGACCGTTGTCGACCACCCTGACCCCGCCGTCGCCGAGGAGCGTCACGGTGATACGGGTGCAATAACCCGCCATCGCCTCGTCGACGGCGTTGTCGACGACCTCCCAGATCAGGTGATGCAGTCCGCGGGGACCGGTGGACCCGATGTACATGCCGGGCCGCTTGCGGACCGGTTCGAGGTCCTTCAGGACGGTGATCTGTGATGCTCCGTACGAGCCTGCTGTGGAAGCCACGTAACTCCTCGTATGTTTTCTGTATGCGGCCTTCCCGAGTCCCTTTTTCCGGCCGGGGCACATGCCTCGCCCGGGGCTGTCCGCGGCCGCGTCGAGTTCCGGGTTGGTTCAGGGGACGGGGAAATCCGCTGGTTGTAATTTTAGTCGAAAAGGCCTGACAGAAAAAGCTCAGCCGGCCCTGGGCCGACCTGCGAGACGTACCTTCACGTCCTTGATCTCGTCGGCCCCGAGAGCGGCGTTGAGTCGGTGCGTCAGGCCGGCGGTCCCATACCGGAGCAGCGAGGCCGCCGCGCCCGAATCCACCTCGACCAAGAGCGTTGCTCTGCTCAGAGCCAGCGGCCGTGCCAATTGTGACCACGGTTCGCCCGCCAGCTCGGCCCAGCCGGACTCGATCCGCTTCCACAGTCCGAGGTCTCCTACCCCGACCCCCCGCAGGACCGAATCGAGGATCTCCGACAGGCCTACCGGCTGCCTCCTTCGGTCGGTCACGCCGGCTCCCCGCTCATGACAACTTCCCCGCGTCGAGATGCCACAACCGCCCCTCGAGAGGGATGTCCGCCCGCTGAGCCGACGAGATGAATGCCTGACCATGGACGGGGAGTGCTTTCGCCAGAGCCGCCGAGCGTTCGCCATCCAATTCGGAGAAGACGTCGTCGAGGATCAGGATCGGGGACTCCCCCACCGTTTCCTCGACCACCAGGTGGCTGGCGAGTCGAGTGGCGAGGGCGGCCGTCCGTTGTTCGCCCTGGCTGCCGTGGTAGCGGAGGTCGTGTTCCTCGAGGCGCAGGACGGGATCGTCCCGATGCGGACCCCGCAGGGTGAGTCGCCGCTCCTGGTCGGCTCGCCGCCCATCCGCGAGGGCTTTTCGGCACATATCCGTGAACTCCGCCGCGCTCACCGTCGGATCGAGCGACCCTCCCCAGTCGGAGCGGTAGTCGAACCCGATCGCATCGGGCGCTCCCGCGACGTCCCGGTAGGCGCTCTCCAGGCGCGGTCCCAGGAGTTGTGCCACCCGGGCCCGCCGAACCGCCACCTTCCCGGCGGCGATCGACAGCCGCTCGTCCCAGACGGACAGTGTCATGGGGTCCCGGTCGCCTTGCTTGAGGAACGCGTTCCGCTGTCGGAGCGCCCGGTCGAACTCGGCTTGCTCGAGGTGGCTCGCCGGCCAGATCTGGACCGCCAGGTCGTCGAGCAGGGCTCGCCGCTCCCCCGGCCCTCCCTTGACCATCTCGAGGTCATCCGGGAGAAAGCTCACGAGGCGGACGTGGCCTAGCAGGTCTGTCGTCCGCGCCAGCCTCCTGGTGTTGACCAGAGCTTTGCGTCCTCCGCGACGGCGAATCTCGACCTCTATCAAGGTGCTCGTCTCGAAGCTTTCGACCTGGCCGCGATCGATCGCCGACTCGGCGTCATGTGCCACGAGGGCCTCGTCGGGAGCGCCCCGGAATGACCTCAGGGTGGCCAGGTATCCGACCGCCTCCAAGAGATTGGTCTTACCGGCCCCGTTACGACCGACGATCAGGTTTGTACCGGGATCGGGATGCCACTCGAGATGGGCATGGGACCGGAAGCCGGAGACGGCGATCCAGTCGAGACGCATTCAGATGCGAACCGGCATCAACAGATAGATGAACGCCGGGTCGTCGAGCGAGCCGATCACGCTCGGCTTCAGCCCGTCGATCACCTGGATCCTCACCTGTTCCGCATTCACGGCGTTCACGCCGTCGGCCAGATACCGCGGGTTGAAGGCAATGCTCACCTCTTCCGCCTCGCCCTTGTACTCGCCGGCCAGGTGCTCGGTCTCTCCGCCCACGTCCTGGCGGCTCACCGCGATCTCCACCCCGCCTTCGGCGATCTTCAGCCGCACCGGGATGTGATCTTCGGCCACCAACGCCACCCTTCCCAGCGCCTCCAACAAGCCCTCCTTGGAGACGATGACCTGGTTGGGATACGAATCCGGGAGGAGTGTGCGGTATTTCGGGAATGTGCCCTCGATCAGGCGGAGCCTCAGTGTTCCGCGATCGGATCCAAAAGCAGCCTCTCGGCCGGAGAGGTCGACCTGGACCCGGCTAGAGCCGACGGTCCTCGGGAGGTCCTTGAGCCCCCGGGCCGGAATCAGCCCGGTCCCCTCCACTCCGAGTCCGTCCAGGTCGCAAACGGCGAGCCGGTAGGAGTCCGTTGCCACCAGACGAACGCCGGCGTCGGTTGATTCGAACAGCACCCCGGTGATGATGGGCCGGGCCCCATCGGAAGACGCGGCTACCGCCACCTGGCCGATCGCTTCGGCGAGACGGTCGCCGTCGACCTCGACGCCGGTCACCGGATTCGGATCGACGGCCGGGAAATCGTCGAGGCTCAGTGGGCGGAGTCCGAACCGGGGGCCTTTACCGAGGATCTCCACCTCGGTGTCATCGACCCCGATGGTCACGGGACCCTTCGGCATCCTCCGAACGGCCTGTTCAAGGAGTTTGCCCGGAATGACCGCCTTCCCTTCGTCCATGACCTCCACCGGCAACGAGGTCCTGACCGTCATCTCGAGATCGGTTCCGGTGACATGGAGCATCCCGGCGGACACCTCGCACAGCAGACCCTGGAGGACCGGAAGGGCTACCCGGGCGCCCACGGCTCGGTTGGCACGGGCGAACACATCCCCCAAATCGTCACGCTCGGCACGGATACGCACAGGTGTTTCCTCTTTCTCTTCTTCTATCTCTCATCTATCAAATCAGAAGTAGTAGTAGTAGGCGATGTGGATTGTGGACGATTGTCCCGAATCCCCCAATTCTCGGCCTCTTTGGCCGCAACCGGGTGTGGACGACGCGAGCGGGTTTCAACAGCAAAAAGGAAGCCGGCTGATGAGGTGTGGATGGGAGTCCGGTTTTCCACGTTCTGTTCCTCAGCTTTTCCTCAAGCTCTGAGAGAGCCCGGAGACCTGGTCGTACACGGAGCGGTCGCTCTGCATCACCTTGCGCACCTTCTCGATGCCGTGGATGACGGTGGTGTGATCTCGCCCCCCGAACAGTTCGCCGATCTTCGGGAGCGACAGATCGGTCAACTCGCGGCAGAGGTACATCGCAACCTGCCGCGTCATGACCAGCGGCTGGCGGCGAGAGGGACCGGTGATCTCGTCCACGCTGAACCCGTAGGTACGGGCGGCTGCCTCGAGGATTCGGGGGCCGTTGACCGGGAGGGCCTCCTCCGATTGAACCAGATCCTCGAGCACTTTCTCGGCCAGTCCGAGGTCGATGGGCTGGTCGGTGAGGGAAGCAAAGGCCGTCACCCGAGTCAGGGCCCCTTCCAGTTCGCGGATGTTGTCGGAAACGATCGAAGCGATGTAATGGAGGACGTCGTGGGGGACGATCCGCGGCGACAATTCGGCGTTGCGCTTCAGGATGGCCAGCCGGGTCTCGACGTCGGGGGGCTGGATATCGGTGAGGAGTCCCCACTCGAACCGACTCCGGAGCCGGTCTTCGAGCGAGCTCAGATGGCGGGGTGCGCGATCGGAGCTGATCACCATTTGCTTGCCGCCCTCGTAGAGGGTGTTGAAGGTATGGAAGAACTCCTCGAGCATCTGCTCCTTGCCTTCGAAGAACTGGATGTCGTCGAGGAGCAGGATGTCGGTGGTTCGGTATCGCGCCTTGAAGTCGTCCATTCGTTTGCGGCGGATGCCGTCGATGAACTCGGTGAAGAACGTCTCCGACGAGACGTACCGCACCGAGAGATCGGGGTACATCTCGAGAGCGGCGTGCCCGATTGCGTTGAGGAGGTGGGTCTTGCCGAGGCCGGCTCCGCCGTAGATGAAGAGCGGGTTGTAGTGGGTGCCGGGCTGCTCGGCCACGGCCATCGACGCCGCATAGGCGAACCGGTTGGACTGCCCCACGACGAAACTGTCGAATCGGTATTTCCGGACCAGGCGGGCGAGCTGTTCGGGGCGCATCGGCAGCTCGGGCTGGTGGCCCTTTTCCGGATTGGTGCTGGCCGGCAAGGGTTCGTCGTCTCCTCCGTCGTCGGCCAGGGCATCGAATCTCAGAACCTGGTCGCTACCGAAGGCCTCTTCGAACACCGCCTGGATCGTCTGTTGGTGCTTGTCGAGCACCCAGTGGAGATGAAAGTCAGACGGCGCGATCAGCGTGAGGCCGTCGGGAGTGATCTCATGCCGGAGCCGTACGAGCCATGTGTGCCACGTGGAGGGGTTGACCCGGGCACGAAGGGCACGCTGGAAATGGCTCCACCTGGTATCCCCCTCGTGTTGCTCGACGTCCGGCACTCGGAGCCCTCCTCTCTCCTCGAAATCGCTCTCCCGCGTTGTCCACAAACCCGTCCACAGCTGTGGACAACGCCCTTCTGTCTGATCCGCCGCGGGCTGATCCGCGGCGCGCGCAACCACGGCTCTACATGGGAAGTGCTTGCCCGAACCGCGGGCCTGTGAGTGGGACCGTAAAACAATCGGCCGCCACGGGTCAAGAGCGCGGAAACCGCTCTTGTCGCCCCCTGGGCGGGTTGGTTGCATCTGGAAAACGCCTGGTCATTGCTGGTTTTCTTCCCGCCTCCGCACATCCGACCGGCGCGTCCCGGCGGCAAAACCCCGGGAAGCAACTTTTCGCGGCCTATTCCTATTTCTCGCGGACTCGATCGGCTTTGACAACGGCGAACCCATCTCCGTAGCCTTCACGGGTCAAACTCCAAAAACGGATTCCCCATGAAGAGAACATTTCAGCCCAAGGTTCGGCGTCGCAAGAGGAAGCATGGCTTCCGTCACCGCATGCAGACCCGAGCCGGACGCGCCATCATCAA
>JBFHRE010000036.1:0-19448 GCA_041591895.1 Acidimicrobiia bacterium
TCCGACACGCTCGTGATCCCCGGGTTCGTGGACACACACCGCCACATCTGGGAGGGGATCCTCCGGAATATCGGCACCGATGTGCCGCTGGAGGGCCGGGTCAGCTACATCTCATATGTGTTGCGTACGCTCGCACCGGCCTACCGCCCCCAGGACGTCTACGCCGGCAACATCGTCTCTGCCGTGGGAGCAATCGACGCCGGCATCACCACCTTGCTCGACTGGTCCCACATCCAGTCCTCGCCGGCCCACACGGAGGCCGGGATCCAAGCGTTGAAAGACAGCGGCCTGCGGGCGGTGTTCGGCTACGGCTTCCCCTGGTGGGGGACGTGGGAGGAGCGACAGCCGAGCTGGTTCGTGCGGGCAGCCAGTCAACACTTCACCAGCAAGGACCAGCTGCTCACGCTGGCGCTCGCGGCCCCGGGACCGGAGTTCGTGGACTTCGAAGTGGCGCGCGATCACTGGAAGCTCGCCCGCGAGGCAGACGCCCGATTGACCGTCCACGTAGGGGTTGGCACCTACGGCCTCGAAGGCAAGGTACAGCGCTTCGGACAGGCCGGCCTGCTTGGACCGGACACCACCTACATCCATTGCACCAGCCTCAACGACACCGAGATCCAGATGATCGTGGACACGGGTGGAACCATCACCCTGGCCTTTCCGGTCGAGATGATGATGGGCCACGGCATGCCCCCCGTCCAGAAGTTCCTCGACCGCGGGCTCAGCCCCAGCCTCAGCATCGACGTCGAGACGAACGTTCCCAGCGACATGTTCACCCAGATGCGGTCGGCGCTCGCCACACAACGAGCCCTGGCCTCGGCTGACGGAAAACGGCCGGCGAGCGGTCGCGACGTGCTGCGGTGGGCCACCGTCGAGGGCGCCAAAGCCAACGGACTCGACTCGAAGGTCGGAACGCTCACCCCCGGCAAGAAGGCGGACATCACGATCCTGCGGGTCGATCGACTGAATGTCACCCCGCTCAACGACCCCTACTCCGCCATCGTCACCGGGATGGACACCGGCAACGTCGACACCGTGATCATCAACGGTCAAATAATGAAGCGGCATGGCATCCTGCTCCACGTGGACTGGGACTCAGTCCGGAAGATGACCTCTGAGTCGCGGGATTACGTGATCGAGAAGTCCGGCTTCCGCCTTCCCAAGATCTGACGCTACGGCACAGGATTCACAGTCCAGGTCGGCTCGCCGTTTGGAGGGCCCAGACCAGGTAGGGCCTCCCATCTTCGGACGAGACCGAGCCTGGGTCAGCGATCTCAGCCGCCGTGCTTTCAGGGTGCCGGTATCACTATGACGGTGCCGTCGCTGTCGCCATCCGGGTCGTGGTTGTTCGACGCCCCGTACACCAGGGTGCCATGGGTGATGCCGGTGATCGAGAATGTGACACTCGTACTCTGGGTCCGGATCCTGCTCCGCACGATGACACACATACCGGCGCTGTCAGTTACGCACGAGCCGGTCCCCCGAACGCCGTTGCTCCATGAGCCGCTGACTGTGGCATTGGAAACGGGAGCATGGCTCTCATCGTGGACGGTTATCACCGCGGTGGCCGTCCAGCGACCGCCGGACACTACCGACGATCCGTCCAGGTCGCCGGCGTGCATTCCCAGCCCCGGCGGTGGAGGAGGCGGAGGCGGCGCCGGTGCGTTCCTGGAGACGGTGATGCCGGTGCCGTTGCTGGAGCCATCCACGTCGTGGTTGGCTCCGGCGTCGTAGGTCAGTGACCCGTGGGTTACGAACTCGACTGTGAAGGTGGCGCTCGACACCCTCCCCAGAGAAGCCGACGTCAGCCGGCAGGTACCGGTGGCGTCAGTGGTGCATGAGCCCGGACCGCCCGCCCCCCCGCTCCACATGCCATTGACGACCGCACCCCCTACGGGCCCCTCAACGGCGTCGTGGACGGCGACATCGACGACAGCGTTCCACGACCCGGACACCCGACTGCTGTAGCCATCCAGGTCACCGACATGCATGGTGGCCTCGACCACGTTGTCCACTACCACCGCGTTGCTGTCGGTGGTCGCCTGCGCGAGGGAGTCGGTCGCCCGAGCAGTGACCGTGTGGGACCCGTCCGGGACCGCGGTCGAATCCCAGCTCGCGGTGTAGCTGGTCCCGCCCGCGTGCACCGCAGGCTGCCATGGCCCGCCGTCGATCTGCCACTCGACGACCAGACCGGCAGAACCGGCCGGGTCGTTGTCGTCGTCAGCCGTGATCTGCACCGAGACCTGACCCGAGACTGTCGCGCCCTCGGCCGGCGCCACCAGCGTGACCGACGGGGCGGAATCGGGCTGCCCGCCGAACTGCGCGTCCACGACGAGGGCGAACGGTTGTGTGCCGCCCATCGGCACGTTGAATCCGCTCACCTCCACCGTCCACACGCCGGATTCGGCCGATTGAACGTAGACGTTCTCGACATTGTTGACGTTGTCGGCCGACCCGCCGGCTTGCGACCATCCGCCGCTGAATACGTTCCCCCGATAAACGGTGCCACCGGGAGAAGTGACCGTCAGGTTCAGGTTGTTGACCAGGTTCACCGCCGCGGTCTCTGTGGAGGGATAGTCGCTCCAAACTGTCGATACCTTGAACGGCGCACCGGGCGAGCCGACCGTGAACTGGTAGCTGGCGACCGATCCGGTCGCCAGGCCGGCGGTGTTGTCGACATAGACGTGGCCCCGATCGGTCGCGTTCGCCAGATCGACCCGACCCCATCCCTCGTGGACATTTGGAATCGGGAAGTCATTGTCGTTGGCACCGTCGTTGTTCTCGTCCGCGAGGTCGACCGCCGAGTTGATGAGTGTCGCCTTGACAAGGGCGGCGCTGGCGGAGTGCCCGTCGGTCTTCTGGTAGAAGTCCCGGACGACGGTGGCCGCGCCGGCGACGATCGGGTTCGACATCGACGTGCCACCCATGTATTTGTAGGCATCCGAAACGGGCATCCCCCATCCGTCCCACTGGTGGATACCGTTGCGTGGGTTGACCGGGTCGCCGTACCCCTCCTGGTAGAGGCTCGAGTATCCGGACAGCACCCACGTGCCGGGCGCAACCACGTCCGGCTTGATCCGGCCGTCGTCGGTGGGCCCACGACTCGACCAGCCTGCCATCTGTTCGGCATTCCCGGCGGTGAGATCGTTGGCCCACGGACCTACGAACCCGTAGCGGCTCCCCCAGGTGCCGAGGAGGTTCTGCCCGCCCATCGACGAGCAGGTCTGGCCCGGCTGGTAGGCGTCGTGTGAGACGTAGGAGAGGGTCGTGTCGCAGGCGTAATCGCCTCCGCGGTCGTTCTCGCTGGCGCCGACCGTGATCACGTTCTTGGCCGTGCCGGGAGAGCCGATCGAGTCGTTGTCGATGATCCCGTCGTTGTTCGTGTCGACTCCGGAGTTGCCCGCCGAGAAGGTGATCGCCATGTCGCGGTTGTTCCACACGAAGTCGTCGGTGTTGGCGCTGTCGAGCGTGTAGTCGCCGGCGACGGAGCTACCCCACGAGTTCGAGTGGATACGGGCACCGGCGTTGTAGGCCTGCTGGTAGAGATCTCTGAGATCGTCGGGGATCCCGACGAGGTAGTAACCGTCCGGGCTGCCGGCGCAGAATGCGAAGGTGTCGAGGTACTCCTCGACGGCCTGGAACACGAGTCCGGCGGCCGGAGCCGTACCGCGCCCGCGACCGGTGGCGTCGCCGTCGCCGACCACCGACACCGCCGTGTGGGTCCCATGGCCGCTGTCCACATCTACCGCCCCGTCGGGCAGCACGTTGTAGCACTGAGGTGCGTTCGGAGCCGTCCAGTTGAACACGCCGACCACCCGGCCGACCGGGATGTCGACGTGGGCGCCGGCAGCGGTTCCGTCGCCGATGCCCGTGTCGGCGACTGCTGCGATCTGGGTGGAACCGTCGAAACCGCTGGCATTGGCGACGTTGCCACCGACGATCGCGCCGGCCCCATACTCGTTGTGCTTCTCGAAGAAGGTGAACCCATCGATCCAGGCCACGTCGAGGACCTGGGCGATCTCGGCGAGCTTGGCACCGTCGACCGCAACCACCACGTGGTTCCCGGAGGCTCGGATGACCTCCGCTCCGGCAGAGCGAATCGACGCGATGGCAGCTGCAACTCCTCCCCCTCGCTCTATCCGGATTCGATAGAGATTCACGCCAGAGGTGCTCAGACCGGGGTCGATCTTGTAGGCGGGTTGAAAGACACCGACCCACGCCACGTTTTCCTGATCGGCAACAGCCGCGGCCTGAGCCGGGTTCATACGAACCTTGTAGGCGAAGTCGGGTAGGTAAGCCAGGATCTCGCCCCCGGCCCCCTCCAGCGAGGTGATCCACGCCTGTTGAACCGGCCCGCTGAACTGCACCACGTAATAGCCGCGCGTCCCGGCGGCATAGCCGGAGATCGTCAGCCCGGCACCTGCACCCAGGGCCTCCCCCTGGACCGGGGAAAAGGTTCCCGCCTTGAGCCGCAACCCCGGCGGATCGCTCTCCGGCTGCGCTGCGGCGGAACCCGCCGAGCCGGCAACCAGCAATGTCAGAGCACAGACGAGGACCCACACCTTCCGCATAGCAACTCTCCCCAGAGCAACAACTCGCCCAAGTGTATGTGAGGCACCGCCTTCCGCGTCCCCGGGATCCCGGATTTCTGCACGGATCAGAATCTCCGCTCATAGGACCAAGTACCTGTTTCGCGAGTTCGACTCCTGACGTAGGCTCAAACAAAGCCCGAGGAGGTACGAATTGGAGAAGGACATCCAGCTTTCCATCCATCTCGTGGAGGATGAAGACGAGACCATCGCGACTGCGCTTCTCGACATGCGCGGCGACCATTTCGAGACGACGGGCCGTGCTCGCCGCAACCCGACCGACGATCCCCGACCACTGATAGGTGAGGAGATCGCCATCGCCAGGGCGTTGTCTGAACTCAACCAGCAGCTACTCGAGGCGGCCTGGGGAAAGATCTACTCCGCCGAGATCCGCTGACGCCCTTCACCAGGTAACGAGGGTTGAAGGGGCGTCGGGAGACGCCGATCACCGGTCAGGGAAGCGTTCTTCCGCGGCTGGCTGATGTGCAGGCAAGCGCGTCGAAAGGTCGTAAGATCCGGCGCGCGACGGTAACGGACCCGGGTGGCCTTCAACAGTTTCCAATACGCACTGCTCCTGTTCGCTGTCGTCACCGCCTTCTGGACGCTGCGCAACCATCCGAGACTCCGGCTCGGACTCCTGTTGATCGCCAGTTACGTCTTCTACGGCTTCTGGGATTGGCGATTCCTGGGGCTTCTCGCCCTGTCCACGGTGGTCGACTTTGCAGTGGGCGTCGGGTTGGGACGGACCGAGGACGGATCCCGAAGGCGGCGCCTCCTCGTCGCCAGCGTGGGCACCAACCTCGGGATCCTCGGCTTCTTCAAGTACTTCGACTTCTTCATCGACAGTTTCGCCGAGATCTCTGCTCAGCTCGGGTTGTCGTTGGGTCGGCCCGTACTCGAGGTGGTACTGCCCGTAGGGATCTCGTTCTACACGTTCCAGACGATGTCATATGCGATCGACGTCTACCGGCGCAACCTGGAACCGACCAGGGATCTGCTCGCGTTCGCCGTCTATGTCAGCTTCTTCCCGCAGCTGGTAGCCGGCCCGATCGAACGGGCCGGACGGCTGCTTCCCCAGCTGGAACATCCGGCAGAGCGGCTCCATCCCGAGGACGTCTCGACCGGCCTGGCACTCATCACCCTCGGCCTCTTCAAGAAGGTGGCGATTGCCGACGCGCTGGCCGGCTACGTGGAGGCGGTCTTCTCAGCCCCGGAGACCCATCCCTGGTTCTTGGTGCTCGGCGGGATCTACGCCTTCGCACTTCAGATCTACGCCGACTTCTCCGGGTATTCCGACATCGCCAGAGGCTCAGCCCGCCTCGTCGGTGTCCGGCTGGTACGCAACTTCGAGCAGCCCTACTTGTCACGTAACATCTCGGAGTTCTGGCGAACGTGGCACATCAGCCTGTCGGAGTGGCTCCGTGACTACCTCTACATCCCCCTCGGGGGCAACCGACGCGGATGGCGGCGAACCCTCGTCAATCTCTCCCTGACCATGCTGCTGGGGGGCTTGTGGCATGGCGCGGCATGGACGTTCGTCTTCTGGGGGGGACTCCATGGGCTCTACCTGGCCGTTCACCGCATGTGGCGAAGTCGCACCCCGGGCGCGGACCCGGTGATGCCGCGTTGGCGAGACGCTCTACCGGTGCTCGGGACCTTTCACCTGGTCTGTCTTGGCTGGGTCTTCTTCCGCGCCGACGGGTTCGGGAATGCGATCGCGGTGCTCACCACGGTGGGGACGTTCAACAACCCCTCCACCCCCGTCGACACATCGCCATTGATCTTGCTGGCTGCGGCAATGGTCACCATGATCCTCATCGACGTGGAACAGAGGAGAACGGGCATGCACGTTCCTCACCTCCACCGCCCGGTGCTGCGAGGCGCACTGGCCGGGACCGCGGCTGCGGCGGTCATCCTGTTTGCCGGACAGGCGAGCGTACCGTTCCTCTACTTCCAGTTCTGATGCGAAGGACCCTCTCGACGATGCTCGCTGCCGGTCTGGTCCTTCTGATGTTCGAAGGTGTCGCCGTCTGGCTCGAGCCACGGCTCCCCGCAGTTCAAACCTGGTCGAATCCGTTTGCACAAGCGAAATTCGAACAGATCTCGACGATGTCGGCCGGTCGCGACCCCGACCTCCTGATCGTCGGGTCGTCGATCGCCAACGCCGGGCTAGACGCCCGCGAACTCGGAGCCCGTCTGGGCGTCGAGGCTTACAACGCCGGGATCCCGTCTTCCACCATGGAAGTATGGGCGGCGTTCGCGGAGGACGCGGTCTTCAGCAGGTCGTGTCCGGCAGTGACGCTGATCGCGATCGGTATCCGCGACGCGAACGCCAACCTCCCGGGAATCGAACGCGCGCTGGCCCGCTACCAGCAATCGGAAGGACGGAGGAGATCATTGGGCCTCGCGGGTGGGCCCTTCGACGACCCATTCGGGTGGCTCGAGCATCAGGCCGGGGAGGCTTCGGCGTTCGTGCGGCTTCGTCCACTCTTGAGGGAACCCGGGCTCGTGATCTCTTGGCTCCAAGAGGGACGTGCACCGGGCTGGTCCGACCCGAGTCGGGACCTGGACAGCCATGGCCGGTATCTACGCTTTGGCCGGCGCGCCTTCGACCCGGTCGACCAACTCGCGGAGGTTGAGCACGTGTTTGCCGACTTCAAAGTCGGCGGGTTGCAGGAGGATGGCCTGAGGCGCCTCGTCGATTCGGCGAGAGCTTCAGGTGGGGCCGCGGTCATCATCGACATGCCTGCGATGACAACCATCCTCGTGGACGGCATACCCGCCGGCGAGGAGAGACTGGCGGAGTATCGGACCTGGCTACGCGACTTCTCAACCGAGAAGAGAGTCCCGGTGCTCGACCTCACCTCCCTCGACGACCGGGAGGAGCTGTTCGCAGACCTCTACCATCTCAACGACGACGGGGTAGCGATCGTCACAGACCGCATCGCCGATTGGCTACGCGAGAACCAGGACGCGGTACCCCTGGCCATGGGTGCGAAATCCACTTGTTGAACTCGAGATGGGGTCTCGACTCTGCATCCCGTAGGGTCGCCCGCGAGGACGCGCCGGGGCGATACGCCGGGTGCTTACCAGACAGGCAACAAGTCCACGCCGGCCGGCCGGATGCCCGAGGGCGGCAACGTGGCTGATGCTCTCGCTGACGCTGTTCGGCTGTGAAGAGTTGAAAGATCGCCGTGCCGCCTCCGCACCGGAGGGGACGACAGGGTCCCGTCCTCGCCGGCCGTCGTCGCTAGATTTCCCCCCGGGCACCCGCTCCTCCGTCGCCGCTCGATTCGGTCGGTATATTCGCGCCACGTGAGCGGAGCCGGGGACCTCGCCGAGGGTCATTCAATCCCCAAATCGGTGAGGGTCGGGCTGGTGCTCGTATTGCTCTATCTCTTCCTCGTAGGAGTCAAGGGGCTCGAATCCGGCATCAAGGTGTTCGGAGAGGACTTCACGGACCGGCTCTTCGAAAACGTCTCTCATCCGCTGGCCGGTCTCGCCGCCGGACTCCTCGCTACAGCGCTGGTTCAGTCATCGTCGGTCACGACGTCCACGATCGTCGGCCTGGTGGGTAGCGGAGCGCTCTCTGTGACCACTGCGGTGCCGATGATCATGGGCGCCAACATCGGAACCACCATCACGAACACCCTGGTCTCCATCGGGCACATCCGGACGGGCCAGGAATTCCGGAGGGCGTTTGCCGGAGCCACGGTCCACGACTTCTTCAACCTCCTGACGGTGCTGGTCGCCCTTCCCATCGAACTGGCCACCGGCTTCCTGTCGTCACTGGCCCGGACCATCAGCGACGGACTCGCCGGTGGCGTCACGGTCGGCGAACAGTCCGAGAGCCCGATCAAGGCGGCCGTCGCCTATCCGGTCGATCAGGCGAAGACGTTGATCGAGAGCTGGTCGGCCCCCGGTCAGGGGACCCTGCTGCTGTCGGCGGGCGTCGCGCTGGTGTTTGTAGCCCTCATATTCGTCACGAAGAACATGAAGGCGGTCATGGCCGGCAGGATCGAACAGTCCCTGAATTCGATGCTGGATCGGGGAGCCGGCGTGGGAGGGATGCTCGTGGGTCTGGTCGTCACCATGGCCGTGCAGAGCTCATCGATCACGACCTCGATCCTGGTGCCGATGGTGGGTGCCGGCATCCTGTCGCTCAAGAACGCCTATCCGGTCACGCTGGGTTGCAACCTCGGGACAACGATCACTGCCCTTTTGGCCTCCCTGGCATCCGAGAGCCCCGATGGGCTGACGATCGCACTCGTACACACCCTGTTCAACCTGTTCGGAATCCTGATGTTCTACCCGGTGCCGGCGATGAGGAGGATCCCCATCCGCCTAGCCACCTCGCTCGGCGACCTGGCCCAGAAGCGCAAGCGGTGGGTGCTCGGCTACGTCATCGGCGCGTTCGTCATCCTGCCCCTGGTTCTGCTCGCCGTGTTCTCCTGACGAGGAAAGGGCAGGCGGGTTGCGGGTAGGTCGGCCGTAGACTCCCCGGGTTGATCGACGCACGGATCGCTCAAAAGCAACTGCTCCAACGTCGGGCGCTGACCCTCGAGTACGCCACCATCGTCTGGAACATCGGGGAGGCGGTCCTGTCGATCGCGCTGGGCTGGGTGGCCGGCTCTCTCGCTCTTGTCGGATTCGGCACCGTGTCCGTAATCGAAGTATTCGCTTCGTCCGTGGTCGTCTGGCACATCCGGGCCGGGGATTCCGAACATCCCGGAAGGACCAGGCTCGCCCTCCGCTTGATAGCCGGCGCCTTCGGCCTCCTCGGCGCAGTACTCGTTGTCGCCGCGATCAGCGACCTCACGACCGGGCGAAGGGCGCACGAGTCCCCGTGGGGGATCGCCTACCTCGCACTCGCTGCAACCGTGATGTTCTCGCTGGCGATCGCCAAACGCTCTCTCGCCCAGCGACTCGACTCCGATCCGCTCCGGTCCGAGGCCACGGTCACGTTCCTGGACGGGGTCCTGTCGACCACGACGTTGATCGGGTTGGCCCTCAACGCAGCAGCCGGGTGGTGGTGGGCTGACCCGCTCGCCGGTCTCATCGTCGGCATCGGAGCCGGGAACGAAGCCCGAGAAGCGTGGCATGAGGCAGAGGAGATGACCGAGTCGGCCCCGGTTTCCGGCGGATGAGTCAGACCCTCAACACCATGCCCAGCCGCTCGACCGCGGTAGCGATGTCCTGGTCGCGGTAATAGGCGAAGCTGAGCCGCAGATACCGGTCGAGCGCTCCGACCGCCGAGAACAGCGTTCCCGGCCGGAAATCCACTCCCTTGGTCCTGGCCTCGTTCCGAACATCGGAGGCATCCATGCCGGCCGGGAGCTCGAGCCAGAAGAAGTAGCCACCTCGAGGGCGTTGCCATCGAATCCCGTCCGGCATGTGGTCGACCAGCGCCTGGTGCATGATCGAGACCCGCCGGTCGTACTCCTCACAAAGCGCCGCGATATTCGTACCCAGGTCTCCGGACAACATCACCTCCGTGACGAGCCGGGAAGGCATCGGGTTGAGCCCGCCACCGCTCACCACCAGCCCCGAGTCGGCCAGGGCTGCCACCAGGTTCTCGGCGCCGTGCACCCATCCCAACCGAAGTCCCGGTGAGAGGATCTTCGAGAACGTCCCCAACGACAGGACCGGTCCGCTGCCGACCCAATGAGACATCGCCGGGGGCAGCGGGGCCGAAGGGTCGGTGGGAAGGAGGTGGTACACCTCGTCGGCTACGAGCAGCACCTGGTGCCGAAGAGCCACTTCGACCAGACGGGCGCGCCTCTCCTCACTCAACGTCACACCCGTCGGGTTGTGGAACACCGGGATCGTATAGACGAACGCCACCCGACGGCCTTCGCCCTTCAGCCGCTGTAGCTCCCCATCGATCCCATCCGGATCGAGACCGTCCTCGTCGATGGGTACCCCGATCACCTCCAGTCCATGGTCGGCGAAGATCCCATGCGCCAGAAAGTAGGACGGTTCCTCGACGAGGACGACATCACCGGCCAGGGCGAACACGGTGCACACCATGTCGAGGGCCTGAGAGTTCCCGTTTGTTGAGAACAGAAGCTCGGGGTCGACGGCAAACCCATAGCCACGGGAGAGGAACTCGGCCAGCGCGATCCGATGACGCCCGTCGCCGTACTCGGCCCCGTACTGGAAATGCTCGATCGAGGCGCCCTCGGCGAACACTCGCTCTGCGGCACGACGGAACGCAGCGACCGGATACACCGAATCATCCGGCTGGCCGACCCCGAGGTCGATGACACCTTCGGGAACCTCGACCTGAGCCATGCGGAGCGTGGTCATGGCGGCCATCTTCGCAGCCGCCGGCATCGCCGACCGTCACACCAGTCCAAGGATCTCCCAGACCTGGATCACGATCAAGACCAGGACCGCGATGGCCCCCACATCGAGCACGGCACCTTTCCGGAAGATGGAGCCTGCGGTGAACAGATGAGTGGAGTAGGCGATCATGGTGGGTGGGGTTCCGATGACGAGAGCGAAGTCGACCGACGAGGCAATCGCGACTACCACCACGGCCAGCGCCGGGTCGAGTCCGAGAACCGCAGCCAGCGGGATGGCGACCGGGATCAAGATCGCGGCCGACGCCGTGTTCGACGCGACGGTGGTGGTCAGAAGCGTGATCAGCGCCAGCGCCGACACGGCAACGAGCGGAGGGACCCCGGCCAGGCCCGACAACCGGCCGGCAACGAAGTCAGATGTGCCGGTATCCACCAGCACGAGCCCCAGGGTCAGCCCTCCTCCGAATGTGAGCAATGCCGGCCAGGAGATGGCTCGGAGATCTTCCGCACCGAGGCGGCGAACCAGGAACAGGGCAACGGCTCCGGCCAGCGCCACGATCCCGGCGTGGACCCCGTGGTACGTCTCCGTCAACCAGCCCGCCATCACACCGCCGAACACCAGCAGCAGGACGCGCTGATCGGAGGTGATCGGCCCCAAGGCCAGGTGCTCTGTGGTTGCGATCCGCCTGGCCTCGGTCAGCCTCTCAGGGTCGAGTTGGATGTCGGAGGTCAGCCACAGGTAGGCGCCCATCAGCGGCAGAAACAGAACCACCATCGGAAGCCCGAAAGCGAACCACTCGACGAAGGCGATCGACCGCCCGGCGAATCCGTCCAACAGCTCGATCGCAAGCTGATTGGCCGGAGTTCCGATCGCGCTTCCGACTCCCCCGATGGTGGCCGAGTATGCGATTCCCAGTACGAGGGCGCGCCGGAAACCCGGATGCTCGATCGGCGCCGTGATGGCAAGGGCGATCGGAATCAGCACCGCAGCCGCGGCCGTGTTCGACATCCACATCGACAGGAATGCCGAGAGCGTCAGCATCGTCCCGAACAGGACCCGTGGGCTCCTTCCTGCCTTGGCGGTGACCATCAGCGACACCCTGCGGTCGAGCTCGCAGCGCTTCATGGCTTCCGCCATGAGAAAGCCGGCGAAGAAGAGCACGATGATCGGGTTCGCAAACGGTGCCGTCGCCGCTGCAGCAGACGTGGTCCCGGTGACCACCAGAACAACCGGGATGAGCAGGGACGTGACGTGAAGCGGAACCGCCTCGGTCACCCACAAGACGACCACCACCCCCAGCAATCCGAGCACGGTGTCGGCGTCCCGAGTGGGCCGCCGGCTTGCGACCGTCCGACCTTCCGCCTCGTCCCATCTCACAGCGGGGACCAGTTCGGTCCGACCATCGGGCAAGCCGATCCTCAGCTCCAGGTCGGCCGGATCCACTAGAACCACCTCGTCCCCTTCACGCGCGAGCACCCATGCCTCGAGAGCTCCATCGACGGGAACCCCGTTCGGGAAGACGAGCGTCACCGTTCGGGCCGCTTCTTGGGATGTGAACTCGATCCGCTCGTCCGAGCCCACGGTCACCTCGGCGGCGATCGTCTCCATCCCCTCCAGTTCCAGCGACACGACGCCGGGGCCGACCGCCCAGTCGTCGGGAGCGATGAGGTATCCGGATATGCCCGCCGCCAGGGCAGCCAGCAATCCAACACCGGTTCGTCCGAGACGACGCCCCATTTCAGGTGGCTACCACCGTCATGAGTCAGTCATGCGCCGGCGCCCAGCCGTTCGCGAGCGCCGCGCGCCTTCTCGATGATCGGGCCCAGCTGGTCGGCCAGCGTCGGCTCTCCCTTCACGACCGATTCGTATCGCGCACGGCGAACCGGGTGTCCGGTCTCGATCAAACGGCCGAGGTCGATCGGGGTGCCGATGACCACCACATCGCATGGAACCTCGCGGATCGTGGATGCCAGCTCGGCGAGCTGTTCTGCGCCGTAGCCCATGGCCGGAAGAACCGTGCCCAATCCCGGATAGCGCTCGAACGTCTCGGCGATCGAACCCACCGCGAACGGCCGCGGATCGACCAGGCTCGCTGCGCCGGCCTTCCGAGCCGCTACCGTCCCGGCGCCAAAAGGCATGCCGCCGTGCGTGAGGGTGGGGCCATCCTCGATCACGAGAACATGCTTACCGGCGAGGTCGGGGCCCGGCTCGAGCGTGACCGGAGAGGCCGTCTGCACGATGACGGCCGACGGGTTCACCTCTCGCACATTTTCGATGACTGCAGAAACCGCCCGGGTGTCGGCCACATCCACCTTGTTGATGACGACCACGTGGGCCATGCGCAGATTCACCTCACCCGGGTGGTACTCGAGTTCATGCCCGGGTCGGAGCGGATCGGTGACCGTGATGTGGAGGTCGGGCCGGTAGAACGGGAAGTCGTTGTTCCCGCCGTCCCACACGATCACATCTGACTCCGCCTCGGCCCTCCGGAGAATCTCCCCGTAGTCGACCCCGGCCCACATCAAGAGGCCCTCGCGCACCGGCTCTTCGTATTCCTCACGCTCCTCCACGGTCGGGGCGGTGGCGTCGATGTCGTCGAGGGTCTCGAACCGTTGCACCCGCATCCGTACGAGGTTTCCGTATGGCATCGGATGCCTGATCAGGGACACTCTCAGGCCGGCGTCGGCCAGGAGATGGCCCACAAGCCTGCTGGTCTGGCTCTTGCCACATCCGGTGCGCACGGCGCACACGGCAACCACCGGCCTCGAGCTCTCGAGCATCGAACTCCGCGGACCTACGAGGCGGAAGTCGGCACCGGCCGCCATCACGAGAGACGCCTTGTTCATGACCTCGCGGTGGGAGATGTCGGAGTAGGCGAACACGACTTCGTCGACGCCCTCTTCGGCGATCAACCGAGGCAATTCAGACTCGTCGACGATCGGCACCCCATCCGGATATCGAGGGCCTGCCAGCTCCGCCGGGTAGACCCTGTCGGCGATCCCGGGAATCTGTGTCGCCGTGAAGGCAACGACACGGATGTCGGGGTCGTCACGGAAGACAACGTTGAAGTCGTGGAAGTCCCGGCCGCCGGCTCCCATGATGACGATCCGCTTCATGTTCTCCCTCTCTCGTCGGTCACTGCCGTCAGGGCCGACGCCACACGCCGGCGAGCTGCGGCGGCGATGGGTGGCAGGGTGGGCGACCACCCGCCGCCCGGGTCGGCCGTTCGACGCGAACGCCCGTCAACCGAGCATCGCTGGGCGGCCGAACGTGCTGATAGAGGATTAGGACTCTCGTCGAGATGACCCCGGTCGTGGTTGCGTGGTCCCGTCCCGCCATTGGGTTTCACGCGACAAGGAGAAGACCTTGAAGGACTACCTGCAGGTTTTCGATCTCACCCTCGACGACCTCGTGCACCTCCTCGACCTCTCCTCCGCCTTCCGTGCCGCGCCCCATGGGGCGCCCGACGTCCTACGGGATGAAATCGTCTTCTGCTACTTCGACAAGCCGTCCACCAGAACCCGGGTTTCGTTTCATGCCGCGATCGCCCGGCTGGGCGGAGAGGCGGAGTTCGTGGGTCCGGCCGAGCTCCAGCTGGGACGAGGCGAGACGGTCGAGGACACGGCGATGGTCATCTCGCGGTATGCGCGGGCGGCCGTCATACGGACCTTCCGCCACGACGACGTGGTTCGGTTCGCCCGTGCCGCAACCATCCCGGTGATCAACGCACTCACCGACACCCACCACCCATGCCAGGCCCTGGCGGACCTCCTCACCGTTCGTGACCACAAGGGCGGATTCGCAGGACTGCGCTTGGCCTACGTCGGGGCCGGGAACAACGTCGCTCACAGCCTGGTCCAGGCGGCGGCGATGACCGGAATCCACGTGGTGGTGTCGACTCCGCCTCAGCTCGCCCCCGACCCCACGGTGATGTCCGAGGCGAGCGCCATCGCAGAGGCAGCCCGCTCGGTCATCGAGTGGACGGCCGATCCGACCGAGGCGGTCAAGGCTGCCGATGTGATCTACACCGACGTGTGGCTGTCGATGGGCGACCCGCCCGAACAGGCGGCTGAACGCCGCCGGACGCTCGTGCCGTATCGGGTCGACGAGCAACTCATGGAGCTGGCGGCTCCGGATGCAGTGTTCATGCACTGCCTCCCGGCCCATCGGGGAGACGAGGTGGTCCCGGCAGTCATCGATGGTCCGAGATCCTTGGTCGCGGACCAGGCCGAGAACCGCATGCACACCGAGCAGGCCTTGCTGTACGCGTTGGTCGGCGGCGAACTACGGGGCCGCGATCGGTGAGGATGGTCATCGCACTCGGTGGGAACGCGCTGCTCCCGCGCGGCGCCGGTCTCGACTTCTCGATCCAGCGGGAGAGCGCCGCCGTGGCGGCTCGAGCCCTCGCACCGGTCGTCTCCAGACACCAGGTGGTTCTCACCCATGGGAATGGTCCGCAGGTCGGCCTCCTAGCCCTCCAATCCGAGGCCTACACCGAGGTTCCGGCTTACCCGCTCGATGTCCTCGTTGCCGAGTCGGAAGGAATGATCGGATACATCCTCGAGACCGAGCTCGATCGGGTCCTGGACGTTCCGATCCTCACGCTTCTCAGCAGGACGGTGGTGCGCGGC
Source organism: Acidimicrobiia bacterium (assembly GCA_041591895.1). GTDB lineage: Bacteria > Actinomycetota > Acidimicrobiia > Spongiisociales > ZC4RG35 > JBFHRE01. The sequence goes on from JBFHRE010000036.1 coordinate 15,527, forward strand.
GACGACCCCGCCTTCTCCGACCCCACCAAGCCGATCGGACCCGTGTACCTGGACGAGGACACGATCTCGAGCCTGACCGCCAAGGGCTGGGAGTTTCGAGCCGACGGTGACGGCTTCCGCCGTGTGGTCCCGTCACCGGAGCCGGTGCGGATCGTCCAGAGCGGGCTCATCAGGCGCCTGTCGGACATGGGGATCCTGGTTCTGTGTGCCGGAGGAGGTGGGATCCCGGTTGTCGACGATGGGCGATCGACCCGCGGAGTGGAGGCGGTAGTAGACAAGGACCTCGCATCCTCCCTTCTGGCAGTGGAACTGGAGGCCGAGATGTTCGTGTGCCTCACCGATGTGGCAGGTGTGTTCGATCGGTGGGGACATCCGGACAGAGCCCTGGTCTCTCGGACCGACATCTCCTGGCTCCGGGACCGCCGGTTTGCCTCTGGCTCCATGGGCCCGAAGGTCGAAGCCGCCTGCCGGTTCGTCGAGGCCACGGGCCGGCCGGCCGTCATCGGGGCGCTGGAGGACGTCGCCGCGGTGATCGAAGGCACAGCCGGGACCCGCATCTCTCCCTGACCACGGTCCGTGATCTGAATACCTTCGGTCTCTCTCGGTGCCTAGGGTCACTCGCATGAAGGACCAACACCGCAAGGCGCTGATCGGGACCATTGTTTCGGTGATCCTCGGTGGCCTCGTGGCCTGGGCGGGTAGCGATGGGAGCACCGTCGTGGGTGCGATCCCCGTATTCGCGCTGTGCGGCGGTCTGGCCTACCTCATCAACTGGCTTGCGTTCATCCCTTCCAACGCAGCGCAAACCGAGAAGTACTACGACCTCACCGGCAGCATCACGTATGTCACGATCACCGTCGTGGCGGTGGCCCTCAGCTCCGGTCTCGACCTGAGGGCGATCATCGTGGCTGCGATGGTCGTGGTCTGGGCGGCGAGGCTGGGGTCTTTCCTGTTTCGGAGGGTCCGCAGAGATGGGCGCGACGGCCGGTTCGACGAGATAAAGGTCGACCCGCTCCGGTTCTTCATGACCTGGACGATCCAGGGTCTCTGGGTGCTGCTCACCGCGGCGGCGGCGCTGGCAGTCATCACCACCGGACAGCGCGAGAACCTCGGCTGGCTCGGCATCGTCGGCATCGCCGTGTGGCTGGCCGGCTTCGCCATCGAAGTCGTCGCCGATCGCCAGAAGTCCGCGTTCAAGGAGGATCCGGCCAACGAGGGGCGCTTCATTGCCACCGGCCTCTGGGCCTGGTCCCGCCACCCGAACTACTTCGGGGAGATCACGCTGTGGACCGGTATCGCGCTCATCGTCGTCCCGATACTGTCGGGATGGAACTGGGTCGTCCTCGTATCCCCGTTGTTCGTCTACCTTCTCATCACCAGGGTGAGCGGTGTGCCGATGCTCGAAAGACGCGCCGACAAGAAGTGGGGTGGAGACGAGGCCTACGAGCGCTACAAGGCCGCCACACCCGTACTGTTCCCACGCCCTCCCCGCGGCTGAGCGCTGTCAGACCCCGGCACCGTCCCACCACCTGAGCACCCTCATCGCCCGCAGCGTCACCCACCGCGAGGGCAAGCCCTCGCCTTCGTCCACCTCGAACCAGACCCGGCCCCGCGGGATGTGGTCGACCGGCCAGGTCCCATCCTCCATCCTGCAACTTCGAAGGTGCTCCACGGCCTCTTCCAGCCGCGGATCTGGTTCAACCCCGGTGAGTTCTGACACCTCGCGGAAGTAGTCGAGACCCCGCAGCACCGTGTGGTGCCAGCGATACGGGTTCAGGAGGTGGAGGTACTTCGGATCGGCCGGTTCGCCGGTGCTCAGCCTGCGAAAGAGGCCACGCCTCAGTAGATAGTCCTCCCCCGACCGACGTGCATCTCGTGACTCGGAGGTGCCGCCAGTGGCCCGTTCGAATTCGAGCAGACCCTGCAGCACGTTGATCGTGGTGTCGAACGAGGACCGCACCGAACCGTTCTCCGCCTCGCAGTTCCAACCGCCGTCTTCGAGCACCTCGCCCACGAGGCGTTCTACGACCGGAGTCATGTCCACCCCGAAGTAGGTCCCGTTGGCGACGGTGATGCCGTTGATGCACGGTTCGACCTCACCCTCCCAATACGGCTGGCTGTCGTGCTCCCACCTGCAGTTGCGGCCGATCAGGTCCACCATGCGAGCCACCCGTTCCGAGGATGGATCGAGCCCGAACTCACGAAGCGTCGAGAGGGAGTGGGTGGTGGACGTCCAGGGCTGGCCCTCCTCGTCCCCACCGAACCGGAAGTCACCGGGGAAATGCGCCCCGCCCGCCCAGCGCCCGTCCTCGTCCTCGTGGGCGAGCAGCCGGGCCCCCCACCCTTCGGTCTCGACCCGCGAGCGTTCGGCCGACCACTCGGCTTCCGGGGCGTCGAGCAGGTCGCGCCTGACCTGCCAGCGAATCGAGGGATCGGAATTCTCGGCGTCGAGAAGCCAGGAGATGACGCCGGTATCGATCACCCGGTCGAGCGTACCTGCTGTCGAATACCCGCAGCGTCGTTCGACGCTCCCACTGGCACCTCGAGCGGCCACCTCCAGGAGTAGTAGGCAACCCCGGCCAGGAGGGCGACCTCGATGGCGCTACCGAACACGTAGTAACCCCACTCGCCGATCGCTCCTCCGACGATCGTGAGCGCGTACACGACCGCCAGGGCGATGTTGACGATCCGGTTCACGGCCGGACGCAACACCAGTGCCAGAAACACCATCAGGCTCGGGATGGCGACATACGCGGTGACGCCGAGGAGAAACCCCTGGCCGACCGTGAAGCCTGCGATGGTCCCCGCCTCGACGTCGGCCCGGAAGTCGGCCCGGTAGAGGCTGAAGAGATCGACGTAGGCGAACACGAACAGCATCGATGCCCACAATGCGGAGAGCTTCACTCTCACATTCACGGGAGACGGATCCAGCGCACGGCTGGAACGAGTTTGGTGGGTTGGCACGGTGAACTCCTCTCGGATGGACTCGGACCTCGACCTGCAGGCCCATGGTCTGCAGGCTTACTTAGTAAGCATCGCTTGTCACTCTACGCTTACTTAGTAAGCTCGTCAAGAGATGACCGAGAAGACCCCCACAACTCGCCCACCGCTGTCACGGGACCGGGTGTTGGCCGCCGCCCTCGACCTCGCCGACCGCCACGGACTCGAAGCCCTGACGATGCGAAGACTCGGCTCGGAGTTGGGTGTGGAGGCGATGTCGCTCTACAAGCACGTTGCCGGCAAGGACGAGATCCTGGACGGGATCGTGGAACTGGTGCTGGTCGAGATCGAACTCCCGCCGGCGGACGTGGAATGGAAGGACGCGATGCGTGAACGTGCGCGTTCGGTCAGGGACGTGTTCCGTCGACACGCATGGGCGATTGGCCTGCTCGAGTCCCGGTCGGGCGGACGAGCGGCCGCCGTGTATGTCGACGCAATCATCGGCGTGCTCCGGTCGGCCGGTTTCACCGTCGATGACGCAGCCCACGCCTTTTGGCTCCTCGACTCCTACGTGTATGGGCACGTCGTTCAGGAAACGAGTATCACGGGAACCCCGCCGGGCGACGGGACGGAAGACGGAGCCGGCGATCTTCCGCATCTGGCCGAGTTGACGAGACGCGCCGCCGTGGCAGGCTTTCAGGTGGACACCGAATTCGAGTTCGGTCTCGAGCTCATCCTCGACGGTCTGGAGCGGGTCCGGTCTCGCGACTGACGAGCGCCGTTCTTCGACGCCTATGCCCCGCCGACGAACTCGGCCAGGTGCCGGCCGGTCAATGTGGAAGCCGAAGCCACCAGATCCGACGGGGTGCCCTCGAACACCACTCGACCACCGTCATGACCCGCACCCGGTCCGAGGTCGATGATCCAGTCGCCGTGGGCCATCACCGCCTGGTGGTGCTCGATCACGATCACCGACTTGCCA
>JBFHRE010000037.1:0-19419 GCA_041591895.1 Acidimicrobiia bacterium
ACCGGTTCGGGCTCCACCACCGCCACCGGCTCCACCTCGTTCACCGGTTCGGGCTCCACCACCGCCACCGGCTCTACCTCGTTCACCGGTTCGGGCTCCACCACCGCCACCGGCTCAGTGACCTGGGCCGACACCTCCACAACCGCGTCGTGGGCATACGAGACCGACGTCAGCTCCTCCACCACGACCACCATCGGCTCGGGGTTGACGGGAGAGGGGACGTCGTGCACCGGCGACACCGGCGCCGCGGCGACCGGACGCTCCTGAATCGGCTCCTCGACCGGCTGCACCTCCACCGGCTGCGGCTCCACCGGCTGCACCTCCATCGGCTGGGTATTCTCCGGCTGGCCCGGAACCGATGGCGGCGAGACATGATCTCCGGCCGCCGGCTCAGGAGTTCCGAAGAACGCGCCAAGCCCTCCGCCGGCCGAGGCTGCCGGACGTTCTGGCTTCACCTGGGGAAGGGCCTCGACCTGTTCGAGGGCGGCCACGCCCGGGAGGGATCGGACCCGCTCCTCGGTCGCCGGGTCGGTCGGTTGCGGTTCGGATCGACCCGGAATCCGAGCTCCACGGAGCGGCTGGCTGTCGGCGTCCCGGAACCGGAACCCGCGTCGCTTCTTTCGAAGCTTGGAGGAGACGGCCTCGATGAAAGTCAGACCGTCATATGCGAAGCCAAGCGGATCGATCGCCTCGAACGACATCGCTTCGCCGTCGAGGTCTAGGGAGAACTTGTTGCCGGAGCTACGAGCGACCTCGACTACGTCGAACCTCCAGACGCCCAGTTCCTCACCTTCGCTCCAGAGTTCGAGGTAGATGTCGTCAAGACGCAGGTCGACAGGGATCCCGGGGCCGCTATCCCCGGCCACCTTCAACCTCCCCTTGAAATCCACGTGAACACCTCACCCTGTCGACCAATACAGACCCGGCTCCGCCCAAGCAGGGTCGCAGCCCTACCGGACGTCGTCAAGGGGCAATGGGGAATCCTAAGACGCCACAACGGCTACCGGCGCCATCTCCTGATACGCCTCGATCGGCGGGCAGGCACAGACCAGGTTCCGGTCCCCTGCGACCCCGTCGATGCGGGACACCGGTGGGAAGTAGACCCTTTGGCGCAACTCCGGGAGCGGAAACACCGCCTCCTCCCGCGTATACGGCCGCAGCCATTCATCGGCGAGCACATCCTCGATCGGATGCGGAGCATGCCGAAGCGGACTGTCCTCCAAAGGCCACTCTCCCCGCGCCACCCGATCGATCTCGCCCCGGATGGCACGCATCGCGCGGACAAACCGAAGGAGTTCTCCGAGCGGTTCCGACTCCGTCGGCTCGATCATGAGCGTGCCGGCCACGGGGAAGCTGAGCGTCGGGGCGTGGAAGCCATAGTCGGCGAGCCGCTTCGCTACGTCCTCCGCCGTGACTCCGGTCTCCTTGGTCAGCGGGCGCACGTCGACGATGCACTCGTGGGCGACCCGGTCCCCGGCGCCCCGGTACAGAACCGGAAACGCATCGTCGAGTTCTTCGGCCAGATAGTTGGCGGCGAGCACCGCGACGTGCGTCGCGGCTTTGAGACCATCGGACCCCATCATCGCGATATAGGTCCAGGGAATCGAGAGGATTCCCGCCGATCCGAACCGCGCCGCCGAGACTGCGCCCGAGCCTTCCTCGAGCGGATCACCGGGCAGGTGGGGTATCAGGTGGGCCTTCACACCAATGGGCCCCACCCCGGGGCCACCGCCACCGTGCGGGATCGTGAACGTCTTGTGAAGGTTGAGATGGGACACGTCAGCGCCGAACTCGCCCGGCCGCGCCACACCCACCAGCGCATTGAGGTTGGCGCCGTCCACGTACACCTGACCACCCGCATCGTGGATCATCTCGCACATGTCCACGATCGACTCCTCGAATACGCCGTGGGTCGACGGGTAGGTCACCATGAGCGCAGCCAACCGATCCCGGTACTGTTCGATCTTGGCCGCCAGGTCTTCGATCGACACATTGCCGTCGTCATCACAAGCCACGACGACGACCTGCATCCCCGCCATCACCGCCGATGCGGCATTGGTTCCGTGGGCGGACGACGGAATCAGACAGACGATCCGGTCGGCGTCCCCCCTGGCGACGTGGTAGTTGCGGATCGCCAGCAACCCAGCCAGCTCGCCCTGCGAACCTGCGTTCGGCTGAAGAGAGACCGCGTCGTAGCCCGTGATCTCGGCCAGCCAGCATTCGAGGTCGTCAATGAGCTTGAGGTACCCCTGGACCTGGTCGGCTGGAGCGTACGGATGAATGCGGGCGAACTCCGGCCAGGTGATGCCAAGCAACTCGCTGGTCGCGTTCAGCTTCATCGTGCAGGACCCGAGCGGAATCATGGTCCGGTCGAGCGCCAGATCACGGTCCGACAGCAATCGCAGATAGCGAAGCATGTCGTGCTCGCTGCGATAGCGGGAGAACACCTGGTGAGACAGTGCCGGTCCGGCACGTCGCGCCCAGGTCGGAATGCCGGGTTCTGCATCCTTCGGGAGGTCACCCCCACCCAGCGCAGACAGAAGGGTTTGCACTTCGTGAGCCGTGGACCGCTCGTCGAGACTGATCCCGATCCGTCCGTCGGGCAGGGTACGGACGTTGAATCCTGCCTCGAGTGCCCGATCCGCCAGGCCCGCTGCCCCGCCGACGACGATCGAGTCGAACCAGGTGGACTCCGGAACCTGGAGACCGGCTGCGAGCAGCCCGGCCCTCAGGCGACCGGTCAGGTCATGAATCCGGCCGGCGATCTCGGCGAGTCCATCGGGTCCATGCCAGCAGGCGTAGAGGCCGGCAACCACGGCAAGAAGCACCTGAGCCGTGCACACATTGGAGGTCGCCCGCTCTCTGCGGATGTGCTGCTCACGGGTCTGCAACGCGAGCCGCAATGCGGGCCGGCCGCCGCTGTCGACCGACACGCCCACCAATCGTCCGGGAAGCGTCCTGACCAGACGCTCGTGAGTTGCGATATACGCCGCGTGGGGGCCGCCAAACCACATCGGAACACCGAATCGCTGGGTCGACCCGACGACGATGTCGGCCCCCCAGGAGCCGGGCGCCTCCAGCACGACGAGCGCCATCGGATCGGCGGCAACGACTACCAGCCCCCCGCCGGCGTGCACCTGCTCGGCCACTTCGGACCAGTTCCCGATCGACCCGTCCGTTCCCGGGTACTGGATGAGGACACCGGCCACCTCCTCGAACCCCGCCGAGGCCAGGTCGACCACCGCTACGTCCAACCCGATCGGCTCCCCGCGTGTCTTCATGATGTTGATGGTCTGCGGGTGGACCGCCCGGTCGACGAGAAACCGACGGCCACCGCCTGTGCGGAACGCCATCGCCATCGCCTCGGCGGCAGCGGTCGCCTCGTCCAGAAGCGACGCGTTGGCCACTTCCATCCCCGTCAGTTCCCCCACCATGGTCTGGAAGTTCAACAACGCCTCGAGCCGGCCTTGAGAGATCTCGGCCTGATACGGGGTGTAGGCCGTGTACCAGGCCGGGTCCTCGAGGACGTTTCGCTGGATCACGGCGGGGGTGATCGTGTCGTGATATCCCATGCCGATCAGCGACCTCACGACCCGGTTGCGGGCGGCCAGCCCCTTGAGCGCATCGACCGCGTCGAGCTCTGAACGTGCGGGCGGCAGATCCATCGGCCTGGTGTCCAGCACGGAGCGAGGCACCGCCGCCGAAATGACCGAGTCGAGCGAATCCAGCCGGAGCCGGTCGAGCATCAGTCGGAGGTCTTCGGGTGATGGTCCGATGTGACGGCTGGCAAACCCTGTCGGGATCATTGGATTCGACTCCTCCTGGATGTCACCCCAACTGTCCCGCGGATCGGTTCAGCCCGCCTCATGCACTGGTCCTGGTGCCTGAGAGTTTCCGGGGAAGGTTGCCCCTTCGGCGCCCATCGATGGGCTCTCCCAATGCGTTCGTAGGCATGATGATCCTACCCCAGACCTCACGCCACCCGAACTGATTCAGGTATTTGCATGTGCGAATCACTGATGCGAACATGCGCGTCACCAGAGGCGCCACGCGCCAAGGTACCCAACCCCAACCTCGGGATCGGGAGCCCCCCTGCTCCCTCTCGAGCTAGCTCTCTTCGGAGAGCGAACAGGGCTCCGGTTCCCCCTTGCCGGAGCCCTGTTTATGTGAGAGGGCACGGCCCATAATGCAAGGGCACGGGCACTCGGGTTGATTCGATCGGGTTGATTCGATTGGGTTGATTCCCAGGGGTGCGGGCTCAGACACCCAGATCCGGCAGCGCCACGATTGCCACCGGGATCTCCGAGTTCTCGACCATGTATGTCACGCCGTGACCGAAGAACGGCCGATCTGTGAACGGTTTGTGTGACGCACCCAGGATCACCAGGTCGAACCCTCCCCCATTCGCCACCTCTACGATCTCGGCTTGAGGATTGGGTCCGACCCGCACCGCCGTCTCCACCTCGACTCCCAGCCGTTCGCCGAACGCGGCGGCCGCCGTCACCATCTCCTGACCGAGTCGGACCGCTTCCGCCACCGCCGACTCCTCGAGAATCATCCCCTGACCGTCCGGCCGGGTCACGACGTGGAGAGCGGTCACGCTCCCGCCGGTCTGACGTATCAACGAATAGGCAAACTCCTCCGCCGCTCGGGTACCACGACTCGCGGCTACCGGGACGAGCACCCGGTGGGGCAGCGGCATCTCGACGGGCATCTCGGACGTCGGGAAATGGACGATGATCGCCGGAGTGTCGATCCCGGCCAGCACCCTTTCGACAACAGAAGAGAACAGACCCCCGTTGTCGGCGTCGTCGCTGGTCGCTCCCAGAAGAAGGAGGTCGTAGCCGAGCCGTGCCTCGGCAACGATCGCATCCGCAGGGTCCTTGGCGCGCCGGCTCACCTCGCGGACGTTTACGCCCTCGAGCGCCTCGATCACCTCGGCCGGCGAGTCCGCCGTTCCCCCACCCCGCAGCAATCGCTGCCAGCGAGAGCGAACCACCTCCACCGTCAACACGCTGATTTCCGGATTCTCGAACACCCGGGCGATCACTTCGGCCGCATAGCGTGAGTTGACGCCGCCCCGGGTGGGCAACAAGACTCGCCGGCTCGACAGGATCTCGGATGCCGCCAGCAGTTCCTCCCGCTCGAGGCGCTCCTGCTCTTCCGGAGGCGTCTCCCAGTCTCGAACCACGGCCTTGAGAAGCAGTGGGGAGATCACCGAAGTAGCGATCGCCACCAACACCATCACGGTGTAGCCGGTGACGCTGACGATCCCCAGAGTCAGGGCGAAGATGGCAACAACGATCCCCATCGCTCCCAGCGCCGACAGCCCCGAGCCGAGCGCCAATGCCTCCCGTCCGCGAACACCGGCCAAGCGGCCGAATGCCACGGTTCCGCCGATCTTGGCCAAGATCGCCGCCACCATGATCACCACCGTCCATCCGATTGCGCCCCAGCTGTTGAGGAGGGTGAGATCGACTCGCAGCCCGCTGAATGCGAAGAAGATCGGAGCGAAAAATGCAGTCGTGATGGTCTCGACCGCCTCCCGGACCTGCGGAATCTGATGCCGGACGGTTGCCAGCATGATGCCGCCAATGAACGCTCCCAGGATCGCCTCGAGGTGCAGCGCCTGCGTCACCAATCCCGTGAGCAATGCCGTGACGATGGTCACCGTGAGTGCCGCCGCCAGGCTCGACCCCCGGTTCATCACCTCCTTCATGATTCGGTCCACGATCCAGCGCCCTACGGTCGCCAGGAAGAGCACGAACACGACCAGTCCCCCGAACGACACGGCGAGGACGTCGGGTTGGAAGCCGTCGCGAGCGACACCCACCAGCCCTGCGAGGATCAGCCATCCCACCGAGTCCATCGTCATTCCGGCGGCCAGCGTGATCTGACCGAAGTTCCGGCGAAGGAATCCGAGATCCTGGAGGATCTTGGCGACCACCGGGAGCGCAGACACGGACAACGCCAGGGCGAAGAACCCAGCGAAGACCGCTCGCTCGACCCCTTCGCCCACGAACGATGACGGCACGAAGTACGAGATGACCAACGCCACTCCCAGCGGGACGGCCAGGCCGCCGACCGACACCGCAGCCGCCGCAGATTTGAATCGACCGATGATGGCCAGGTCTGTCTCGAATCCGATCACCACGAGCAGGAAGATCACACCCAGCCACGCAAGCCCGAAGACCACCGAACCAACCGTCGCCTCCCCGAAGACCCAGTCGAATGAGCCAGGGGCGAACCGCCCAAAGATGGTCGGGCCGAGCACGATCCCGGCAAGCAGCTCCCCCACCACAGGCGGCTGTCGAAACGCCTTCATCAGCCCGCCAAACAGGCGTGCGACACCGACCAGCAGTGCCAGTTGCACCAAGAGCACCAGGACCTGGTGTTCGTCGAGAGGTGAAGCGGACGACGCCTCGGCAGCGATCAACATCGACGGAACCATAGAGCACGGCCCCGATCAGGCCCGCTATCGATCATCACGACCTCACACGTTGAAGCGGAAATGGGCGACGTCACCGTCTTCAAACACATAGTCACGCCCCTCGACCCGGATCTTCCCGGCGGCCCGGAGCGCGACTTCGCTGCCGTGACCCAGCAGATCCTCGATCCGGTAGATCTCGACGCGAATGAAACCCTTCTCGAAATCGGTGTGGATGACACCTGCGGCCTGCGGCGCCCTTGTCCCCTTCCGGACCGTCCACGCCCGGATCTCCTTGGGACCGGCCGTGAAGAAGGTTTCGAGACCCAGCAGTCGGTAGGTTTCCCGCGCCAGGACGGCGAGTCCCGGCTCGACAATCCCGAGTTCGTCCAGAAAAGCCTGGCGATCTTCGTAGGCAAGCTGGGCGATCTGCGCCTCGGCCTCTGCGCACAACACGACGAATCCGGAGCCTTCGTCATCGGCGATCGACGCCACCACCTCGGTGTGGGCATTGCCCGCGATCCCTGCCTCGTCGACGTTGCACACGTAGAGCACAGGCTTGAGCGTGATCAGATGGGCATCAGCCAGCGTGGCGAGATCGTCCGAACCGAGGCCGGCGCGTCGGGCGGGCACCCCGTCCGACAGAGCACCGACCAACCGGGCTGTCACATCGCGCGAGTCGGCCGCCGACTTGTCGCCGGTGCGCACTGTCCGCTCGAGCCGGTCCAGCCTTCGCTCGGCGACGGCCAGGTCTGCGAGCACCAGCTCGAGCTCGATGGTCTCGATGTCTCTGCGGGGATCGATGTCTCCGTCGACGTGCGTGATGTCGTCGGACTCGAAACACCGAACGACCTGAAGGATCGCGTCGACATCGCGGATGTGTCCGAGGAACTGGTTGCCGAGGCCTTCGCCCTCGGAGGCACCTCGAACCAGTCCGGCGATGTCCACGATCTCGACCGAGGCCGGGACCACCTTCTCCGTCCGGATGACGGAGGCCAGCTGTTCCAGGCGAGGATCGGGAACCGGAACGACTCCCACGTTGGGCTCGATGGTTGCGAACGGATAGTTGGCTGCTTCGACCGAGGCGGAGGTGAGCGCGTTGAACAACGTCGACTTGCCGACGTTGGGGAGTCCGACGATTCCGGCCTGAAGTGGCATGGGACCTCTGCTGGGAAGGCCGGAAAGGTAGTGAGATCCCAACGCCGGACGAAACCCACGACCGATGACCGGCCCGCGTGCCGATTAAGTTCCCCGCATGCGGATCAGCGTCATCGGGGCCGGATCGTGGGGAACGACTGTCGCTGCCCTCGCGGCCGCCCGTCATTCCACGGTGCTCTGGGCACGTCGTCCGGACCTTGCAGACGCCATCGATCGCCAGTCCGAGAATCCGGAGTATCTGAGTGGATTCCGGTTGCCGTACGGACTCAGGGCCACTTCCGATCTGCTGGAGGCGGCGGAAGCAGACGCAATCGTGATGGCGGTCCCCTCACACGGGTTCCGAGAGGTCTTCACCCAACTGGCGCCGCACCTCGGCCCTCGGGTTCCCGTCATCTCGCTCGTCAAAGGAATCGAGCAGTCGACGGCCAAGCGGATGACAGAGGTGATGGCCGACGAAGCACCCAACCACGACCCACGTCTACTGGGCGTCATGGCAGGACCGAACCTCGCCAGGGAGGTGATGGCGGGCGCACCGGCGGCCACGGTCATCGCCCTCGCTGACAGTTACACCGCCACCACTCTCCAAGATGTGTTCATGGGGCCCGCCTTCCGCGTCTACACGAACCCCGACGTAATCGGGTGTGAGCTCGCCGGCGCACTGAAGAACGTCATGGCGATTGCGGCCGGCATGGCCAAGGGACTGGGGTTCGGGCAGAACACGCTCGCCACCCTCATCACCCGGGCCCTGGCCGAGATAACCCGATTGGGAACTGCGCTCGGCGGCCGTCAGGAGACGTACGCAGGGCTCGCCGGCATGGGCGACTTGATCGCCACCTGCGAGTCGGACGCTTCGCGCAACAACCGGGTGGGCATGGAACTCGCTCGAGGTCGCGCCCTCGAAGAGATCGTGCGCGAGATGAACATGGTTGCCGAGGGCGTGAAGACGGTGAAGCCGGTGATGGACCTGGCTGAAGGAGCCGGCGTGGAGATGCCGATCGCCGAACAGGTCCATCGGGTGCTGTACGAAGGAGCCCATCCTCGGGATTCCGTGCTCGCACTCATGACGCGCGAAGCGAGGTCCGAGGCCTAGGCCGCCCGGTAGTACCGGTAGACGACCTCGGCGACACAAGCCGGCTTGGCCGCTCCCTCGATCTCGAACACGACCGCGAGCGTGAGTTGTCCTCCACCGTCGACACCCTCGGTGGCCACCAGTTCGACTCCCGCCCTCAACCGTGACCCCACCGGCACGGGTGCAGGGAACCGGACTCGGTTCGTCCCATAGTTGATCCCCATCGCGACTCCCTCGACGGCAACCACTTCCGAAACAAGCGGCACCGCCAACGACAGGGTGAGATAGCCGTGGGCAATCGTGGTCCCAAACGGGCCGCGTGCAGCCCGCTCCGGATCCACATGGATCCATTGATGATCATCTGTTGCCTCGGCGAACGCGTCGATGCGTTCCTGAGTGATCTCCAGCCACGACGAATAACCGAGGTGTATGCCCGGCGCAGCCTGGAGGGCGGCGTCGAGACTCGGGAATCTCGTCGTTGACATCCCCATGGATCATACGGGCCCGGGCGGATCGTTAGCCTGCCGGACGATGTCCGAGATCACCCCCACCGACCGCACAACCGTCAGACGCGAGGAGCGGTCCTCCTACGACCGCAGCGAGATCGAGGCGATCCTCGACCAGGCTCTCTTTTGTCACGTTGGGTTCGTCGACGATGGACGCCCTGTGGTGATCCCGATGCTCCATGCCCGGCTCGGTGAGCACGTCTACCTGCATGGGTCACCGGCGACACGTATGTTCCGGCTGTTCAAGAAGGGCCACGACGTCTCGGTGGCCGTCACCCTCATGGACGGCCTGGTACTCGCCAGGTCGGCGTTCGACCACTCGGCGAACTACCGCTCGGTGGTGATGTTCGGTCGCACCGAAGCGATCGAGGACCTCGACGAGCGGACTGCGGTACTCGATGCGTTCACCGACAAACTCGTACCGGGCCGGCGTCCGTCGCTTCGACCGATGACCGAGAAGGAGGTCAGGGCGACCGCGGTCGTCCGCGTGCCCATGATCGAGGCGTCGGCCAAGATCCGCACCGGGCCCCCCGTCGACGACGAGGCCGACTACGCGCTGCCGATCTGGGCGGGTGTGATCCCGATCCTCACATCGTTCGGGGAGCCGATCCCCGACCCGCGGCAGCATCCGGATGCAACAGAACCCGACCATCTGGGGTTCTTTCGTAGATGAGCGCCCCGGCCACCTCGAGACCAGCCAACGCCGTCAACGACCGTGAACCCTTTTCTCCCCGCGATTGGATTCTGTTCGTCGCCGTCGGCCTGATCTGGGGATCGTCGTTTCTCTTGATCTCGATCGGACTGAAGGCGTTCCACCCCGGTCTGATCACCTGGGCTCGGGTCGGACTCGGCGCGCTCGCCCTGTCCGTGCTTCCGTCCGCGCGACGTGCGATCGATCGGGCCGACGGCCGGCGGATCCTCGCCCTCTCGATCATCTGGGTGGCGATCCCGTTCACGCTGTTCCCTCTCGCCCAGCAGCACATCAACTCGGCGGTCACCGGCCTCCTCAACGGGGCCACGCCGATCTTTGCCGGAATCATCGGAGGTTTGTTCTTTGCCCGCCCTCCCCGGGGACCCCAGCGGATCGGGCTGGGACTCGGATTCCTCGGGATTGCCATCGTGAGCGTCGCCTCCGGCGGAGACGGGGGAAGCACGGCCGCAATCGGCGTGTTGATGGTGTTGGCAGCGACCGTCTGCTACGGCGTCGCCACCAATATCGCCGGACCGATCCAGCAGCGATATGGCTCGATCCCGGTCATGGCCAGGATGCTGGTTCTGGCCACCGTCTGGACAGCGCCCTTTGGGCTCGTCGGCGTTGCCCGGTCCGATTTCTCGGTCGGGCCAGCCGTCGCGATCACAGTTCTCGGAGTGGTAGGGACCGGCGTCGCGTTCGCACTCATGGCCGAGTTGGTGGGGAGCGTTGGTGGACCGAGGGCGTCCATCATCACGCATCTGATCCCGATCGTGTCACTGGGACTGGGCGTCGGATTCCTGGGAGACGACGTATCGACTGTCGCCCTAGGTGGGGTGGTCCTGGTTCTCTCCGGGGCGGCCTTGATCAGCCGTCGGGAGCGTTGACCAGACCGGCCGCCCGCCGGCGCAATGCTCGTTCCATGAGCGCCTGATCGCCGAGACGACGGCGCAACTCTCTCTCGAGTCCGGCGATCGGAAACAGATTCTGGGGGGCTCGAGGATCTTTGTGCGGCGTGGACGCGTACCGAGGAAGAGTGGCGGTCACGGCATCGGCGACTTCGACTGCCTGATCGACCGACCGGTTGCCGGCTATCTCGCATCGAACCTGACCGCCGGCGGGCCCGGATCCGTGCCCGACGCGGACATACCAGGAGAAGCGGCTGGCGCCACCGGAGATCATGAACAGCGGGGTCCGGGTGCCTACCTCGAGCTCGAGCAGGATCGGCCTCCGCTCGGCAGGCAGGTAGTGGACGTGCTGCGCCTTGACGTACCCCACGGCGCTCTGGACGTGGCGGTGGTGGGACAGCGGGCCATCGACGATCACCAGGCCAGAACCGGCGTGGGTGGCCGACACCGACCCCTCCAGCCGACCCATCTGCTCCTGGATCCTCAGCCACAGCTCCTCGGGCGTCGATCCACCAGCGGCGTGAATCCGATAGGTACCTGCCGAAGTCTCCACGTCGCCGGCGCCTGCAGCCGATGTGAACAGCGCCCGCTCTACCCGCGCATCCACCACCTCGGCGCGATCGGTGCAACGCACGGCACCGGCGGCGTAGGTCGCGCACAACCCCAGCACAGGGACATCTCCGTCCTGCTCGATCCACAGGTTGGCGTCGACCCTCCGCACCCCGTCCACGAAGAGAACCTCGCTCGCCGGAGCCGCCGCCGACCTCAGCGGTTTCCACGAACCCTTGATCTCCACGTCGGTATTCGTCGGGACTTCGGTGTCAGGAGTGGCGTCCGCCGGCACACCGAACTCCGGAGCCCACGATTCGACGGAGAACCTCACGAGTCCACCCGATGCACCGTCGCCCCGTCGGGGCCGCGTTCGACCACGAATCGAACCGGCATCAACTCCGCCAACTCTTTGACATGAGTGACGATCCCGACCACTCGCTCTCCGGATGCGCTCAACTCGTGGAGCACCCCCGCGACCGTCTCCATCGTCTCGCCGTCGAGAGTGCCAAACCCCTCGTCGAGCAGGATCGACTCCAGTCGGGCCGTTCCGGCAGGTGAGAGCATCGCCAGCCGCTCTGCCAGAGCCAATGCCAGTGCCAGAGATACGAGGAACGTCTCCCCACCCGACAAGGTCCGGACCGGACGGCGCTCGTCGGCGTTGGCATGGTCGACGATCACGAAGTCCCGCTTCTCGATCTGGAGTGAGTACGACCCACCGAGCATGCTGGCGAGAACCGCGTTGGCGCCGTCGACCAGCCCGGACAGCGCCTCTTCGAGAATCCAGCCCTCGAACCCGGCCGCCGCAAGCTCCCTCGCGAGCACCGATGCGACAGCGGCCTTCTGCCGAGCGGCAGCCAAATCCGAGGTCCACAGACCAACGCGATCCTTCAGCTCGACGAACCGCTCCAGATTGGCCTCCGCCCGGGCGATCGACCCGGCAATCACCGGTCCCAGCGCGATCGGATCAGCGACACCGGCCTCCGGCATCATCTCCTTCATCTCGGCTGTGATCCCGGCCCTCCTTCGATCGATCTCGGAGCGCGCGGTGTCGAGTGCCTCCAATTCGAGCTTCCGGTCGACCAGGGCACCATCCCGCCACCGCACCATCGCATCCCATGCCCGGTCCACTGGTAGTTCCGCACCGAACTCCGGGGGTTCGTCGATTGCGATGCCGACCAGTGCCGCCGACAGCGACTCGCGGGCTGTCTGCTCTTCTCGCTGTACGGCGTCGAGGGCGACTCGGACACGTTCGTGAGCGGTGCGAGCCGCCCGGTCGGCCTCACGGAGCCGTTTCACGAGCTCGTGGTGCTCGACAACCCGGCTGCGGGTTGCTCGTAATTCCTCCTCCGCCGGGCCTGACATGTCTCCGAGGCTCGCGAGCTCCTCCTTCAGGCCCTCGAGCAGCTTTCGACCTGCCTCCAGCCCCCCGGTGACATCTGTGAAGGCGGAGGTTGCAGCCGCCAGTCGGGACTCCGCCTCCGCGACCCTCGCTACGACCGCCGCCAGGTCATGAGGGCTGGCTTCCGACGGGAGCACCTCCACGACGGCCGTGCACACCGGACACGGCTCGCCTATTGCCAGCGCAGGCCGGAGCGCGTGGGCGAGGTGGTCGCGCTCCACCGCCGTCTGATCGGTCCGAGCGGCCTCGAGATCTCGCTGCGCGGCGGAGAGTTCGGATCCCGCCGCCTCGTGCCTCGCCTCGGAATCGCGGACCACCTCGGCCCCTCTTGCGATGCGCGTGTCCAGCTCGTTTCTTCGTGCATGACGTGCGATCCCGGCGTCGATCTCGTCGAGCGACGGCAGGTCTTCGGAAGCATTCTCCACTTCCAGCAGTCGGGTGGTGGCTTCCTCGGCGGACTGGTGCGCCTCGGCAAGTTCTCGACGCGCGGCCGCCGCTCGTTCGGCTATGTCGGCGACCCCCGCCGGTGGGGCGATCTTCGACAGCGCCGTGACCAGAGCATCGATCCGTTTGCGCTCACCCTCGATCCCCGTGGCCTCGCTCTCGGTCTCCTTCCAGGCGTCGACCGCCAGCGCGACCTTCGTTTCCATGGCCCGCAACTGCTCGATCCTCCCCCGCAGTTCGAGTTCGGCGTCGACGTCGATGGAACCTGCTTCTTCGAGCTGCTTCTCCAACACCTCGGCAGTCGCCTCGTTGCGCGCCTTCAGTTCCTGGGCACCCAGCCGGACCCGCTCGTACATCTCGAGATCCAGCAGCGACCGCAACAGATCCTGTCGATTGGCGGGCCGATCGTGGAGGAATGCCGCGAACTCGCCCTGGGGAAGGACGACACATCGGGTGAAGTGCTCGAAGGTGAGACCGGTCAGTTCGACGACGGCTTTCGTCACCTGATCGGCACCGCTGACCGGTTCGTCGGTGCCCTCGAGGATCGCCTCACGCTGAACTGCTCCCCGAGCACGGCGCTCCACCACCCGGGCCACCCGATACGACGTGTCACCGATGGAGAAAGAAAAGTCGATCCGGGCCTCGGTCGCACCCAGCGTGATGACGGGTTCGACGGCATTGCCCGGCAGCCGGGGGATTCGCCCGTACAGGGCAAAGCACATCGCATCGATGATCGACGACTTGCCGGCCCCGGTGGGACCGGTGAGTGCAAACAGATCGGCATCGGTGAAGTCGATCGCCTCCGGCATCCGCCGAAACGAGGCAAAGCCCCTTATCAGGAGATGCTCAGGGCGCATGGGTATCCAGCAGCTGCGCAAACAACTCCAACACGTCGGCGTCCATGCGCCCCTTCGCCTCGAGGTACTCCTCGAACAGCTCTGTGGGCGGTCGCCCGAGCCGAGGGGCCGCCCGAGGGCGCTCGGGGTCGTCAGGCCGTCGAACCGTGACATCGACCAAACCGGGGATGGCCGCACGCGCCTCGTCGGCGAGTCCCACACGGGGATCTTCTTCGAGTTCCACCTTCACGTGGGCTTCGCCCAATTCCCGCGCCGCCGCAATGACGTCTGCCAGCGTGCCCTCCAGCTTGACCAGAGGGATTCCGCCGGCCAGGTCGATCGGTTGCACCCGAGCAGGCAGACCGGGCTCGACCTCGACAAGGAGGGCTCCCTTCCGCTCGCCCACCTCCCCGAAGTCCAGATGCAACGGTGAGCCCGCGTACCAGACGGGCGCGGCCGACGGCACTCTCTGACGGCGATGGAGGTGTCCCAGAGCCACGTATGACAGCGAGGTCGGCAGAGCACCCGACGGCACCGAGTACTCGAACACCGAGTGGATGGCGCGCTCACTGCCCACTGTCTCCGACCCGTGGACCATGATGTGACCGGCGAGAACGCCCACCTGGTCGTCCCGAATCTCTCTGCACAGGAGATCGAAGATGCGCCGCATCCGGTCGCTGTACGCCACGACGTGATCGAAGGCATCTTTCTCGAACAGATCGGCAGCAGAGACGATGCCGCGCTGGCTCTGCCACGGCACCATGGCCACCTGAACCGGGACACCTGGCACATCGACGACACCGCCCTGATCGGGACGCACCAAACGAGATCCAGTCGTCACTCGTCCGAGCTCGAGCAGCGGCGTCACCGCCTCGAGCCTCCTCGGGTTGTCGTGGTTCCCGGCCAACGCCACCACGGGCGCCACCTCGGCCAGGTCGAGCAGGGCCCGGTACACGATCTGCTCCGACTCGGGAGTAGGGGCAGCGAGATCGAACAGGTCACCGGCGACGACCACGAGGTCCACGTCGTGCTCCCCCGCAGCCCGAGCGAGGTCGGTCAGCACCGCCCGGTGCTCGGCGGCCCGACTCCGACCCCGGATCGTCCGGCCCACGTGCCAGTCGGAGGTGTGGAGAATGCGCACGACGGCGATCGTACCGGAGCCCGCCGACGGTTCCTTCGACCCGATCCGTATGCTGCGGACCGTGATCGTCCACCTCGTCTACCGAACAGACTGGCTCAGCGCCGACCCATCCTCGGCCTACCGGCCGGAGTCACTGGACGTAGAAGGTTTCATCCATTGCTGCGACCCCGATCAGGTGGCGCGGGTGGTCGCGTCCTGGTACCCGGCGCGGTCCGACCTGCTGGCTCTCGAAATCGACCCCGACCGGCTCGACTCACCCGTGATCCGGGAAGATTTCTACGGACACGGGGACTTCCCCCACATCTACGGCGGCATCGACAAGAAGGCAATCGTCTCGATCCGCCCGGTTCGACTCGACGCACATGGCGATGCGACGCTCGGGGAGCGCGAGCCGTCAACCCGGGTCAGCCGGCCTGAAGGGACCGCACGAACTCCGTGATGGCCGCGATCTCCGAATGGTCGAGCCCTGCGATCGCCGGCATCGGCCCGAAGCCGAGCACCGGTTCCGGCACACCCAGTTCGACCGCGCCGACAAACCCGGCGTCGGGGAACACGTCCACGCCGTAGCGTTCATCGAGGAGCGCTGGACCCAACCCGCTCCCCTCCCCCCGCTCACCGTGACAGGCGGCGCAGTTCGCGATGTAGAGGGCCGCGCCCTCGTCACCGACTCCGCTATCGGTTGTGGTGACCGCATCCGCCCCACACCCGCCGATCACGATGGCCATCATGAACGAGAGCCACATCGACGGGCCGGCCGGCGGCGAGTTCATCCCAGGCCTTCGAACGGATCCTCCGGGCCCCCTGTCGCCTCAACACCGGCCTCGGACGCCCTGGTGGCCCATGCGGGGAACGGGAACTCGAGCACCAGCGGAACGGGCAGCTCGGGCTGATTGAGGATCATCGTGCCGGGTTTGATGATCGTGGCCCGCTGCCGGTGAACCTGCGGAAGGAAGCCGTACTCCTCGCGTGAGGCCTCGGCCGAGTCGAGCCGTCCGACGACCCGGATCGAGGAGTTGGCGATGATCCGCCGCTCCACCTCCGAAGCCGTCTGCTGTGCGCCGATGAGAATGATTCCGAGGCTTCGGCCCCGCTCGGCGACATCCAGCAGGATCTCCTTGATGGGCGAGGATCCCTCCCGGGGCGCATACTTGTTGAGCTCGTCGAGCACCAGGAACAGCAACTCCTCGGACTGACCGGCCCGCTCACGCTCGTCGAACGCCTTACGAATCGTCACCCCGACGACGAATCGCTTTGCCCGGTCATTGAGGTTGTGGATGTCGACCACGGTCACCTGGGCCTCGAGGGGCGATACGGAGTGGCGGGCGGCGTTGGCGACATCGCCTCGGATCAGATGCTCCAGGTGGCGGACCGAGCCGACCAGCCGCCTCACGAATGCCGAGACGGTGCCGCGGCCGATCGCGGGCCCTGCCCACACCGGGCCGTCGTCGTCGGAGTTGACCTTCTCGACCACCAGATCCACCAGTTCACGAAACGTCCGGACCGTCTGGCCTTCGATCCGGACCGCGCCGTCTTCGAGCGCAGTCGCCCTGCGCAACTGTGCCATCACGTTGTAGACGACCATCGTGTACTGCGCTCGGTCGTCCTCGGCGTCGGCGAACAGGAACGGCAGGAGATCGTCGTGACAGAACTCCTCAAGGCTCCAGAAGAACGACACCACGCCCGCGCCCCGTGCCATGACGTCCGGCACCGCCGCGCTCGATCCCCGTCTCGGAGGAGCGAACACGGCAAACGACGGGAACGCCTCCGCGGGGAGACCCAGCGCTCGATACCGATCGATCTCGGAATCGTCGAGCTTGCGGTTTGGCCGGTCGAGGAACAGCAGGTCCTCCCCCTTCACGTTGAAGATGAGGGCCTTGGTGTTCTTGGCGCGGTCTCCGAGCACTCCACTTCGGAACACCGAATGCAGCAAGAAGGTGGCGTAGGTCGTTTTCGTCGCAACCCCGGAGATCCCGGAGATGTTCACGTGGGCGCCCCGCCGACCATCGACGAATTCCAGGTTGGCGAACACCGGCTCGCCCGACCGGGCCAAGCCCACCGGCAGGCGATACTCCATCCGGTCGAAGAACAGGGCCTGATCCCGTTCCAGGCCCTCGGCCTTGCGAACTTCCTGACCAGGACGGGGCGGAACGAAGATCTCGGGTTCGAAGCGGGTTGCACTCACCCGAGCCGTCTCCGCCACCTCGACCGGCAATAGACCATCCGCCGCCAGGAACACATCGGTGTCGAAGCGGGCCCCCTCGTGACGTGCCCTCACCTGGCTCACCACGCCGAAGATCGAGACCGTCTGCCCATCGGGGAGTTTGCGCTCGAGCGCAACCACGTCATCCAGTTGCAGATAGCCCTGGTCGGCGACGGCCACCCAGAAGTCCAGCGGGGTGGCGTCCTCGGTGCCGATCACTCTGCCGATCATCGACTTGCGAGCGTATCAGGAGCCACCGTCGAGAACGACCACTCCGGTACCGTCGCTAGAAAAGGAGACGCGTGTGCAGACTGGTTTGGTGATCGTCGTCGCAGTCATCGGCGGTGTCGCGGTCGCGGTGCAAGGTCAATTCGTCGGGGTGCTCGACCGGGAGGTGGGGACCATCGGTTCGACCTTCGTGACGTACGGGTCCGGTGGACTGCTGATCGGGCTCATCCTCCTCCTGGCCGGCGGTGACGGGATCTCCAACTGGAGATCGGTTCCGCCATGGGCCTTTCTGTCTGGCGCTGCGGGAATCGTGATCATCGGGGCGATCTCGTTCTCGGTGGCCAGGATCGGCCTGGTCCCGGCCCTGATGGCGATCACGGTGTCCCAGTTCGGGGTGAGCGCGATCGTCGACCACTTCGGTCTCCTGGGCGGCGACGTCCGACCCATGGACACATCGAAGGTGGCCGGGCTCGTCCTGTTGATCGCCGGCGCCTGGCTGGCGCTGCGCTGACGGTCAACGAACCGGTACCACCTTGATAACGGTCGTGGTCGTGAGGACATACATCTCGCCGGCGCCGTCGATCCCAAAAGAACCGACACGACCGTGAACTCCCACGTCTCCGGTGTGATCGAGGACGTCGGCAGGGTCGAGTGGATCCACGCTTCGGAGCCAGCCGCCGCAGTAATCGGAATAGAAGTAGCGGCCGTTCATCTCGGGGATTGCCGAGCCGCGATACACGATCCCTCCCGTGATCGAACACGCGCCCCCGTCCCCGTGACGCACCTCCACGATCGGAAGCGTGAGCCCGGTGGTGTCGCATCCCGAACTGGGCCGGAAGCAATGGAGCCCCTCGGTGATCGGCCAACCGAAGTTCGCCCTTGAATCGAGGGGTGCCACCGAGATCTCTTCGTAGGCGTTCTGGCCGACATCGGCGATCACGACGTTCTCTCCGTCGATCCAGAAGCGCCACGGGTTTCGCAGCCCCGACATGACCTTCCGGGCCTCGCCCGACTCGACATCGATCGCCACCAGGCCGGCCAGCAATGTGTCAGGATTCTGCCCGTTCCCAAAACGGTCGTTGGCGGCTCCACCGTCACCCAAACCCAGATAGAGCATGCCATCCGGCCCGAACTGGAGCATCCCGCCGTTGTGGTTCGAGGCGGGCTGGTCAACTTCGAGTAGAACTCGCTCGGAGTCCGGGTCGGCGACCGAACCATCCCATTTGAACTCGGACACCACGGTGTCACCGGACCGGTCGGTGTAGTGCACGTAGAAACGACTCCGATCCTCCGGATGCTGGACCAGGCCGAGCAGGCCCTGCTCTCCCCGGTTGGTCACCCGACCGCGAATGTCGAGAACCGGATCGGAGGTCAGGGCGCCGTCTTGCATCAACCACACCACTCCGTCCTTGGTGGCCAAGAGCGCCGTATCGGAACCAGGCAACGAAGTGAGCACGATCGGGAATGGGAGATCCCCGGCCACCTCCTCGTATGCCAGACCCTCGAGGGGCGGGAGGGTGGTGGTCGTCGTCGACGGTGCGGCAGTCGTCGCGGGGGCAATCGTCGTCGTGGTGGCCGCGGTGGTCGCCGGAGCCGGCGATTCGGTGGTCACGGTGACCGGAACCGTGGTGGGCGCAGGCTGAGCAGCCGTGCAGGCCGAGACCAACAGGAGCATTGCGAGCGAGGCGCCGACAGACTGCATGCCGACGAGCCTACGCGCGGTCGTCCCCTACGCAATTCTCGGTCGAAGCGGACGCGGTCCCCGTCGCCGCCGTAGAGTCGGTGCCGACCATGAAGAACGACAAGAGAACCGTGTTCGGGTGGGCGATGTACGACTGGGCGAACTCGGCCTACTCGACC
>JBFHRE010000038.1:0-19384 GCA_041591895.1 Acidimicrobiia bacterium
CCCGGTGCCGATCGGTTTCGTCAGAAGGAGACGGTCCCCCGGCCGTCCCCCGGCGTTGGTGACCAACCCTTCCGGGAGGGCGACCTCCCCGGTCACCGCAAACCCGTATTTCGGTTCGGCATCGTCGATCGAATGGCCACCGACGATGGTGCACCCCGCCTCGGCCATCACCTCGGCCCCTCCGGCGATCACCTCCGCCGCCAGGGCGAAGTCGAGCTTGTCCCGGGGCCACCCGATCAACTGCAGGGCGGTGAGCGGGGTTCCGCCCATTGCATACACGTCGCTGAGCGCGTTGGCGGCGGCGATCCGCCCCCAATCGCGGGGATCGTCCACCACCGGGGTGAAGAAGTCGACCGTCTGCACCAACCCCCGGTTGGGCGCGATCCGATAGACCCCGGCATCGTCCGAGGTTTCGATGCCCACCACCAGATCGGGGTGGGAAGCAGCGGGGTGATCGTGCAACGGTCGCAGAACCTGCGCCAGCTCGGCCGGGCCGAGCTTGCAGGCTCAGCCGGCGCCGTGGCTGTATCTGGTCAGTCGAACGGGGGACATTCCGGTGACGCTACCCGGCGATCTGCCATCCACGCGCCGACCGACACCGAACGGTCACCCCTCGAGCCGGCCATCCGACATCTTCCAGACCGTGTTGGCCCCAGCAGTGATCGCCGGATCGTGCGTAGCGACCAGGAGCGCCATCCCGCTGTCCCAGCTCATTTCGCGTAGCAGGGCGATGATCTGGTCCCCAGTTCCGGAGTCCAACTGACCGGTGGGTTCGTCGGCGATGATCAGCTGGGGTCGCGTGGCAAGGGCGCGGGCGATCGCCACCCGCTGCTGCTCACCGCCGGACAATTCACCGGGACGGTGCCTCGCCCGCCCAGAGAGACCCACCCGGCCGAGCAACTCACCGACGCGCTGCTCCCGCTCGGACCGATCGGTCCCGTTGAGCCGGAGCGGCACCTCGACGTTCTCGAACGCCGACAGCTGTGGGAGGAGACCAAAGGCCTGGAAGATGAAGGACACACCGTGGCGCCGCACCTCGCCCCGGGCGTCGTCGTCTTCCTCCCAGATCTTCCGCCCGGTGACCTCCACCAGGCCGGAGTCAGGGCGCTCGAGGCCGCCGACGACGTTGAGGAGCGTCGTCTTTCCCGACCCGGAGCGACCCGCGACCACGCAAAACTCACCCTCGCCAACTGTGAGATCGACTCCGTCGAGCGCAACCACCCGGTGCTCACCCGAGCCGAACGACTTGGTCACGCCTTCCAGCCGGACCACGTTCACCGGGCACCCCCGGAACCATCCGGCCAGTCATTGCTGGGCCAGTCACTGCTGGGCCAGATGGCGATGTGGTCGTCCTCCAGCACCAGGCGAACCCGACGGTGAAGGCGCAACGCCTCAACGTAGTCGGCCGGGAGCTGGAGGCGCCCCGCCCGGTCCAGGACCGCGAACTCCTCAGCGACGACGTGATGGCCATCAACGTGGGTGTACGCCTGGCGACGGAGCGTCTCGCTCGAGATGCGTCCATCGCGAATCCGGACGGTGCGACCGACCGTTTCGGACACCAGCGGATCGTGGGTGACGATGAACCCTGTGACACCGGTCTCCTCGTTGACGCGGCGGAGGGCGTCGAACACCTCCGCCGACGTCGCAGAGTCGAGCTCGCCCGTGGGCTCGTCCGCCAGGATGACGGCCGGGGAGTTGGCGAGGGCAACGGCGATGGCGGTGCGCTGCTGCTGACCTCCCGAGAGCTGGTCCGGCCGGTGATCGGCTCGATCCGAGAGACCGACCAGGTCCAGCAACTCCCCCGCCCGCCGCTTGCGCTCTTTCGACCTCACCCCCGCCAGTGCCATTGGAAGCTCGACGTTGCGATGGGCGGTGAGATATGGCAGGAGGTTGCGGGCCGTCTGTTGCCAGATGAACCCCACTGCCTTGCGGCGGTAGTCGGTCCGCTCACGTGACCGCATGCCCAGCAGGTCATGGCCGGCCACCCGGACTCTTCCTGCCGACGGGAGGTCGAGACCCGCCAGGATGTTGAGGAGGGTGGACTTGCCGGAGCCGGAGGCTCCCACGACCGCCATCATCTCTCCCCCCTCGACTTCCAGGTCGAGGCCCTGGAGAGCGACGACCTCGAGGTCGGCGGTCTTGTAGATCTTGACCAGCCCCTCGGCCTGGATCACTGGAGCCGTCATACCGCACCTTCCGTTCGGAGCACGGTGGCCACCGAGCGGCGATCGAGCAGGCCGGACAGGCTCCATACGAGGACGACGGCGCCGACCAGCCCGCCGATCACGGGTACCGCCAAGCCATCGAATTGGAAGCCGAACCGGTCGGCGGTTCCGGCGAACGGGCCGAAATCGACCAGGTCTCCGAGCCAACGCACCGTGATCCACCAGGAGAGGGCACCCGCGAGCACACCCGCCAGAATGGCAGGAAGGACCGCCACGGTCGCCACCAGGCGCCGTTGAAGACGCCGCGCCCCGACCGCCGTCAGGATGGCGTTGACGGCTCGAGCCTCCGCCAGTTCGGCGAGAAGGCCTGCCAGAACTCCTCCCAAAGCGAGCACCGCCGCCATCAGCAACGTGATTCGCATGGTCGACAGGACGCCGTCTACGAGCGGCTCGGCGCCGAGCGACGCCGCCACTTCGGACCGGACAGTGACGGTGGCCCCGGCCGCCACCAGCGCGTCGGAGATCGCCTCGTCGGCCGCAGCAAGCAACATCACCGACGGCGGCGGTGATGGGCCCACGAGGGCTTCATAGTGTTCTCGGTTGGCGATCGCGAACAAGCCCCCGTCCCGCACGCTCGGAAACCGCTCGAGCGTGGCGACCGCGAGCGCCGGATTGGCGGTACCTCCCCCGACGAGGCTGAACTCGTCGGACGGCTGGGCCGGACGCCTCCCGAAAGCGGACGCCACCACCAACGGCAACCCGTCGGCGGGATCGACGAACAGCTCGTCGGGGAGGATGATCTCTGCTGGGGTCTCCGCGGTGACGGACATCAGCGCTCTCGGATCGACGAGCAACAGGGCAACCGAGCCGGTCCCGATCTCGCTCTGGAGGCGGATGTCCTGTTCGGATATGAACACAGCCGGGAGCCCGGCCAGTTCGTCCGGCAGGCCACCCACCGGAAGCTCGACCCGCACCGGAGCCAGAACCTGATTCCAGGCGGCGACGTCTATGGCCCGTTCCAGGGTCACTGCGACCGACGAGGCCACGACCACCACGGTGATCCCCACCGCCAGCGGCAAGACGAATCCGTGGCTGCGGTCGCGACGAGAAGCGATTCGCCCGCCGATCGCCGTTGACGCCCCGGGAACACGGACGATGCTTCGCAACCCCCGCTCGGCGAGGACCGCGATCGCAACGGCGGCCAGATATGGCGCCACCGCCCCGAGCCTGCCTTCGCCACGACCGGACACGATCGATACCGACGCCACCACCGGCAAGGCAATCAGGCCGGCGGCCCGGTAGCGCCGCCAACCGTCGCGAGCGGTGCCCAGTAGAACGGGAAGCGGTGCTCCGGTTGGACGCCAGGCCGCCCACAGATAGCCGGCTGCCATCACAGCCGTCACCACCAGCGGCTCTCGCCATCCGAACGAGCGCGGCCACTGGCCTGCGAGCACCCATTCGGCGGCCAGCGCCGAGACAAACGACACGGGGACCACCACAAGCACCGTCGCCATGAGCAGATCCCTCGCGACAGCTCCGCGGCCTCGATTGAGCGCAGAGCGGTTCCGACGCTGGTCGGAGAAGGCTTTGGCAATCGCGAACGCAACCGCGGCCACGAGGCCAAACAGACCAGTCCGCAAGACATCGAGCACTGCGGTGACTGCGAGCCGGCGTTGACGTTCCAAGCCGAGCACAAACGGCAGGCCCGACCTGAACGCAGGGTCACCACCGATCGAGGGCGTGTCTCTCGTGGCGGCATCGAGCCGGCGAACCGCCTCCTCGAGGATCCCCGCTTCCGTGATTCCGACCCGATCCGGATCGAGCGGGAAGACCGCTACCGCCTTCATTCCCGACGTCGGAACGATGTCCGCCATGCGCGGCAGTTGGGACTCGGTCACGAACCCCGTGATGTAGACGTCGGCTCCGATGTGGGTGTCGACCACCCGACCCGCGACCGGGGACGTGTCACCCGCCCACACCGGGTCGCCGGCCGGAGGAACCGCCACCATGCCCACCAGTCGCGCGATGATCTCCGTCGCGCCGGAAAAGACATAGAAAGCAGCAGGATCGGCGCCATCGCGTTGGAGAATCAACTCGTCGCCCAAATCCAGACCTGCCTGGTCCATCGAAGCCTCGGTCATCACGATCTCGACCACCGGGACTCCGTCCACCGCCGGGGCCTCGGGAGACGGGATGCGCCCTCCGACCAGCCCTGCGTCGGAGACCATGCCGTCCTGAAATCGGAGCGTGAGCAGAGTTGGAAGGTCGGGATCGAGGCCGTTGACACTGCTGGTCCGGAAGCGCACCGTTTCCGCATGGATGAAAGGGTCCGCCAGGAACGGCCGCACCTCGTCCATGACCTCCAAAGTGGCTTCGTCGATCGCTGCCAGCACACCTGAGGCCGAAGCAACTCTGTGCGAGCCCCGGAAGTCGACCCGCGACAGAAACACCGGTTGTGTCACGGTCACCGCGCCGGTGGGAGGTGGCGCGTTGCCGATCGCCTCGGCCAGGGACCGATTCGACGCCTCGTCCAGCAACCGGGCCGGCACACCAACCGCGGCCACGGCCAGCAGCCCGATCAGCACCAGGGCCATCACCTCGGCTTTGCCGACCATCGGGACGAGGAAGCGGAGTGTCTTCATCGCTCCTCGCCGGCCCGAATGATGGTCCCCGGGCTCTCCGTCGCACCGCTCGCGGAGCGGGATGCGACCAACATCGACCCGACGCCCAGGACGATTGCTCCCATCACGCCCCACCATGGGACCACGAGCAGGGGCGCCGGAAGGATGCGATTGCCGTCCACATCGCGCGCCAGGGAGCCGACGGTGACCACCGCCAACAGACCCCCGAGGACCAGGCCACCGACCGCCCCGACCACGGCCACCATCAGGCTCTCGCGCCGCAGCATCCGCCGCACCTCACCGTTCGAGACGCCGAGAGCCTGCAGAAGTGCCAGTTCGAACCGCCGGCCCTCGATCGAGACCCCCACCCCGTATACGAGCGCGATGATCGTCACGCCGGCTACGGCCACCGCGCCAGATCCGAGGGCGCCGAGAACGGCAACCGATACGGGGTCTGCGATCCGGGTCTGTCTGAGTTCGTCGGCGGTGATGACGACATCGGGGTGGTCGGGATCGTCGTACAGCCGCAGATCGGGCGCGCCGTAATCCGTCCCCTGCTCCCACTCGATCGTCGCCAGCGACGAGTAGTCGACCACCATGCCCAGCGGCCGACCGGGATCACCCGGGAGAGCGCCAATCGTGCCGGCGAGCACCACATCGGGGGTCGACCCACCTACGGTCAGCGCCACTCTGTCGCCGAGCGACAACCCGGTCTGTTCGAGCAAGGCCGGCGTCGCCAGAGCCGGAATGGGCGGCCGTTCTCGAGTGACCAGCCTCACTTCGGACACGACCCCCAGTTGGCGACCGGAGGCTGCAGCATCGATCGTCACCTTCACACCGCCGTCGTCGGCCTCGGCTGCTGCTCGGGCTCCAGCGAGAGGTGAAGCCAGGGCGCTCGCATCCCAGTCGCTCTCACCCGTATCTACCCCGTCGACGCGAACGGTGGCAGAGACCGTGATCGGGCTGGCTACTCCGGGTTCGAGAGGCTCGACACCGGGAAGGGCAACCCGCAGCCCGAGCAGCCGCCACGGTCCGCCGCCCGTTGGAACGAACTCGACCGGCCCGGACGAACCGGTTGCGATCGCGATTTCGTCGGTCGTGGTCACTACGCCGTCCGAATCCATGGTCACCAGCGACATCCGGATGGACGGCGGAGCGACCGAACCGGTGCTTTCCACGATCACCATCGACCGAACGGGGGCGCCTGCGAGTCCAAATCCGGGTTCGCTCGGAGCCGCCCCGGCCGGCCCGGTCGACAGTGACTCCCAAGCACCCATCGGAGTCACAAGGTCGCCACGAACGGAGATCCGCTCGGTCTCGAGCGCGACCAACCGGACTCCGGTCACCCGCCCGACGGAGATCGACCGTGCCCGGAACGGGGAACCACCGGTGCCGGTTCTGTCGCCGGCGGCCGCCGCCCCGAGCTCGAGACGCGCCTGATCGAGCTGCGACGTCCACCAGGTTGCCCCGTAGACCGACACCAGCAGGAGAACGGCGGTCGACGAGCTGACGAGAATGGCATGACGCACCGAGCGGCCAGGAGCTCGTGCCGCCCAGGCGGCAGGCATGGTCCAGGAGAACGAACCCGAAGACGTCCGGCGCTCCAGCAGATCCAGGAACCACGGCCCAACTCGACCGAGGAGCACGATCCCGGCCAGCCAGACGAGGATCGGAGCCGCCCACACCATCGGGTCGACTCTTCCCGAACCAGGGGTCCACTCTTCTCGCAGCCGCCACAGGGCAAGCAGACCGAGAGCGGCGAACACGAGGTCGAGCCCATTCCGACGGACGACCCCCTGGCTCTCACGACCGGTCCGGGCAGCCCGAGCCGCCACGTAACCGCCTCGGGTGGCGAGTACCGGGAACGTCAGAACCGCGACGCACGCCACCCCCGCGACCACCGCCATCGCGGCGCCGCCCGCAGACAGCCGCGGCCGCATCGCTTCCCCCAACCCCCCGAGCAGACCGGAGGCACCGCCGGCGGCGACTGCCGCCACCGCCAGAGCGGGGGCGACCGCCACCGCCACCAGGGCGAACATCGAGCCCTCGGTGGCCGAGTCGACCAGCATTTGCCCGACCCCCGCCCCCCGGGAGCGCGTCAACTCCAGCTCCACCCGCCTCCGTTCGATCGCGGCCAGAGCGGCGGTGCCGAGACCGATCAGAGCAAGCAAGGTGACGAGTCCGAAGATGGCGGCGATCGTGACCGACGCGGCCCTGACGCCCACCACCGAGCCGGCCAGGAGCGTGTTGAGTCCGGAATCCACGGCGAGCGGCGCCACCTTCCGGTCGAGTGCGGCCACAGCCGTCCGCCAGGCGGGGATGCCGTCGGCTCGAACGTTGGTTGTGACCGGAACCGACATCCACGAAACCGAGACCCGATCGGACCCCGTTGCGAATGTCTCCCCTGTCACGAGCAGCGGACCGAACTCCACGAAGGAGCCGGTTCGGGTCACCCCTTCCGACATCTGAGGATTGAACCCGGCCAGATCGTCCTCAGGATCGAACAGGCCCACCACCTCGAGCTCGAGACGCGCACCTTCCCGCTCCACAGGCAGCACGTCACCGACCGAGAGGTTCAGCTCTTCGGCCATGGCCCGGGGGACGGCCGTCTCGGAAGGGCTGGACGGAAGCCTCCCATCGACCTCACCGATCAGATCCGTTGGACCCTGCCACCACCCGAGCGAGGCCACGGGATCGGCATCGGTCACCACGTCGACCGCAAACGCGTTGGACACCACCAGTCGGGCAGGGATCGACATCTCGGGGATGGGTTCGATAGCCGACCGAACCACCTCGTCGAGCGAGTCGACGTCGACCCGTTCGACCCGACCGGAAACGAGAACCCCCCGCTCGGCCGCCGGGGCCTGCTCGATCTTCTTGACCAAGCCGGCCTCGCCGAGCGCGTCGGCCAGAGTCGGCGCCGTCGCCGCCAGCGTGGCGACCAGCACGACGATGAACGCCAAGCCCGCGACGGCCCGCAGGTCATAGCGAAGCCGGGTCAGCGCGGTACCGCTCCCGGACACCTTAGGACCAGAGACGCTCGACTCAGACACGATCGGTCCAGGCTATCCCGTCTGCGACCATCCGCTCCGGGATCGCGCCGATCGCCTCCGGTAGCGACGACTGGCGGGTGCCCGCCCAAGTCTGGATAGAATGCTGCGCTCCCCACCCGGATCGACTCATGACCAACGCCGACCAGCCAACCTTCCTCACCCCCGAGGCATTCGAGAAGCTGCAAGCCGAGCTCGAACAGCTCACGACCGAAGGACGCTCCCACATCGAGGAGCGAATCAAGGTCGCCCGGGAACACGGTGACCTACGTGAAAACGCCGACTACGACGCGGCCAAGAACGATCAGGGATTGATGGAAGCCCGGATTCGCCAACTCGAACACCTCCTCCACACCGCCGTCGTGGGCGAGGTACCCGACACCGACCGGGTCGTGATCGGCTCGCTGGTCACGGTCGTCGACGAGGACGGAGACGAGATGCAATACTTCGTCGCCCCACCCGAGAACAAGGTCGCAGGAGTCCTGCTCGCTTCGCCCTCCGGCCCCCTCGGACGCGCTTTGATCGGCGCCCATCCCGGAGACTCGGTGTCATATGAGGCCCCGGCCGGAACCTTCACCGTCCAGGTCAAGAAGATCGAGGCCTATCGGGGCTGACCCGCGCACCGATAGGTCGGGCCGGGCCACACACCCCGCCGTCGCGCCCAACGGCCCGTCCGCAAACGGCTTGGCCGGCCGACGGCCAGTACCCTGTCGGGAGACACCGATGGGATCGCCACGTGAAGCTTCGTCTGCGCCGTCCGAGGGACCTGGCTCGCCTGCTGAGGGCTACGGCCCGGCGCCGTCCGGACGACGTCGAGGACTACCTCGAGGAGCACGTGGAGGAGTGGTCGGCGCTGGCGGAGGCCGCTCCGGCTGACGCCGCCGACATCCTGGAAGCGATCGACGCCGGAACTGCCTCGGAGCTGCTCGCCGAACTGGACGCCGAGGAGGCGGCCGAGGTCCTCGAAGAGCTCGATGACGAGCTGGCCGCAGAGCTGCTCACCGAATTGCCCGAAGCAAGTGCCGCCGACGTCCTCGCCGAGATGCTCCCGGAGAATGCCGCTGACGTCCTTGCGGAGGTCGAGGACGAGGCGGCGGTCGAGACCCTGCTCGGGTTGATGGAGCCGGAGGCGGCAGACGACATCCGCCAACTCCTCGTCTACGCCCCCGACTCGGCGGGCGGTCTGATGACCACCGACATCGCGATCCTCCCGATCGGACTGACGGCAGGTGAGGCGATCGAGCGGATCCGCCAGCTGCATGAAGAGCTCGAAGACCTGTCCTATGTCTACGTGGTCGACGAGTTCCAGCGCCTCGAAGGGGTGCTCAGCTTCCGCGACCTGGTGTTCAACCGTCCTGGAGTGGGACTGGGAGAGGTGATGGTTCGTGACCCGATCTCGGTGAGCCCCGCCACCGACCGAGAAGAGGTGGCCGACATCATCCAGCGATATCACCTGTTCGGGGTTCCAGTGGTCGATGCCACCGGGGCGATCATCGGGATGGTCACTTCCGACACCGTCCTAGAAGCAGTGCAGCAGGAGGCCTCCGAGGACTTCGCCGTTGCGGTGGGTGCCGGTTCCGAGGAAACCAGCCGTACCCCGGTGATGAGGTCGATCCGGGCCAGACTGCCGTGGATCGCGTTCGATGTGGTGATCTCCTCGATCGTGGTGATCGCGGTGAGCCAGTTCGAGGAGGTGCTGGCCACGTTCACGGTGCTGGCCGCCCTCATGCCGCTGGTGGCCCGGGTCGGCGGAGACGCGGGGGCCCAGAGCCTGGCTGTCGTCATTCGTGGTCTGGCCGCCGAGGAGCTCATCGGGGCCTCGGCCGTCCGGGTGTTACGACGGGAAGCGGTCATCGGCGTCATCAACGGCCTGGCAATCGGTCTGGCGGCAGGCGCGCTGGGGTACGTTCTCCAGAGCCTGGGCGGCGGGGAGCAACCTTTCCGGATCGGACTGGTGATGGCGATCGCGTCGCTGGCCAACCTGACCGTGGCCGGCGTGGCCGGCTCCGGCATCCCGTTCCTCTTGAGGAGGATCGGCCTCGACCCGGCGCTCGGGTCGAATCTGCTCCTCACCACGGTCACAGACCTGATCGGCTTTGCCGGTTTCCTGGCTGTGGCGTCTTCCCTGCTCTGACGGGAACGCGGTCATGGGTGGTCAGGCGATGATCGACCGCGTATCCTGGTGTGGGCGTGTATGGGAGTGCTCGTCGTCGAATGTCGCTGGTCGCGGCATTGCTCACCACCGCCGTGCTCGTTCCGGCAGCCGGCGCCGCGGCAGCCTGCCCGCCGCGCACGCTGTCGAGCCTCGGACCAGTCCCCAACGCCCGGGCGGTCACGACCCAGCCGGCACCGTCGGTCACCAGCACCACCGCTCCCGAGACAACGGAAACCACCGTCGGGTCCACCGAGACCACGGCCGGCGAGCCGACGCCAAAGCCCACCACGCCTGCACCCACGAGGCCCCGGTGCAACTTCGTCAAACAGATCGAGTTCCCGGTCGTCACCAACGGTGAGTTCCTCTCGAGCTTCGGCGTCCCCAGGGACGGAGGGGACCGCTGGCATGCCGGGGTCGACATCTCGGCTCCCACCCTCACACCGGTGGTGGCGGTCGCCGACGGCACGATCAAGGAGGTTCGCGACCAGCCGGGAGATTGCTGCTGGGTGGTGATCGAACATCGCGACCGCTGGACGAGCTGGTACATCCACCTCACCAATGACACCCCCGGCACCGACGACGGGGATTGGGTCGGCATCGTTCCCGGTCTCCAGATAGGTGACGAGGTGGTCGCCGGTCAGGCGATCGGCTGGGTGGGGGACAGCGGGAACGCGGAGCCGGGCGAGCCCCACCTCCATTTCGAGCTCAGAAATCCCGGCGGGGAGCCGATCGACCCGTACCCGTCACTCCGGGCGGCGTTCGATGACACCCCGGCCGCGTTCGCCGCTCCGTCCGGGTCGGCGGAGGCAGACGGGGTGCTGGCCTCGGGGAGGCCGGTGTTCGTAGGCGCCTATATCGACGACGACGAGCTCCCGGGAGCGGAGTTGGCGATGACCGCCCTCCTCGCCCTCGGCGTCGATCCGACCTGCGACGTATGGGCGCTGCGCGTGTGTCCAGAAGATCCGCTCACCACGCTCGAAGCGAAGACGTGGATCGCGAGCCTCATGGACAGCCCGCCTCCCTCGATCGCCTACGGCGCAGAGCTCCTGGAACTCGACGGACGTGATCCCAACGCCTACTGCGGAACCACGATCCTGTGTGCAGGGGTGCCGGCAACGTGGAGCGACATCGCCGCACTCGTGATATCGGCCGCCGACGGCGGCGATGCGGATCCGGAGGCTGCGTTCGAGTCGATCGGGCACAAGTTCGCAA
This sequence comes from Acidimicrobiia bacterium, assembly GCA_041591895.1. Classification (GTDB taxonomy): domain Bacteria; phylum Actinomycetota; class Acidimicrobiia; order Spongiisociales; family ZC4RG35; genus JBFHRE01. The sequence continues at coordinate 11,204 of JBFHRE010000038.1, forward strand.
CCTGTACCACCGCTACCGACGGGGCTGCGGTCCCCAACAGGCTCGAGGCGGCCGTCGGCCTCCTACGCGCCCTCGGTCACCTGGCCGAGCCACCCTGTGCCAGCGTGCGCTGACACTGCCTCCCGAAATCGAGCTGCCAACCGAGACATGACGGGACCAATGTCCCAGGTCCGGTCGCCCACTGCCACCACCGGGCACACCTCCTTGACCGTTGACCACGAGAACACCTCGGAGGCGGCCGCCAGCCGATCCACCCGCCACCGCCCCTCCACGACCTCGATGCCGAGCGCTCGGGCGTGTTCGAGGCTGCAGGCCCTGGTGATCGAAGCGAGGATCCCGAGGTCCAGCGACGGGGTCTCGATACGGCCATCCACGACCCAGGCAACGCAGAACGTCGGGCCCTCGAGAACCAGTCCCCCCTCGCTGACGAGCAGCGCGTCGTCAAAGCCACGATCGCGAGCGGTGCGGGTCGCCGCGACATTGGGCGCGTATGAGGTCGTCTTGATGCCCGCCAACGGCCATGGCCGGCCGGCCGGGTGCCAGGGCGCCGATTCCGGGGCCAAACGAACAACCGGCTTCGGATCGGGCAGCGGATGGCAGAACACCAAGCAGCGGGGACCGAGATCGGCACCGGCCACGGCGTCACCCCGCGACAGGAGGATGCGGACGATCCCGTCGTCGCTCCCCGCCACCGTGTGAGCCCACTCGGACAGCCGATCGCGATCGGGTGACCCCAGGCCGATGGCGGTCGCAGAACGCGCAAGGCGGTCGAGGTGGGCCTCGAGCTGCCACAGCCGGCCTCCGTAGCTGCGGACGGCCTCGAAGCAACCGTCACCTCGCACCACCAGGCTGTCGGTATACGGGATCGAGTCAGTTGGAAGGCCGTCGAGCAATGCACGCGCCACGGTCAGCCCCGGTAGCGATTGGTGATCGGGAGCCGCCGATCGCGACCGAACGCCTTCGTGGTGATCTTCACACCGGGCGCCGCCTGTCGGCGCTTGTACTCGTTGCGGTCCACCAGGGCGCATATCCGTCGCACGACTGATTCGTCGAACCCGTCCGCCACGATCTCAGGCTCGACCATGTCGTCTTCTATGTACCGCTCGAGAATGGCATCGAGAATGTCGTATGGGGGGAGGCTGTCGGAGTCTTTCTGATCGGGTCGCAACTCGGCCGATGGCGGCTTCTCGATGGTGGAGACCGGGATCACGACACCGCCACGGTTGCGCCACCGCGCGAGCTCGTACACCGTGGTCTTGAAGACATCTTTCAGGGCGTTGTAGCCACCGGCCATGTCGCCGTAGAGCGTGGCGTATCCGGCGGCCATCTCCGACTTGTTCCCGGTGGTGAGCACCATCGGACCGAACTTGTTGGAGAGTGCCATGAGCAGCGCCCCTCTCACCCTCGCCTGGAGGTTCTCCTCGGCAACCCCGAACTCGGTGCCCTCGAAGACCGGCGCGAGGACGCGGAGATAGGCGGTGAACACCTCATCCATCGGGATCTGGTCGAACCGGATTCCGAGGTTGGAAGCGAGGGAACGTGAGTCGGCGATCGAGCCCGGCGAGGAGAAGCGGCTCGGCATGGTGACTCCCCAGACGTTCTCCGGACCGAGGGCATCCGCCGCCACCGTCGCGGTCAGGGCGGAGTCGATACCTCCGGAGAGACCGATGACAACTCGGCTGAACCCATTCTTGCGGACGTAGTCGCGGACGCCGGTGGTGATCGCCTGATAGACCTCGGCGGCGGGATCGAGGAGCGGTTCCACGCAACATGGCTCGCCGACCTCTCCGGGACCGGGAACCTCCACCAGGAAGCAGTCCTCCTCGAACTGAGGGGACCGATGCAACAGGCGCCCGCCGCCGTCGAAGACACAGCTGGCTCCGTCGAAGACGAGCTCGTCCTGACCACCGACCAGGTTCAGGTAGACCACCGCCTTTCCCGCCGCTCGAGCGCGGGCGGCAAGCATCCGTTCACGATCCGTCGCCTTGCCCTTGTGAAACGGCGAACCGTTGACATTGAGCAGGAACGACGCTCCGGCTTCGGCCTGCTGGTGCGGGGGGCCATCCGGAACCCAGATGTCCTCACAGATGGAGATCCCCACCGGGTGACCGGCCACCTCCCAGGTGCGATCCGGATCGGAACCGGGTGTGAAGTAGCGCTCCTCGTCGAAAACTCCGTAGTTCGGCAGCAACACCTTGTGGTAGCGGCCGACCACCTCCCCGGCACGCAAGATCCCGACGGCATTGGCGACCCGACGATCGACCGCGTCCCCCCGGGGGTCGCCGTTTTCCACGGCATGATCCACGAACCCGACCACCACCACACAGGCCCCCGACCTGCGGGCAAGCCGCCGCAAAACCTCGAGGTTGTCCTCGACGAACCCGGGGCGCAGGACCAGGTCCTCCGGCGGGTAGCCGGTGATGGCGAGCTCCGGCAACAGCAGCACATCGGCAGATGCCTCCTCGGCCCAGGCGATGGCCTTGGAGATCTTGTCCTCGTTGCCGCGGAGATCTCCTACGACGAGGTCGATCTGGGCGCCGGCGACTCGCAAAGGCATCGGGCCAGGATATCGCCGGTCCGGAGTCCGGCTGCAGCCGCCCGGGGAGGTTGTCGGGTCACCTCCGTACAATGAGTGGACGATGGAGCGACTCCTGCACCCTGCGGTCGGAATCTGGATCCTGCTCGCCCTCGCAGCCCTCGTTGTGCTGGTACGGGTGCGGCGATGGCTGATCGACCACGACTGGCTCTTCGACGTCAACGACGACCGTCGGGCTCTCGGAGTCGCGGCCGCCAACGCGCTGGCCGAGATCGAGTCGCTGTATGTCCCATCGGTGGAACACGTGCTCGAGTTCCGTCGCAACGAGGAAGCCTGGGACCGCTTCCTCCAACCGGGTTCGGCCGAGCCGCTCGAACCTCCGTCTGGGTCACCGGGTGACCCGGCCGGAGCCTGACTCGGGTTTCGGCGGCCGGAAGGCCGACGACTACCCTCTCATTCCGATGATCGACACCAGCCGCCTCGATTCGCTGGTGGCGTCCGTCCTCCCCACAGTCACACGGGTCAGACGCGCCATCCACACCGATCCGGAGTTGTCCGGCGAGGAGTTCGCAACCACGGAACTGCTGACCACGGCCCTCCGCGAGGCCGGCCTCAGTCCGCGACTGCGGACTCCGAAGACCGGCCTGGTGACGGACGTCGGTGAAGGACCAAACCTGGTTGCATTCAGGGCCGACCTCGATGCCCTCCCGATCCAGGAGCCGTCCGGGTTCGCCCATGCTTCGCGCCGCCCGGGAGTCATGCACGCCTGTGGTCACGACGCTCACGCGGCAATCGCACTGGGAGTGGCGATCGTCCTCGCACGGATGGAATTGCCAGGGAGAGTTCGGGTGATCTTCCAGCCCGCAGAGGAGACCTTTCCGGGCGGGGCGTTCGACCTCTGCCGCGAGGGTGTCCTCGACGGGGTCTCGAAGATCTTCGCATTCCATGTGGATCCCGGCCTCACCACGGGCAAAGTGGGATTGCGGAACGGGGCGATCACGGCCTCGGCCGACCGCTTCTACGTCACGCTCGAAGGTCCCGGCGGCCATACCGCACGGCCCCACCAGACGGTCGACATGGTGTATGCCGCCTCGAAGATCGCAGTCGACCTCCCTGGCCTGCTCGACCGCAAACTCGACGCGAGAGCCCCGATGGCGCTGGTGTTCGGTCGCATCCAGGCAGGAACCGCGGACAACGTCATTCCCACCTCGGCCGAGCTATCGGGAACGGTCCGGGTGGCAGACCCTGTAGTGCGCGAGCAGATCCCGCCGATCCTGGAGCGACTGATCCACCAGATCGTCGAACCTCTCGGCGCCAAGGCCATCGTCCATTACCAACGCGGCATCCCCCCGGTGATGAACGACCCGGATGTGCTGGCGGTGATCCAGCGAGCGGCCGAGGACAGTCTCGGCATGGATCACGTGACCCGCACCCATTTGAGCATGGGCGCAGAAGACTTCGCCCGATATCTCGACGAGGTGCCGGGCTGCCTGGTTCGGCTCGGGTGCGCCCCGCCGGAGGGCAGCAGCGACCTCCATTCGGCCGGATTCATCCTGGACGAAGGTTGCCTGGAAGTGGGCGTGCGGGTGGCCGTTGAGTCGATCCTGGCCCTGCTCAGGAGCTGAGCAGGGCCAGCACGGGCTCGATCGACCTCACGGCGAGAGGATCGTGAAGCCGTCCCCGGACAGGGCGGCACGGAGTTTGGAGGCTTCCCCCGACCGCACCGACAGGGTCAGCACACCGCCCCCGCCGTGAACCGCGTGCCGAAGCTGGAGGTCTCGGAGATCGACCCCGCTCTCCGACAGCGAGTGCCCCACCCGGGCCATCTGACCGGGGCGGTCCTCGAGGAGGATGGACACCGTCTCCACCGGCGCGGCCATCGATCGCCTGATCGCTCGAGCGTTGCTCATACGGTCGGCTATCTCCGGCTTGAGCCCACCCTCCACCTCGGTCGCGAGACCCTCGAGACGCTCGGCGAAGCGACGCAAAGCCGTGACCACCTCACGCCGGTTTCCGACAAGTACATCGACCCACCAACTCGGGTCGGACATCGCCACACGGGTGAGATCGCGAAAACCTCCCGCGGCCAGGCCGAGCGCCGCCGCGTCCTCTCCGACCAGTTCGACCAGGGCGGCAGCGGCTATTTGAGGAAGGTGGCTGGCAGCCGCCACGGCCCGGTCGTGTTCGGCGGCCGACATCAACACGGCGTGCGCTCCGAGCGACTCCACGATCTGGTGCATCCGCTCGAGATCTTCTGGAGATGCTCCGTCGGTGCACAGCACCCAGGTGGCGCCGTAGAACATCGACCCGGATGCACCGTCGGGACCCGAGGTCTCGCGACCAGCCATCGGATGGCCGGCGACGAAGCGCGGGTGCCCTTCCGCCGCGAAAACAACCGGCATCTTCACGCCGGCCACGTCGGTGACGAGTGGACCGGCACCGGGCGCGGTGCCCGTCAGGCGTGGGATCGTCTCCACGATCGCCTCGACCGGCCCCGCGAGAACGACGAGGTCGGACCCGGCTACAGCGTCCTCCAATGAGTCGGCCGCGACGCTCACCGCACCCATAGATCGGGCACGACCGAGTGCCGCGCTGTCGGGATCCCAGCCGGCCACCGTCCACCCGGCAGCTCGTAGGCCGATGCCGACCGACGCACCGATCAGACCGGTGCCCAACACGGCCGCCCGGGACATGTCAGACGACGCGATCGACTGCGGCCGCCACCCGGCGAACTTGGTCTACCAGGGCCGAGAACTCGGAGGGGAGCAGAGCCTGAGCGCCGTCCACGAGGGCGGTGTCGGGAGTGGGATGTACGTCGATCATGAGCCCGTCGGCCCCGGCCGCCACACCCGCCCGCGACAGCGGGAGGACCAATTCCCGCCTACCGCCGGAGTGGGACGGATCGACGATGACCGGTAGGTGGGACATGTTCTTCAGGAGAGGAACCGCGGTCACGTCGAGCGTGTTGCGAGATGAAGTCTCGAAGGTCCGGATCCCGCGCTCCACCATGATCACCTGGTGGTTGCCCTCCTTGAAGATGTACTCGGCGGCATTGAGCCACTCCTCGAGCGTGGCGGTGAAGCCCCGCTTGAGCTGGACCGGCTTGGGCTGGCGCCCCACCTCCTGGAGCAAGGTGAAATTGGACATGTTGCGGGTGCCGACCCGAAGGATGTCTGCGTACGAGGACACCAGGGCGACGTCACGGGGGTCGAGGACCTCGGCAACGAACGGCAGATCGAACTCTTCCCGCGCCTCGGCGAGCAACTGGAGGCCTGCCTCGGCCAGGCCCTGGAAGGCGTAGGGCGATGTCCTGGGCTTGAACGCGTCGCCTCGCAACACCCGGGCTCCAGCCTTCTTCACCGCCTCCGCGGTGCGAAAGAGCTGGTCGCGGCTCTCGACGGCACACGGGCCGGCGATCACGATGCAATGAGCCGGGTCCCCGATCGGAACGCCGCGTACGTCGATGACGGTGTCCTCGGCCTGAAAGTCGCGGCTCACGAACTTGAATGGCTTCAGCACCGGTACGGCCTTCTCGACCCCTGGCATGGCTTCCCACGGGAGCTGCTGAATCAGCTCTCGATCTCCGATCGCGCCGATCACGGTGCGCTGCTGCCCGACGGAGACGTGGGCGTCACAGCCGATCGACTTCAAACGCGTCACCACCGCCTGGACGTCTTCCTCCGTGGCATCTTTCTTGAGGACGATGATCATGGCGCTCACTCGACTGTCTCCGGCTCGAAACAGGGATGATAGGGACCACAACCGGCACCCGAACCGCGACGGGTTACCGGATGGAGAGAGTTCGATCTACCCTCGCTCCATGACCGAAACCGGTGTCGTCTACGAGCCCCACATCGGAGAGACCCGCCAGTACTGGCGGGACATCATCCTCGGAGTGAACGACGGATTGGTGAGCATCTTTCTACTCGTCGCCGGTGTGGTGGGCGGTGGCCTGAGCGTCGCCCAAGTCCTCCTCACCGCCATTGCCGGCGCGGTAGCCGGAGCGGTGTCGATGGGGGCGGGCGAGTACCTCGCGACCAAGTCGCAAGACGAGGTGCTCGAAGCCGAGCTCGAACTGGAACGCAGCCACATCCGCCACCACCGCGAGATGGAGCTCGAGCAGCTCGGCGAGATGTTTTCGAACATGGGGTTGTTGGACGACGATGTGCCGAAGGTGGTCGCGGCGTTCGACCGATCGGACGAGGCGATCCTCAACGCGATGAAGGCGCTCGAATTCGGGGTGGTGGAATCCGAGCGGCGTTCGCCTTACCGGGCTATGGCGTACTCGGGTCTCCTGTTCCTGGCCGGTTCGCTCCCATCGGTGGTGCCTTTCATGCTCGTGTCCAGCACCGGGTTCGGCTTCCTGTGGGCAGGTGTGTTCACGGCGGCGGGCCTGTTCGCAGTCGGAATCGCCAAGAGCCGGGTTGCCCGCACCCACCCGATCCGCTCCGGGTTGGAGAACCTCGTCATCGCCGGGCTCGGCGGAGCGGTGGCGTTCGCGGTGGGAACCGCGGTCGGAGCCTAGAACGGAACACCGACGGTGTGCTAGCTGGCCCTTGCTTTGTGCTTGCATTTGCTAGCAGCTTGCTGTAGTGTGCACTCTGTGAGCGAAAGCAAGCACCCGGACGAGGCAGGCACCGAGAAACCATCGAAGGTGGACGGTGGCCACGTCGGCGAGTTCATCAAGCAACAGCGCGAGCGCGCGAACCTGTCTTTGCGCAGGTTGGCCGAACGAGCCGAGGTCTCCAATCCGTATCTGAGCCAGATCGAGCGGGGGATTCGCCGCCCGTCGGCCGAGATCCTCAAGCGGGTCTCGCGTGCTCTCGAGATCTCGGCGGAGACCCTCTACACCCGGGCCGGTCTCATCGAGGAGGGCACATCCGCACCCACAGTCGTGGAGGCGGTGGAGGCGGACCGGGCGCTGTCGCCACGCCAGAAACAAGTGATTCTCGACCTGTATCGAGCACTCATCGAAGCCGGGACGCTCTCCGACGAGCAGCCCGAAGACGAAAGGAAATGACAATGGAGGCGAAGAAGTACGCCTACGCCGCGATCGGAGCCCCGGTCGCAATTGCCAAGCAGGCACAGGAGAAGATCGACGATGTCCGTGGTCGTGCCACCGACGCCGCGCTCGAGTTCTCGAAGGACGCACGCGACCGCATGACCGCCTGGTCCAAGGAAGGCGAGAAGCTGGTCGGCAAGGTGACAGACTCGAAGCGGATCGACGATCTCACCGCTCGGGTCGACTTCGAGCAGGCGAAGGAGCAGGTCAACAAGCTTCGTGACCAGCTCGAGGACCTCCTGTCGACCTGGAAGGCCAACTTCCGTCCCGAGACCAAGCCGGTCGGGAAGGAAACGGTGGTGATCGAGGCCCCGGCAAAGAGCACCCCAGCCAAGAGCACGGCAGCCAAGAGCACGGCAGCCAAGAGCACGACTGCCAAGAAGCCGGCCGCAAAGAAGCCGGCTGGCAAGACCACGGCCAAGCCCGCTGCCAAGAAGCCGGCTGGCAAGACCACGACTGGCAAGACCTCTCCCAAGGCTGGGGCTGCCAAGAGCACGGCAGCCAAGAGGCCCGCTGCCAAGACCCCGGCAACGGCTGGAGCCGCCAAGGCTTCCTGAAGCAGACCAACCACCAAATCCGGCGG
>JBFHRE010000039.1:0-19210 GCA_041591895.1 Acidimicrobiia bacterium
ATCCGGCGGATCGTCACGCCGGTTTGGTGACTTCCGACGGTGTGGACGGGCGGGCACTTCGCGAGTGGATCATCGCCGCAGCGATCAGGCCGGCGAAGAGCGGGTGAGCGGCGTCGGGCCGCGACTTGAACTCGGGGTGGGCCTGGGTGGCCACGAAATACGGGTGAGACGGCAACTCGATGAACTCGACCAGAGAGTCGTCCGGGGCGACTCCCGACAGCCGCATCCCCCCGGCCTCCAGGTCCTTCCGGTAGCGGTTGTTCACCTCCCACCGGTGCCGGTGCCGTTCGTAGATGAGCTCCTGGCCATACATGTCGCGGACCCTGGAGCCTTCGTCCAGCTTGGCCGGGTAGAGACCGAGACGCATCGTGCCGCCCTTCTCCTCGACGTCTGTCTGGCTTGACATGAGATCGATGACCGGATGGTCGGCCGTCGGCTCGAACTCGGTCGAGTTGGCGCCTTCCAGGCCCAACACCCCGCGTGCGAACTCGATGACCGCACACTGGAGCCCCAGGCACAGACCCAGGAAGGGCACCTGGTTCTCCCGGGCAAAGCGGATCGCCGCGATCTTGCCCTCGACTCCTCGGCCACCGAAGCCGCCCGGCACGACGATTCCGTCGAGGTCCTCCAGGAACCCACCTGCGAGCATTCCGGTGAGCTCCTCGCTGGGGATCCACTTGAGATCGAGATTGACGCCGTTGGCAACTGCGCCGTGGCGGAGCGCTTCCGCCACCGACAGGTAGGCATCCGGGAGGTCGACGTACTTGCCGACAAGGCCGACGGTGACGGCCTCGGTCGCAGAGCGGGCCCGCTCCACCATCCGCTCCCACGACTGGAGGTCGGGCGGACCCGAGACGATCCCGAGCCGATCACAGACGACGGTGTCCAGACCGCCGGCGCGGAGGAAGAGTGGGACCTCGTAGATGCTCTCTGCGTCCTGGGCGCTGATGACCGCCTTGGGCGGGACATCACAGAACAGCGAGATCTTCTTTCTCACACCGTCGTCGATCGGACGATCCGAACGGACGACGATCACGTCCGGATGGATCCCCTTCGAGCGCAGTTCGGCCACCGAGTGCTGGGTCGGCTTCGTCTTCAGCTCCTCCGAGGAGGCTATGTAGGGAACCAGCGTCACGTGCAGGAACAGCGCGTTCTCCCGTCCCACCTCGTTCCCGAACTGACGGATGGCCTCGAGGAACGGCAGACTCTCGATGTCGCCGACCGTGCCGCCGACCTCCGTGATCACGACGTCGGCCTCGCCTTCGGCACCGACTTTGGCGATTCGGGATTTGATCTCGTTCGTTATGTGAGGGATGACCTGAACGGTGTCACCCAGGTAGTCCCCGCGCCGCTCCTTCTTGATGACCGACAGGTAGACGGAGCCGGCGGTCACGTTGGACGTCCGTCGCAGATTGGTGCCTACGAAACGCTCGTAGTGGCCCAAATCGAGATCGGTCTCACCGCCGTCGTCGGTGACGAAGACCTCCCCGTGTTGGAAGGGGTTCATCGTGCCTGGATCCACGTTGATGTATGGGTCGAGCTTCTGGATCACGACATTCAGGCCACGGGCCTTGAGCAGCCGGCCGAGCGAAGCGGCCGTAATGCCCTTGCCCAGGCTCGATACCACGCCACCGGTGACGAATACGTACTTGGTCTGCCGGTCGATGCTGGGAAGGAAATCGCCGGCTTCCGGGCCGCCCGCAAGGCTCCGGGCGGGGTTCGCGGCATGGTCGTCAACCGAACTCGCGGACGGGTCCTCGCCGAGAGGAAGGGATCCGTGGTGTGTTTGATCTGCCACGGGCGGCCACGGTAGCAGGCTTCGATCTGGGGTTTGGCAATCACATCCGATAGCCTTTCCGGATGCTCGGGGGAAGATACCGACTGGACGAACTGATGGCCCGCGGCGCCACCGCCGAGGTCTGGCGCGCGTTCGACACCCGCCTGGAACGCACCGTGGCCGTCAAGCGGTTGGTGACCGGGACCGATCCGGTGACGGCCTCGCGGCTCGAACGTGAGGCTCGAACGGTTGCCGGTCTCTCCCATCCCGGCATCGTGACGGTCTACGACACCGGTATCGAGGACGGCTTGCCGTGGCTTGCAATGGAGTTGGTCGACGGTGAATCACTGGCGGATCTCCTTGTCCGCGAGGGCCGCATCGAACACCGGCGCGCCGTCGCTATCGCCATCCAGATTGCCCGGGCCCTCGAACACGCCCATGAGGCCGGCTTGATCCACCGGGATGTGAAGCCCGCAAACATCATGCTTCGGGCCGACGGCCGGGCGCAGTTGGTGGATTTCGGGATCACGGCCGGGGATGGCGACGCCCGGCTCACCTCCACCGGCATGGTGGTCGGCTCGGCCGCCTATCTCGCCCCGGAGGTCGCAGCCGGGAGCCTGGCCTCTCCGGCGAGCGACATCTACTCGCTGGGGGCGGTGCTGTTCGAGATGGTGAGTGGGCGCTCGCCGTTCCCGGGATCGACGCTCTCTGCAGTGCTGCTGGCCCACCAGCAGGAGCCCGTCCCGTCGGTCGTCGGTTTGGGAGGGGTGCCGCCCTGGCTCGATCGGGTTCTTTCGCGAGCGTTGGCCAAACAACCTCGGGACCGGCATGTGTCGGCAGGTGGATTTGCGGATGACCTCGCTCAGGGCGAACGCGGCTCCCGGGCGACGGACACGATCGCCATGCCTGCATTCGTTCCGCCGGGCGGAGCGGACTCTCCGGGACCGGTCGACGACTCCGATGGCGATCCGGCTTCACGTCGTAGGAAGGTCATCGCCGGCGTCGCGGCGGCACTGCTGTTGGCGACAGTCGCTGCCTTTGCCATGGACGGGGATCCTGAGGAGGATCTCCAAGCCCTCGAATCTACGACCACCGTCGCCGAGACGACGACCACCCAGCCGCCGGAGACGACGGCTGCTCCTACGACGACCGAGGAGACGACCCGCTCTGTGTCCGAGCGGATCTCTGATGTTCGGGACCAGATCGTTGGGGCCGTCGATGCATCGCCGATCAAGAACAAGACGGCAAAAGATCTGGTCGAAAAGGTCGACGACGCGGTGGACGCGTTTCAGGAGGAGAAGCTCGACGAGGCGGCAGAAGATCTGGAGGATGCCTACTCGATCGCCGACAAGATCGACATCCCGATCGTCGAGGGGCTGATCGAACGGGCGATAGAGCAACTCGCCGACCTGATGGGCCTGATCGTCGAATTCGCCTGAGATCCCGGTAGCGACTGCCGGTCAGTTGATCCGCTTGTCGTGACCTTCCCAGGCCCGTGCGCGTAGGACGAATTTCTGGATCTTCCCGGTGGGGGTCTTGGGCAGGGCATCGACCACTTCCACCTGATCGGGCGCCTTGAAGTGGGCGAGGTGGGCCCGGACGTGCTCGATGATCTCGTCGGGCTCGGCGTGGGCGCCAGGCTTGATGGTCACATATGCCTTGGGTCGCTCACCCCACGTTTCGTGCGGCACACCTACGACCGCGGCTTCGAGCACCGATGGGTGGCTGACGATGATCTGTTCTACCTCGATGGTGGAGATGTTCTCGCCACCCGAGATGATGATGTCCTTGGCCCGATCCCTGAGCTCGATGTACCCGTCGGGGTGCCATACCGCCAGATCCCCGGAATGGAACCAGCCGCCCCTGAAGGCGTGGGCGGTGGCCTCGGGGTCGGCGAAATAGCCGGCCATGACGTTGTTTCCCCGCATGACCACCTCCCCCATGGTCGTGGCGTCCCGCGGGACGTCGTTCATAGCCTGATCGACCACCCGGATCGGGTCGGCACCGATGTAGGCGATGCCCTGGCGGGCCATCAGCTTCACCCTCACCGGGTCGTCGATGCGTTCCCAGTCGGATTGGTACTCGCAGACCGTGTACGGGCCATATGTCTCGGTGAGGCCGTAGACGTGGACGATCCGGGCTCCGAGCGCGTTCATCTGACCGATGATGGTGGGGCTGGGCGGAGCGCCGGCGGTGGTGATCGTGAAGTCTCGCCCGAACGGCTTCGCCCCGGGATCGTTGGCCATGGAGATGAGCACGGTGGGGGCCCCGTTGAGATGGCTGACTCCCTCGGACTCGATCAGGCGCCAGATCTCGGCTGGGTCAACCGCCCGGAGGCAGACGTTCGTGCCGCCGATCGCTACCAGGGCCCACGTGGTACACCAGCCGTTGCAATGGAACATGGGGAGGGTCCACAGGTACACCGACTCGGGCGCGTGTCGCGAGTGAAGAAGCTCGGCGAGGGCGTTGAGATACGCCCCTCGGTGCGTGTACATCACGCCTTTGGGCTTGCCGGTGGTGCCCGAGGTGTAGTTGATCGAGATGATCCGGTTCTCGTCGTCGACCCGGAACGGGAGCGGTTCGTCGTTTCCCCGACTCAGGAAACCGTCGTAGGTGGTGAACCCGTCGACGGGATCAGCCGAACTCTGGGCGTCGTGCACGACCACCACCTCTTCCAGCGAGGGGCAGGCTTCCAGACTGCCGGTCACGACGGGGAGCAGGGCCGAATCCACGACGAGGAGCTTGCTACCGGAGTGGTCGATGATCTGGGCGATCTCGGGACCCGAGAGCCGGGTGTTGATCGCCACCAGCACCGCGTGCCGGAGTGGCACACCGAAGTGGGCGACCAGCATCTCCGGGATGTTCGGCATCAGGTATGCGACCCGGTCGCCCGCAGAAACCCCGCTGGCCTCGAGTGCCCTGGCAACCCGGTTGGCCGCCGACTTGGTCTCGCGATACGTGAGGCTCCGGCTCCCGTACCGAATGGCGACCTTCTCCGGGAAGGCGTCTGCCGAGCGCTCGAGAAACAGGAGCGGCGTCAGCTTCGTGTCGAAGACCGGATCGTCCCATGGGTCTGGAACGGCTATCTCCACCGGGGTTTCCGCTTCTCGAGAAACGCGGCCATCCCCTCTTGGGCATGCGGGTGCCCGGCGTTGGCAGCCATGATCCGACTGGTTATGTCGTAGGCCTCGTCCTGGGGGGCGTCGACCTGGCGGTAGAAGGCCGACTTGCCGATGGCGATGACGTCGGGGCTGAACCCGGTTATGGAGTCGACCAGAGTCTCGATCTCGGCGTCGAGGCGCTCCGCAGGGACGGCCCGGTTGATGAGACCCCACTCGACGGCCGTTGCGGCGTCGATCGGTTCGGCGGTCAAGAGCATCTCCATCGCTCGTTTGCGTCCCACCGCACGCACCACCGGCACCATCGGTGTCGAGCAGAACAAGCCGATCTTCACTCCGGGCGTGCCGAGCCAGGCGTTGTCGGCGGCGACCGCCAGGTCGCACGAAGCAACGAGTTGGCATCCTGCCGCGGTGGCGACGCCATGAACGCGGGCGATGACCGGCTGCGGTATGTCCTGGACGGTTTCCATCATTCGCACGCACGTGTCGAAGATGCGACGGTGGGTCTCCTCGTCGGCGCCGACCATCTCGGATATGTCGTGGCCTGCGGAAAACGCCGGACCGTCACCGCCGAGAACCACTACCCGGCAATCCGCCGGCAACGACCTGAGCGTCTCGGTGAGTTCGGTCATCATCGCCACCGAGAGGGCGTTCCGGGACTCAGGGCGTGCCAGCCAGACATGAGTGACGGAGCCTCGATTATCGGTGCGGATGGTGGACATCGTCCCGAGTATCGCGTGCCCGGCCTGTGTGTGCTACAGAGGCCGGCATCAGTCGGGAACGACTCCCAGGCCGATGGCGATCTCGCGAGCCCTCGCCACCGGATCGGCGGCTCGGGTGATAGGTCGCCCGATGACGATCAGGTCGGCGCCCTTCTCGATCGCCTCTTCCGGCGTCGCCACCTGGGCCTGGTCGTCGGGGTCGGAGCCGGCGGGGCGGACCCCCGGCGTGACCTTCGTCAGACCAGGTGCGATTTGTGTGACGACGTGCAACTCGCCGACAGGACACACCACTCCCTCAACGCCGGCCTCGTTGGCGATGGCCGCCAGCTTGGAAACCTGTTTTCCCGGCGTACGTATGATCCCGACCCGGGCGAGGTCGGGGGCTTCGAGGCTCGTCAACACCGTGATCGCCAGCACGCCGCCGGTCGGATTGGTCGAGCCCAGGGATTCGACGGCCGCTTCGAGCATCGCCTTGGCGCCGGAGGCGTGCACGGTGACCCACCGGGCACCATACCGTCCGAGCTGCCTGCACGCCCCGGCCACGGTGTTGGGGATGTCGTGGAGCTTGGCGTCGGCGAATACGGGCAGACCCAACTCCCCGACCGCCGCCACCACGCCGGGCCCGGGCCCCATCATCAACTCGAGGCCGACTTTGAACCCGCCCACGTACGGGATGAGGTCCTTGGCCAGTCGAACTGCTGCCTCGGCGGTCGGGACGTCGAGTGCGACCAGAACCGGATTCTTCACCACGAGCGCATGCCTCCAATCAACTCCCGGACCGAGGAGACCCCCATCCGATTCAGGCGCTTCCGAAGCTGGCCAACGATCTTTCGCCCGATCCGGGGGGATTCGAAATGGGCGGTGCCCACTCCAACCGCCGACGCACCGGCTAGGAGGTACTCGACGACGTCGTCTCCGTGACGCACTCCGCCGCATCCGAGGATCGGCAGTTCAGGCAGCGCCCGATGCACCTCGACCACACACCTGAGGGCAATTGGCTTGAGCGGAGGGCCGGAGTAACCCCCGATCCCGCCGGATAGCGCCGGGCGCCGGGTGTCGAGATCGATCGCCGTCCCCCACGCGGTGTTGGTCAAGGTCACCCAGTCCGCTCCGCCATTCATCGCCGCCTCCGCGACCGCGACGATGTCCTCGGAGTTTGGCGACAGCTTGGCTCCAATCGGGGTGCGTACTGCGCTCCTCACCTCTCCGATCACCTCGGTTGTCGATTTCGGATCGAGGGCAAACAGGTGTCCGTCGAGATTGGGGCAAGACAGGTTCACCTCGATCGCGGGCAATCCTCCGAGGGCCATCTGCCGGGCTACCTCGGCGAACTCACCGGGAGTGCGACCCACCGCCGAGCCCCAAACCTGGGTCGACACCTCGGGAAAGCGGGGAGCGACTTCTTCGAGCCAGCGGGTGATGCCCGGATTCTGAATGCCGATTCCGTTCAGCATCCCCGTTCCCGCCGGCGCCAGCCTGGGGGACGGCCTGCCAGGCCAGGGTTCGCCCGAAACCGACTTGGCGACCGCGGCCCCGTATGCCGAGAAGTCCGTGACCTCGACGAAGTCGACCACGGATCCAACCGTGCCCGAAGCGGCGACCAGCGGCGAGGCCAACGAGATCGGGCCGAGCTCGGTGGAAACGTCCGCTTCCCGACTCAACGGAGCTCCTTGCGTCCGGGCCGTTCGGGCATCTGCGTCACTCGGTCGGATCTCCCGGCCGGTCGGCATGCCAGTCCTGGAGACTTCTGGGATCGAGCGTGGCATCCCCCGACCGCAGCGAACGTGCCACCTGGAGACCACCCTGCAGCGTGGTCACGCACGGCACACCCTGGAGTCGGGCAGCGTGGCGGATGACCCGGCCGTCGCTTCTAGCCCTGCCTCCCTTGGGAGTGTTGACGACCAGTTGCACCCGTCCGGACTCGATGGCAGATCGAGTGTCGTTCTCGCCCTCCCCCATCTTCTGGACGGTGGTGACGGGCAGGGCATGGTGTTCCAGGTAACGGGCCGTTCCCGGGGTGGCCATGAGGTCGAAGCCGAGCAGATGAAACGCCTGTGCAACCGCGAGGCCCATCGGCTTGTCACGGTCGGCCAGCGTGATGAGGACGGTTCCCTCGGTGGGCAGTCGATGTCCGGCTGCGAGAAGCGCCTTGGCGTAGGCGATGCCGGCGTCGGTGCCGATGCCCATGACCTCGCCGGTCGCCCTCATCTCCGGCCCGAGGACCGAGTCCTCCTCCGGAAAACGGTCCCACGGAAGGACGGCCTCCTTCACGGCGGTGAAGCTCTGCTCCCGGACTTTCTCCGGCAGCATGCCCTCGGCCCGGAGGTCGGCGAGCGTGGCGCCCATCATCACCCTCGCGGCGGCCTTTGCCAGAGGGATCCCGCTTGCTTTGGAGATGAACGGAACGGTGCGTGAACCGCGAGGGTTGGCTTCGATGATGTAGACCTCATCGCCCTTCACCGCGAACTGGATGTTGATCAGTCCTTGGACTCCCATCGCCCGGGCGAGTTCCTCTGTGTGCGACACGATCGTCTTGCGAGCCGTGTCGGACAGCGTCGGAGGAGGTACCACGCAGGCCGAGTCTCCGGAGTGGACGCCGGCTTCCTCGACGTGCTCCATGATCCCGCCGAGCAGCAGCTCGTGGCCGTCGTAGAGCGCGTCCACATCGACCTCGACGGCCGACTCGAGGAACCGGTCGATGAGAAGCGGCACTTCGGTGATGTCCCGCTCGGAGATGTCGCCGTAGAGGTCGTCGAGGTAGTCCGCCAGCTCGTCGTATGAGTACAGAACCCGCATCTTCCGCCCTCCGAGCACGAACGAGGGTCGGATGACCACCGGGAGCCCGACCCGATCGACGACTTCCTCGGCATCGAGACGGCCCCGGGCGATCCCGTTTGGCGGCTGCTTGATCCCCAGTTCCCTGCACAGCTCGGAGAACTGCTCTCGGTCCTCGGCCAGCGCGATCGAAGCCGGGGAGGTTCCGGCGATCGCCACCCCGGCATCCGCCAGCGCACGGGCGAGGTTCAACGGTGTTTGTCCCCCCAATTGGACGATGACCGCTTCGGGGCGTTCGGCGTCCACCACCGCCAGGACGTCCTCGACCGTGAGCGGCTCGAAGTAGAGCCGGTCGGACGTGTCGTAGTCGGTCGACACCGTCTCCGGGTTGCAGTTGACCATCACCGTCTCGTACCCCGCAGAGCGGAGTGCATACGAGGCGTGCACGCAGCAGTAGTCGAACTCGATCCCCTGACCGATCCGATTCGGCCCGGATCCGAGGACAACCACCCGGGGCTTGTCGGCCGGCGGAACCTCGTCCTCCTCCTCGAACGTCCCGTACATGTACGGCGTTTTGGCCTCGAACTCGGCGGCACACGTGTCGACGGTCTTGTAGGTCGTCTTGATACCTGCCCCGAGGCGCATCGCCCGCACCTCTCCCTCCGACCTGCGCCACAGGTATGCGAGCTGGCGATCGGAGAAGCCGTGCCGCTTGGCCATGCGAATTGCATCCCCGGACATCCGCATCAGCTCCAGCTCCCTACGCACCTCGACGATCTCTGCGATCTGATCGACGAACCATTCGTCGTACCCGCTGGAGCGGGCGATGTCCGCCACGTCCCAGCCCCGTCGCAGACCCTCCCCCACCGCGAAGATCCGCGACGGAGTGGGTTCTTCGATCGCCGCCGCCAGGGACTCGTCGTCCAACGCCCTCAGGCCTTCCTCGCCGGGATCGGCATTGAGGCCGAAGCGGCCCTGCTCCATCGACCTGAGTGCCTTCTGGAGAGCCTCGGGAAAGCTACGGCCGATCGCCATCGCCTCGCCGACACTCCGCATCGACGTGCCCAGGCGGCGGGGGGCGGACGGGAATTTCGCGAAGTCGAAACGGGGAATCTTCACGACCACGTAGTCGAGAGCGGGCTCGAAGCTGGCGGGCGTGGCACCCGTGATGTCGTTGGCGATCTCGTCGAGTGTGAAGCCGACCGCAAGCAGCGCTGCGATCTTGGCGATCGGGAATCCTGTCGCCTTCGAGGCGAGCGCCGACGAGCGTGACACCCGCGGGTTCATCTCGATCACCAGGCGACGACCCGAGGCCGGATCGACTGCGAACTGAACGTTGGAACCGCCGGTGGCGACGCCGATCACCCGCAGCACTTCGATCGCCTCGTTGCGCATTTCCTGGTACTCGCGATCCGACAAGGTCTGGATCGGGGCCACGGTTATCGAGTCACCGGTGTGGACTCCCATCGGGTCGAGGTTCTCGATCGAGCAGACGATGACGGCGTTGTCGTTGGAATCGCGCATCACCTCGAGCTCGTATTCCTTCCAGCCGTACACCGATTCCTCGACCAGGATCTCCCCGACTGGTGACGTCGCGAGGCCGTGGCGGGCCTTCTCGACGAAGTCGTCGTGGTCGTGGGCGATCCCGGTGCCTCCTCCGCCGAGGATGAAAGACGGCCGGATCATCACCGGGTAACCGATCGTCTCGACGATCCTGAGTGACTCGGCCATCGACCGGGCGTATCCGGCCCTGGGTACGTCCAGCCCGGCGGCCTCCATGGTCTCCTTGAAGAGACCACGGTCCTCGGCGCGTTCGATCGCCTCGAGCCCGGCGCCGATCAACTCGACTCCGTACTTCTCGAATACACCCCGACGGGCGAGCACCGTCGTCACGTTCAACGCGGTCTGACCGCCCAGGGTGGGGAGAACCGCATCGGGACGCTCCTTGGCGACGATCCGCTCGACCACTTCGGGCGTGATGGGCTCGATGTAGGTGGCGTCGGCGAACTCGGGGTCGGTCATGATCGTCGCCGGGTTGGAGTTCACCAGGATCACCCGGTATCCATGCGAGCGGAGCACCTTGGCCGCCTGCGAGCCCGAATAGTCGAACTCGCAGGCCTGGCCGATGATGATCGGTCCCGACCCGATCAGGAGGATCGACTGGATGTCGGTGCGCTTGGGCATCAGGAACCCACCTTCGTCGGCTCGAGCCCCATCAGCCCGACGAAGTCGTCGAAGAGATAGCGGGCGTCGTGGGGGCCGGGTGCGGCCTCGGGGTGGTACTGCACCCCGAACGCAGGGACGTCGAGACACCGGAGGCCTTCCAGCGTTCCGTCGTTGAGGTTCTGGTGGGTGGCGATGACCTTGCCGAAGGGCGTGTGCACCTCGTCCGGAAGCATGTCCGGTGAGGCGAGGCCCGAAGCCAGCGGCGCATCGCCGTCTGCCAGCGACCAGAGGTCGACCGCGAACCCGTGGTTCTGGGCCGTGATCTCAACCCGGCCGTCCGCCAGCCTTCGGACCGGGTGATTCCCGCCGTGGTGGCCGAACGGGAGTTTGTACGTCTTGGCACCCAGGGCGAGGCCGAGGACCTGGTGGCCGAGACAGATACCGAAGACCGGGATCTTCCCGAGCAGCGCCCGAACGGACGCGACGGAGTCGACCAGCGGCTCGGGATCCCCCGGACCGTTCGACACGAACACGCCGTCGGGCCTCAGCGCTTCGATGTCGGAGGCGGAGGTCGAGGCAGGCACCACTGTCACCGACAGGCCGCGCGCAGCGAGGTTGGTGGCGATGTCGCGCTTCATTCCCAGATCGATCGCCACAACAGATCCGATGTGGTCGCCTACCGGATCGACCCGATAGGGATCGACAGTCGTGACTCTGGATGCCAGGTCCAGGCCCTCCATTCGTGGTGTGGCGGCCGCCGCCTCTCGGAGTTCCGACTCGGAAACGCCGGCCCCCATCGCCACGGGCTGCGCGCCGTGGTCGCGGATGTAGCGCGTCAAACGGCGGGTGTCCACTTCCGCGAGGGCGACAGTGCCGGTCTCCCTGAGGTAGGAGGAAAAGGATCCTTCTGACCTCCAGTTTGAGTGCCGGCGTGAGAGCGAGCGCATCACAAACCCGGCCGCATGGGGGCGGGAGGCCTGTCCGTCCGCAGCAGTGACGCCGTAGTTGCCGATGTGCGCTGTCGTCATCACGACCACCTGGCCCGCATAGCTGGGGTCGGTGAGGATCTCCTGGTAACCGGTCATCGACGTGTTGAAGACCACTTCCCCGGTCGCCAGGCCGTCGGCTCCCACCGACTCCGCCCGGAACGTTGCCCCGTCCGCGGTCACCAACAATGCCTGCTCCGTCATACCGTCTCCCCTTCTCGATCTGACCTCATGCCGAAACCGCCGCATGTGTGACGATGCCTTCGTTGATCGTCGCTCTGGCCCTACCCACCAACTCGGCGTTCTTCCATGGTGAGTTCGATGACTTCGATTGGAAACCGCCGGCGGTCCACGTCTCGGCCGGGTCGACGACGGTGAGGTTGGCCGGGCTCCCGGGTTCCAGTGGCCGGCCATGCCGGTTCAAACCGGCGATGGCGGCCGGCCGCACCGACATCCGGTCGAAGAACAGCGCCTGGTCCGGTGAGATCGCCTCCAGGACGGCGGGGATGGCGGTCTCGAGGCCGATCACACCCCGCGGCGCCTCCTCGAACGGTACCTCGCACTCGGCCGAGGCGTGGGGGGCGTGATCGGTGGCCACGGCATCGATGACTCCTTCGACGAGGGCCTCCCTCAAGGTCTCGATGTCCGAGCGGGTGCGGAGCGGTGGGTACATCTTGTAGTCGGGGTCCATCGTCGCCACGAACCCGTGATCGAATGTCAGGGTGTGTGGAGTGACCTCGGCGGTGACGGGCAGCCCATCCGCTTTGGCCGCCTTCACGAGAGCCACGGTGCCGGCGGTCGACACGTGTTGCACGTGATACCGGCAGCCGGTGATGCGGACCAGAGCCAGGTCGCGGGCCACGACCACCTCCTCGGCCGCAGCCGGAAGGCCGATCATCCCGAGCCTGGCCGACACCGAGCCTTCGTGCATGTGCCCGTTTCGGCTGAGGCCCGGGTCCTCGGCGTGCTCGGCCACAACACCTCCCCGGTGGGCGAGGTACTCCATGGCATGACGCAACAGGCCGGCGTCCGCCACTGTGTCGCCGTCGTCGGTGAAGACCCGCACACCGGCTTCCCACAACTCGTCGAGATGGGCCAGTTGCTGACCGGCACGACCGAGCGAGATCGCTCCGGCGGGGATCACCGTGCAGAGGCCGGCCTCGACGCCCCGCGTCGCGACGAACCGGGCGAGATGCCCGCTGTCGATCGCAGGGTTGGTGTTGGGCATCGCCAGCACGGCGGTGTAGCCGCCCGCCGCTGCCGCCATCGATCCGCTGGCGATCGTCTCCTTCCATTCCTGCCCTGGTTCCCGGAGGTGTGCGTGAAGATCGACCAATCCGGGTCCGACCCAGCAGCCGGCTGCTTCGATGACGTGATCGGCATCGACTTCGAGTGCGGCTCCGACGGCGGCCACGGCCGAGCCGTCCACCAGGACGTCGACGTTCTCGACCCCCGATCGGGTCAGGACCCGACCGTTCTTGATGAGGATGGTCATTGCGTTCCCTCGGTTCCCAGACGGAACAAGACCGCCATCCGAACCGCCACCCCGGCCTCGACCTGGTCGAGCACCAGCGACCGCTCGTGATCGGCGACACCGGGATCGATCTCCACTCCCCGGTTCATCGGCCCCGGATGCATGACGACGGCTTCTCGGTGCAGACGCTCGAAGCGCGAGCGGCTGAGGCCAAACCGCGAAACGTACTCGGGCAGGGAGGGAAACGCCGTCGATCCTCCGCGTTCCGACTGGATCCGCAGGAGATACACGACGTCGAGGGTTTCGAGCACGTCGTCGAGGTCGTGGGAGACCTTGCAAGGCCAACCGGTGAGGTCCAGCGGAAGAAGGGTTGGTGGGGCCACCAGGGTCACTTCGGCCCCGAGGGCGGTGAAGCAGTAGAGATTGGACCGCGCCACGCGTGAATGCCGGATGTCACCGACGATGCCGATCTGGAGGCCGTCGAGTTTGCCGAACCGCTGCCTGACCGTGAGGGCGTCGAGCAGGCCTTGCGTCGGGTGCTGGTGGGCGCCGTCGCCACCGTTGACGACCGGACAGTCCACCCACTCGGCCACGCGCCATGGAGCGCCGGTGGCCTGGTGTCTGACAACCATCAGGTCGGCTCCCATGGCTCGCAGCGTCAGTGCGGTGTCCTTCAGCGATTCCCCCTTGGACAGCGAGGAGCTGGAGGGCGAGAAACTCATCACATCGGCCGAGAGCGCTTTGGCAGCGCGCTCAAACGAAAGTCGCGTGCGAGTCGACGGCTCGAAGAACATCGTCGCCACCGTCTGACCGCGCAGCGCCGGCACCTTTGGAATGTCGCGTCCGAGGACCGAGGCGAACTCGTCCGACAGGTCGAGCAGGTGTTCGATCTCGGCCCGTTCGAGAGACTCGGTCGTCAGGAGATGTCTCATGCATCCGACCCCGGCGCCGAGACCCAGACCCCTGATTCGCCGTCGATTCGGGGAAGTCGCACCGAGACCCGGTCCACGTGCGAGGTGGGGATGTTCTTGCCGACGTAGTCGGGGCGGATCGGCAGCTGCCGGTGGCCGCGATCGACCATGACCGCCAGTTCGACCTTGGCCGGACGACCGAGCGCCAGGAGCGCGTCGAGGGCGGCTCGGACGGTGCGACCGGTATACAGGACGTCGTCGACGAGGATGACGTTCTCGTCGGTGAGGTCGACGGGGATCAGCGTGCGCGAGAGGCGGGTCGTCGGCCGCATCCCCAGATCATCCCGGTACATCCCGACATCGAGTTCACCGACGGGCACTTTGGCGCCTTCCAGCTCGTCGATGGCGTCTGCGAGTTCTTCGGCGAGGGGTACTCCGCGGGAGTGGATACCGACCAAGAGGACATGCTCCACGCCGTGATGGCGTTCGAGGATCTCGTGGGCGATGCGGCGAATGGCACGCCGTAGATCGTCGGGGCTCATCACCTGAGGCATGTGGGCCTCCGGTGCGGCACCCCGTGGTACACCCCGAGGGTGGGTGGCATCGGTCATCTCCTTCCCGGCCTCTCTGGACCGGATTTAAAGGCTGGCTGTCCGTGTGGACCTGTCCGACGCCGACGTTAGCAGGCGCCACGGAGGACCGAGACTGCGGCCGCGATGGGCCCGCGACGAGCGCTCAGGTCGGCCGCTCGCTTCGCGCCAGCGCGGCGAGAACCCCGTTCACAAAGGACCCGCTCTTCTCGGTGGAGTACTCCTTGGCGATCCGGACCGCCTCGGAGATGATGACGCCGACCGGCGTGTCGCGCTCGTGCCGGAGCTCGAAGAGACCGAGCCTGAGGACGGTTCTGTCGATCACAGGCATCCGTTCGACGGACCAGTGTTCGGATGCGGCTTCGATCGCCGCATCGAGCTGTTCACGCTCGGAGATCACGCCTTCGGCCAGGCGACGTGCTCGAACAGACAGATCGGCCTGGTTCGGGATCTCGGCGGCACCGAGTTGATCCACTTCGTACAGGATCTGGACCGCCTCTTCCCGCGCCTCGGGTCGCGGGTTGCCGGCTTCGTGTGACGGGCTGGAAGAGATGGCCGGTGTGCCATCTTGCTCGCCGTCGGGTACCACCATGACCTGTCTACTCGCGTGTGATGTAGGCGCCGGTGCGGGTGTCGACCTTGATTCGGTCGCCCTGCTCGATGAACAGCGGAACCTGGACCGTCATCCCGGTCTCCACCGTGACGCCCTTGGTGGCGCCGGAGACGGTGTTGCCCTTGACGCCCGGTTCGGCGTAGGTCACCTCCAGCACGACGGATGCCGGTAGGTCGACTCCGATCGGGTTGCCCTTGTAGAGGGCGAGGACCACGGTCATTCCGTCGGTCATGAACGGCCCGTTGTCGCCGACGTCGTCGGCCGCCATCGTGAGCTGGCCGTAGTCGTCGAGGTTCATGAAGTGGAATCCGAGGTCGTCGCGGTACAGGAACTGATGGTCGGTCTTCTCGATGATCGCCTGGGTCACGTCCTCGTCCGCCCGGAACGTGCGATCGAGCACCTGACCGGTCTCCACGTTCTTCAGCTTCATCCGTACGAACGCCTTGCCCTTGCCCGGCTTGACGTGCTCGTATCGCACGATGGAGAAGATCGACCCATCGAGATCCAGCGCCATCCCCGGGCGCACGTCGTTGGTTGAGACCATTGTTTCACTTCCGATTTCGAATCACGCCAGGGTACCCGACGACACTCGGCGCCAGATCGGGTCAATCGATGCCGACGGCAGCGAGCGCGAGATCGATCTCCTCGGGCGTCACGACGTCTATCACGGGGTCCTCGATGCCCCTCAGCAGGACCATCCGGATGTCGTTCACCTGACGTTTCTTGTCACGTGAGATCAGTGCCAGCGCCTCGGGCCGGGTGACTCCTTCGACCGATGTCGGGAGCCCCGCGGCGTCGAGGAGAGAGGCCAGCGTCGCCTGGTCGAATCCGTAACGGCGGTGCGAGATCGTCGCTGCCGCCACCATTCCAACGGCGACGGCGTGCCCGTGGGGCATTCCGGCGAGGATTTCGACCGCGTGACCGAGTGTGTGTCCGAGGTTGAGCAGAGCTCGTACTCCGGATTCCCGGAAGTCGGAACCCACGATGGCCGCCTTGACCGCAATTGCTCGCGGCACCACATCGGCGAGGGATGCGTCCGGGCCGTTGACCGAATACGCATCGACGATGGCCCGATCTGCCAGATAGCCGGCCTTGATGATCTCGGCCGAACCCTCGATCTTGAGAGCGGCCGGCAAGGCTTCCAGCACGTCGAGATCGACCACCACCCTGGTCGGGTGCCAGAACGCACCCACCAGGTTCTTGCCATTGCGGTTGATACCCGTCTTTCCGCCGACCGCCGCATCGACTGCGGCGAGGAGTGTCGTGGGCACCAGCACGGATTCAACCCCCCGGAGCCAGGTGGCGGCGGCAAAGCCGGCGAGGTCGGTAGCGGCGCCGCCACCGACACCGACGATCGTGTCGCCCCGTCCCAGGTTCTCGTCGACGAGCCGGTCGTAGATGGCCCCCAGAACCTCGAGCTGCTTGGCGTGCTCTCGATCCGGGACCTCGATCACGAACGGCTCTGGCACCAACGAGGCGACCCGACGAGCGATCTCAGCCGCCGGGCCGGGTTGAGTGACGATCGCGGTGCGGTTGCGTCCCGCTCGCCCAGGAAGCAATTGGTCGGGCATCCCGCGCGTCACCAGCACTTCCGACGCCTCGCCGACGCGGATGGTCGTCACAGCAGGGCCTCGATCGCATCCACGACTTCCTCGGTGCTCATCTCGTCGGTGTCCAGGATCACGGTGGCGGCGCCTTCGTAGGCTTCGGCTCGCTGCGCTACCAGTTCCCGGACCTTCACGTCGAGGTCGGCGCCGCCGAGCAGCGGCCGGCGGCGACCGTTCCCGAGCCGGTCGACGAGGGTGCGGGCGGATGCTCGGAGCCAGATCACCGGGCCGGATGACCGCATGACATCGACATTCTCCGGTCGCAGTACGACCCCGCCCCCGGTGGATACGACTGCGTTCACATCGATCAATCGTTCGACGCACATCGATTCCAGCCGGCGGAACGCTTCTTCCCCTTCTGCCGCCCACAGAGACTCGATGCTCCTCCCTGCGAGGTGCTCGACGACCGAGTCGGTGTCGAAGAAGTCGATTGCGAGTCGATCGGCCAGTCGCCGCCCGACGACGCTCTTCCCCGAGCCCATCATCCCGATCAGCCACACCCTGGGCATCTCAGAACCGGTCGACGTGGGCTTGGTAGCGCTCCCATGCAACCTGCAGCTCCTCGACCGTGTCTCCCCCGAATTTCCGCTGCACCTCCTGAGCGAGGACGATCGCCACCATCTGCTCGGCGACGACGCCGGCGGCCGGCACGGCTACGACATCGGAGCGTTCGTAGAAGGCAGCTTCCGCCTGCTTCGATTCCACGTCCACCGTCTGGAGGCCCTTGCCGACGGTGGAGATCGGTTTCATGGCCGCTCGCACGCGCAGTGGCGTGCCCGTCGTCATCCCGCCTTCGGTACCGCCGGCCCGGTTGGACCTGCGAGTGAATCCTTCGTCGCCGTGGAAGATCTCGTCATGGGCCTCGGTTCCGCGTCGCCGAGCGCTGGTGAAACCGTCGCCGACCTCGACTCCCTTGATGGCCTGGATCGACATCAGCGCTTCGGCGAGACGAGCGTCGAGCTTGCGATCCCAGTGAACGTGGCTGCCGATGCCCGGTACGAGACCGTAGGCGAGAACTTCGACGACGCCGCCGAGCGTGTCACGGTCCTCACGAGCGGCTTCGATGACCTGGATCATCGCTGCCTCGGCTTCCGGTTGGAACACACGAACCGGGGAGGCGTCGATCCGTTCCAGGTCCGACGGTTCGGGGAGCGGTTCGGAAGGGGAGGCGACCCCCCCGATCTCCACCACATGGCTGAACACCGAGACACCCACCGTCCCGAGAAGGAGCTTGGCCGCGTATCCGACGATCGTGCGAGCCGCAGTTTCCCGGGCCGACGCCCGTTCGAGGATGTCGCGGGCGTCGCGGGTCGAGTATTTGATCATCCCGGTCAGGTCGGCGTGACCCGGCCGCGGGGTGGTCAGCGGACGCTTCGACTCCCCGGGGTCGGGGCTCATCTCTTCCGACCACTTCTCCTCGTACTCGGTGTTGCGCACCAGGACGGCCAGCGGCGAGCCGAGCGTCCGGCCATGGCGCACGCCTCCCAGCACCTCGATCACGTCTCGCTCGAGGGCCATGCGGGCGCCGCGACCGAACCCCAGGCGCCGACGGGCGAGCTCGTCCGCCAACTCCTCGCGGGTGAAGTGGAGCCCGGCCGGGAGGCCTTCAACCACCGCGACCAGTCCCGGGCCATGCGATTCACCGGCAGTCAGGTATCGGATCACGGGGCGATGCTACCGACCGTCACAACCCGAGGATCAGCCTCGTCCCGAACAGGAGAGAGCCCCAGCAGCCGAGGATCATCGCCGGGCCATACGGGAGTTCGTGTTTTACACCGGCCCGCCGTGTCACGAGGAGGAGGATCGCTGGTATTCCGCCGATCAGGCCGGTCAGAAAGACGCCCATCGCGAAATGAGGCCAGCTGATGTGTCCGGTGAACGTTCCCAGCAGGGCAGCCAGCTTCACGTCTCCAAAACCGAACCCTCCCCGGGCGATCACCGCCACCAGGTAGAAGAGGCCAAAGTAGGCGGCGCCGAGCGCCAGCCCCCTCCCCCACCCTCGCAGGGCACCGTCGATGGCTGCACCGACACCGAGAACGAGCACTGCCGCGGCGCCTCCCGGGTAGAGGATCCGGTTCGGGATCAGCTTGTGGTCGAGGTCGGTCACGAACAAGATCACCGATACCGCGGCCAGCAGTACCCGGGAGAGCACGACGAGCGGGTTGCCGCCCAGCCATCCTGCGGCGTAGAACAGGGCGGCCGCCCCGACCGACACCAGCAACTCGCGTTTCCATCTCCGGCGTTTGCCGCAAGCACCGCAGTCGACCTCGCCAAAGCCGAACAGGCGAAGCGGATGTTCGCATTGCTCGCAGGCCGGACGGCCGCCGGAAAAGGGCGCCCACACCCCTGCTCTGACGGCGAGGTGGTGCAATGCGGGTCCCGCGAAGAAGCCGATGGCGGCCAGGAGGAGCGGCATCCGGGCAGCCTAGGCCTCAGGGTCGCAGCGGCCGGGTGTTGTCGTGGGTGGGGG
>JBFHRE010000040.1:0-19105 GCA_041591895.1 Acidimicrobiia bacterium
ATGAGCCCGGATCCGATGTATCCAATCAATTCGATGACGGCGGTCGGCATGCCTCGATCCCGGGAGCGAAGGAAATCCTAGGTACACCGGCCCCGGACCGGGTGCGGAGCCGCCGGACCCCTCGCTCGGGCACCCGCCGGTGCAGGTGGATATGCTCGGCGCCTGCGGGCTGCACATCGTGGGCCGCTCGCGACAACGCTGCGGAGGAGTCTGCTCGACCATGGCCAAACCCGTCATCCTCGCCATCGACGACGACCAGCAGGTCCTGGCCGCGGTCTCGCGTGACCTCCGGGCTCGATACGGGGAGGACCATCGGGTGCTCCGCGCCCAGTCGGGCGCCGAAGCGCTCACCCTTCTCGACGAGTTGAAGGGCCGGGGGGACCCGGTGGCGGCATTCGTTGTCGACCAGCGCATGCCTCAGATGACCGGGACGGAGTTCCTGATCGCGGCCCGCGAGATCTATCCCGACTCGAAACGAGTCCTTCTCACGGCATACGCCGACACCGAGGCCGCCATATCTGCCATCAATGACGTCGGGCTCGACCATTACCTCCTCAAGCCATGGGACCCACCCGAACAGCATCTCTATCCGATACTCGACGACCTGATCGACGACTGGACGGCCAACCGTCCTGCTCCCTTCGACGGACTGCGGGTCGCCGGGACGCGCTGGTCGCCCCTCACCCACACGGTGAAGGATTTCCTCTCCCGCAACCAGATCCCCTACCGGTTCATGGACGTCGAGGCGGATGACGACACCAAGGCGATGGTCTCGGCGGCCACGGACGGTGCCGGCTCGTTGCCGGTGGTGTTCTTTCCAGACGGGACTCATGCCGTGCGACCCGACACCAAGACCCTGGCCGGCCTTGTCGGGCTTCAGGTCGAAGCAAGCCAACCGTTCTATGACGTGGTCATCGTCGGCGCAGGACCGGCCGGGCTGGGGGCTGCCGTCTACGCAGCATCGGAGGGTTTGCGGACGGCGGTGATCGAGCGCGAGGCGACGGGCGGCCAGGCCGGCACCTCCTCCCGGATCGAGAACTACCTCGGCTTCCCCCAGGGAATCGCCGGTGTGGACCTAGCTCGCCGAGCCAGCACCCAGGCCCGCAAGTTCGGGGCCGAGATCCTCACTGCGGTGGGGGTTTCGTCGATCTCTGGAGACGAGACCGGAAAGCGACTGGTGCTCGACAACGGCTCGGAACTGAGCGCCCGGGCAGTGATCGTGGCCAGCGGGATGACCATCCGTGAACTACCGGTGCCCGATCACCACCGCCTGGTGGGAGCCGGCATCTATTACGGCGCCGCCCCTTCGGAGGCCGTGCTGTATCGAGGCGAGCCTGTGTTCGTGGTCGGCGGTGCCAACTCGGCCGGCCAGGCGGCGATGATGCTGTCGCGATATGCAGGGTCGGTGACCGTGCTCGTTCGAGGGAACTCGCTGGAAGCCGGCATGTCCCAATACCTGGTGGACCAGATCCGGGCCACCGACAACATCCACGTCCGGCTCGGTGTAGCAGTGTCCGGTGTAGCCGGCGAGGAACATCTCGAGGCTCTCACCCTGAAAGGGTCGGATGGGGAGGAAACCGTCGAGGCCGATGGGCTCTTCATCTTCATCGGCGCCCGCCCCCACTCCGACTTCGTGGAGGGCGTCGTCGCCCGGGACAAGCGAGGGTTCATTCTCACCGGGCCCGACCTGGCACTGCCGGGCGTCGAGCCCCCGTGGCCGCTGGAGCGGGATCCATTCCTGCTCGAGACGAGCGCCCCCGGCATCTTCGCCGCCGGCGACGTCCGGGCCGACGCGGTCCGTCGGGTGGCATCGGCGGTGGGACAGGGCGCGGTGTGCATCAGCTTCGTGCACCGCTACCTCGAGACGGTGTGACGTGTACGAGGATCGGCTTCGATCCGTTCCCCTGTTCGAGGATCTGTCGGACGACGACCTCACCCGCCTCTGCCAGGGGGTCCACGAGGTGCGTCTCGAGGCCGGCGACATCCTGTTCCGGGAGGGCGAACCAGGGGACACCGCCTATGTGATCCTCGAGGGCGAGCTGGAGATCCACAAGCAGTCGGAAGCCGACCGGCCGGTATTGGTCGCGGTGAGAACCGCCGGCGAGGTCATCGGCGAGATGGCCCTCATCCAGTCGAGTCCCCGGTCGGCTTCGGCCTCCAGCCCCGGATCAGCTCTCTTGATCGGCATCCCGAAACAGACCCTCGACGATCTCCTGATCACGAGCCCGAGCGCCGTACGAACCGTTTTCGAGGCGATGCTCCAGCGCTGGAAGGACACCCAGTCGCGGCTTCGTCAAAGCGAGCGGATGGCCCAACTCGGGACGCTCTCGGCCGGGCTCGCCCATGAGCTCAACAACCCGGCGGCGGCCGCCAAGCGGGCAGCCGATCAGCTGGAGGAGGCGGTCGCCGCATTTGCGGTTGCGGTCATCGCCGCCACTTCGGTCGACGGCGGGACGGTTGAGACCCTGATTCAGGACGTCCTGACGCGATCGTCCACGGCCGTCGAGCTCTCGGCACTGGCCCGCGCCGACGCCGAGGAGTCCGTGGAGGACTGGCTCACCGCTCGGGGAGTCCCCGAAGGTTGGCGAGCGGCGCCGACCCTGGTCGCCCTCGGCTACACGGAGAGCGAGTTGGAGGCGATGATGGCGGCTGCGGACCCCGCCGATTCCCGCCGGCTGCTCGACCTGATAACGCGCACCCACGACATGGAGACCTTGCGCAGGGAAGTGGCAATGGCCACCGGTCGGATCTCCTCGATCGTCGGCGCCCTCAAGTCGTATTCGTATCTCGACCAGGCCCCGGTGCAGGAAGTCGACCTCACCAGGGGGATCATGGACACGCTCACGATCCTCAAACAGAAGCTCACCGACGTGAAAGTGGAGACCGACTTTCATCCCGAGCTGAGACCGATCCACGCCTACGGGTCCGAGTTGAACCAGGTGTGGACCAACCTGATCGACAACGCAGCGGACGCCGTAGCCGGCCGGCCGGAGCCCACGATCCGAATCCGAGCCTTTCCTAATCGAGATGGCGTGACCGTCGAGATCCAGGACAACGGCGAAGGAATTCCCGACTCGATTCGGCACCGGGTGTTCGACTCGTTTTTCACGACCAAAGCTCCCGGGTCCGGGACCGGCCTCGGGTTGGACATCAGCCGGGGGATCGTCATCGACCGTCACGGAGGCGAGATCGAGGTCGAGTCGCAACCGGGGAAGACGCTCTTCTCGGTCTGGCTCCCGCTCGAACCGGCTCGCTAGCCCGCCCTCGTCAACCGCCGAGGCTGTGGGAGGATTCCGAGACGAACGCCCGACTCAGTTCCGGTGCAAGGGCGGCTCCGATCGCGTCAACGACCCTGCCGAATTCTGCGAAAGTGGCGGCCGCCTCGTCGGTTCGTCCGAGCACATCGAGACAACGCGACCGCTCGCGCAGCACTTCGAGACGATCGAACTCGAACCCATGTCGCGCGAGAATCTCGGACGCTCGCTCCAGAGCCCCCAGAGCCGCTTCGGCGTCACCCGACATCATCGCCAGCCGCGCCCCGGTCAAAGCGACTGGTGCCGAGTGATGGCGCAGATCGTGGGCCTCCACGTAGGAACGGTACGCGTCAAACGCCTCGACTGCGCCCTTTACGTCGCCCGCGTCGACGGCCAGCTCGCACAGCCCGCGAAGAGCTTCCGGGCGGTTCAGATAGAAGGTGAACGTCTTCTCCTCCAGGGCCCGCCTGAACAGTCTCTCCGCCCCGGCGGTGTCGCCCCGACGGAGAAGGCAATTGCCGATCTCGGTCCAGATCCAGGTGCCGATGATCCCACCGCCCGGCTGGTCGGTGATGTCGAGCACCTCGGTGTGGATCTCGTGCGCCATCGCGGCGTAACGGCCGCCGATCCTCTGGTAGCAGGTGCCCAGTGAACATCTGGCCATTGCTATGACCCACGGCGCTCCCAGCGCCTCCGCGGCGTCGATCCCGCGTTTGAACCAGGCGATACCGTCCTCGAAGGCGCCCTTGGAAACCGCCAGCCGGCCCTGGAGGACGGACGCGATGGCCTGGCTCTGGACGTCGCCGATCCTGTCTGCAAGCTCGATCCCCCGTTCGAGGTACTCCATCGCCCGGGCCACCTCGTCCCGCATGATCAGCCCGAGAGGCAAGGGCCAGCACATGATGTCGGCCTGGAACTTGAGGTTTCCGAACTCGGTGGCCTTGGCCAGGGCTTCGAGGCTGCGCTCGACGCCCTCCTCAGCCCGGTTCAGGTAGGTCAGCGTCGAGGCGAGGTGTGTCAGACCGAACAGCACCGTTTCCTCGCTCTCCAATTCCACACCGAGACGCGCCACCTCGCCCATGTAGTACTCCACCTTCTCGAACTCGGCTTGAGCCGAGTTGAGGAAACACTGGGCGGCGCAGGCTTCAGCCAATCCGGCCAGATCGTCGCTGCCCCGGGCAGCCTCCTCGGAGGCTCCGAGTGTTTGGAGGGCGGCTTCCAGATCTCCGAACGCAGTTCCGCGAAGCATGGCCAGCTTGTTCAATCCCGAAATCCGGGTGGGGAGGTCGCCGGTCTCCTCGCCCAGTTGCACCAGGCGCTGGTAGACCTCCTCCGAGCCAGCGAAATCGAATTGCGCCTCGAGTGCGGACCCGAGGCCCTCCAGAGCCATGCGCTCGGCTGCGAGGTCGCCTGCCCTCGACGCCTCGGTCCGGGCGACCGCGAAACGCTCGACGGCCTCCGGCAGGGCATATGCCCGCAGCGCCCGCCGGCCCGATGCAATGAGATGCGGGAGCGCCCGCACCGGAAGTCGGGCACGGATGAAGTGGTCGGCGATGTCCTCCACCCGCTCGGCGTGGTACTTCTCGAGGAACGTGGCTGCTCCGGCGTGCAACTCCGCCCGCCGCTTGAGGAGCACGGTGCCGTACACGGCCTCCTGAACGAGAGCGTGTCTGAACCTGAACACTCGGCGGGGGACGCGGGCGACCTCGCCGATCAGCTCCCGCCGTTGCAGCTCCAACAAGGCAGGGTCGATGGATTGCATATCAGGCACGAGGGCCGACAACTCGTCGTAGCGGAATTCGCGTCCGAGAACGCTGGCCGAGTGAAGCACCGTCTTGTCTTTCTCGGCCAGCCGGTCGACCCGGGTGTTGATGACCGCAGCCAGGGTGTCCGGGACCACGAACCGTCCGGCGGCGTCCGATGCCACCCAGCGGCCATCGGCCTCGACGATCGCACCGGCTTCGATCATCGAGCGGATGACCTCTTCGAGGAAGAAGGGATTGCCCTCGGACCGGGCGAGGATCGAGGCCCTGACCGGGTCGGGGAGCATGTCGATGTCGAGTAGAGCCGACACCAGGGAACGCGAATCGCTCTCGCCGAGTGGCGAGAGTTCCAGCGGAAGGTAGGCGTGCGGAAACTCCCGGACGGCCCGTTCGTGCACTGCCCAGGAGGCCTCGTTGCGCCGGGGCCGGAACACGAGAACCAGCAAAAGCGAAGACCGACCGGTGAGATCCATCAGCGCTTCGCAGACGGCGATCGATGCCGAGTCCGCCCAGTGCAGGTCCTCGAACACGGCCACGACCGGCCGCTCCGCCGCCAACGCCTCGAACAACTCGACGACCGCGGCTGTCGCCCTGGCGGCCATGAGCGCCGGCTCCAGATAATCCAGTCGCTGACGTTCAACCTCGGGCACCGGAGCACCACTCACATGACCGAGAACCGGTGCCAGGCTCGAAACTCCTCCCGGAAGAACGGAGGCAACCAGGTTCCGAATCGCGTCCCAGACCGGCTCACCCCGGGAGTCGTCGCCGAGACCGGCCAGACGACGAATGATCCGAGATACCGGGGCGTACGGCACCGATGTCTCGTACGAGAGCGACCGACCCACCACCCAGGTGACCCCGTCGAGCCGCCCCACGTCCTGGAGGCTCGTCCGGAACTCTCTAACGAGCCTCGATTTGCCCAGGCCCGCCTCCGCCATCACCGAGACGATGCGTCCACCGCCGGCCTCGATCGCGTCGAACAAGCCATTCAGCTCGGAGAGCTCGGCGTCACGCCCGACCATCGGTGCCCACATGCCGCGGATCCCCCGGAGGTCCTCTGGCCGCTCAACTCGCCGCACAACGGCGAACGAGTGGATCGGTTCAGCCCGGCCCTTCACCTCGACCGGGCCGATCGGCTCGAACTCGAACAGCTCCGACACCAGCTTCTGGGTGTCGGACGAGATGCGGACGGTGCCCGGTTCTGCGGTCTGCTCCATACGGGAGGCGACATTGACCGCATCTCCCATCGCGGTGTATTCGACCCGGAGGTCGGAGCCGACGGCTCCCACCACCACCAGCCCGGTGTTGATTCCCACCCGGACCTTGAGATCGACGTCCCAGTGGCGTTTGGCCTCCGGGGCGAACTCCCGCATGGCTTCCACGATCTCGAGACCCGCCAGGACCGCCCGTTCTGCATCGTCCTCGTGCGCGATCGGGGCGCCGAAGAACGCCAGGATGGCGTCTCCCATCAGCCGCGCCAGCGTGCCTTCGTACCGGTAGACGGGAGCGATCAGCCGCTCGAAAGTGGCGTTCATCACGTCTGCCCACTCTTCGGGATCGAGATGCTCGGCAGCGGCAGTGGAGCCCTGGACGTCGCAGAACAGCATCGTCACCGTGCGCCGCTCCCCCTGCATCGAACCGGAACGCGCCGCCTCTTCGAGCTTGGCAAGGAGTTCCTGGGGGATGAACCGCTTCAGCTTCTCGGTGCCATCGACCGGGGGCGGTGCGGAAGAGAGGTCGCCGACTCGAGTTCCGCACTTCGGACAGAAGGCGGCATCGGGTGGAAGCGGCGCCCCGCAGTTCGAGCAGTCCCGGCCGAGTTTGTTCCCGCACCGGACACAAAACAGGGCGTCCGCCGCGTTTTCCCCGCCGCAGTTCGAGCAGATCATGAAGCTCCTCGCCGGCCGGCCGGAGCCCGGCCGACGCCAACGAGCCTAACCACCGCCGGTCGCGCACGACCGGTGATCGGTCAGGACTGTTTCCGGGAGTCCTTCCAGCGGGCAAGAATCAGGGTGGCCAGCCCGAGCAACAACTCATCGGCGATCGGGATGATGTCCGGCACCAGGAGGTCGATGACGAAGAGCGCTCCTGTCAGCAACAGCAGCGTCGGGAAACGTCGCTTGGCGGCCCAGGTCATGAGACCGCCGAGGGCGGCTTTGCGCGGTGTGGTCACGACGGCACTGTACCGGTGCTCCGGATTCTCGGTTACGGGCAGTTTCCGATAGCTTGCCCACCATGTCTTTCGACGTGTCCGCACTTGGCCGGCTCGAACTGCCCGCCCCCGACGGTTCGCTGCACCGTCTGGGAGATCTCTGGCAGGACAGCCCGCACGTGCTGTTGTTCCTTCGCCATTTCGGCTGACTCACGTGCCGCGAGCGGGCCGGTCAGGTCCGCAGGAGATACGACGAGTTCCTCTCCACCGGGTGCGGCGTCACCGCCATCGGAACCGGAGGAAAGCGATACGCCCAGGCGTTCATCGACGACGAACAGGTGCCTTTTCCGGTGTTGCTGGACGAGAACGGGGAAGCGGCGGAGATCGTCGGCACCGGAGCCCTGGGAGCCCTGGCCGCCCTCAAGCCGACAGCCGCCCTGGCCGCCGCCCGGTCGCTGGCCACCGGCAACCGCCAGCACAAGACAGGCCGTCGCCCGTTGCAACTGGGCGCCACCATCGTGATCGGTCCCGGCGACGAGATCCTGTTCGCCGACTTCGAGGAGTTCGCCGGTGACCACGCCAGGATCGATGACGTCCTGGCGGTACTCGCCTGAGCCGACACCCGGCCTCCCGGGTCAGCGAATCCAGACTGCGGAATCTGGAGCCAGCATTCCCCCGGCTACCGCCCCAGGGACGCTCTCGATGAGGACCTCGGCATCGCGTATCGCGACAGGCTCGGCCGCCATGTTGACGATGCACGCCACCCCCGAGCCCCGCCGGAAGCCGATGGCGGATCCACCCAGGTCATCGAGCCAGTCGATCGACTCGTCGCCGGTGAGGAACTGCGACCGCAATCGCAGCGCTTCTCGGTAGATCTCGAGGGTCGAGCCCGCCACCCCGTCCTGGGCGGTGACGGACACGGACCCCCAGCCCTCGGGCTGTGGTAGCCACGGCTCAGATGAACCGAACCCGAACGAGGGGCCGTCCTCGGCCCAGGGGATCGGAACCCTGCATCCGTCGCGACCCTTCTGGGTGTGACCCGATCGATCCCAGACGGGGTCATCCAGCACCTCCTCCGGGAGATCGCACGTCTCGTGCAGCCCCAGCTCCTCCCCCTGGTACAGGTACAGAGAACCCGGCAGAGCCATCATCAGCAACGTCGCAGCTCGCGCCCGGCGCAGACCGAGCTCCTCGTCGAGCAGGGTCCGGTCACCGGCCACGAGCCACTCCTTGGCGTCCACTCCGTCCGGCAGCCCGTAGCGGGTGGGGTGACGGATGACGTCGTGGTTCGAGAGCACCCAGGTGGGAACCGATCCCACCGACGCCGCCCCCGCCAACGACGACTCGATGGCCGTCCGCATCTCCCCGGCGTTCCATGGTGCCTGAAGGAACTCGAAATCGAACGCCTGGTGGTACTCGTCGGGCCGCAGGTACTCGGCCAGACGCTGCCAGTTGGCGACCCACGCCTCAGCCACCATCATTCGGTCTCCGGGGTACTCGTCGAGGACCGACCGCCATCCGCGAACGATCGGATGGATCTCGGGCCGGTCCCAAAACGGGTGGTCGGGGTTCTCGGCAACCGCAGTCAGCACCAACTGGCGGCGGTCGCCCACATCCGGGAACGTCAGATCCTTGCCCAGACCGTGGGCGACGTCGACCCGGAATCCGGCCGCCCGCCGGTCGAGCCAGAAGCGCAGGATGTCCTGGAACTCCTCGATCACCTCGTCGTTGGTCCAGTCGAGATCGGGCTGCGACCAGTCGAACAGATGGAGGTACCACTCCCCGTCGTCGACCCGGGTCCAGGCGGGACCACCGAAGACGCTCTCCCAGTCGGTGGGGGGTTGGGATCCGTCGACCCCCTTGCCAGGGCGGAAGATGTACCGGGCCCGCTCCCGACTTCCCGGGGCCGAGGCCAGGGCTTCCTGGAACCATCGATGCTCCACCGACGTGTGGTTGGGCACCAGGTCGACCAGAACTCTCATGCCCATCTTCTCTGCCTCGGCGATCAGGGCGACCGCCTCCTCGAGCGTGCCAAACCTGGGGTCGATCTGGCGATAGTCGGCAACGTCGTAGCCGCCGTCGTGAAGCGGAGACCGGTACCAGGGATTCACCCAGATGGCGTCGACTCCGAGAGCATGCAGATACGGGAGGCGGGAACGCAGCCCGGCGATATCGCCGGTGCCATCACCGTTGCCGTCGGCGAAGGAGCGAACGTAGACCTGATAGAAGGCGGCCCGGCGCCACCACGGAGTCGAGGCTGTGGACATAGGCGTGCGAGTATGGACCGGCCGGATCGATCCAACAAGCCAAGAGCGATCGAACGGTCCCCGTCAGGGGAAGACGAGACCTGCCACCGTGGCCAGCACCCAGACGAAGTAGATCATCCCGAGCTCCACGTCGGAGCCGAACCCGGCCCGGCGCAGGCTCCGATGCAGCAGATAGGCACCGCCGACCCCGACCAGCGGCACGACCATCATCCCGCTCACCCCGGTGGCGCGCACCACTTCCTGGCCTACGGCGATGGGGTAGGCCAGGTCGGCGACCAGATCGGTCAACCGCCTCGCCCCGAACCACAGCAGCCACCCGATAGCTACCGAGGACACGACCCGGGCGACTGCCACGTGCTCCGGAGTCCGAGGCATGGGACCGGTCGAGGCGCCAAACCAACCTTCTGAGGCAACCCCGAATGCAAATGCCCCCACGATCCCGAGGACCAGCGCAGTGGCCAGCATTCCGCCGGTCGAGAGACCGAGCCGAACGGAGACCAGACCGAACCCGTCGAGCAACACGACGATCCCGAGACTCACGAGTCCGCTGCCAACCACCAGCATCGCCACGTCGAGCATGCTCCGGAACACCGACGCGAGTAGCCGCAGCCAGTAGCGGACGTCTCCGCCGGTTCTCTCCTCTGGCACCGTCACCGTCACCGGCGGCAGGCTACCGGCTCGCGGGGGGCGAGACGGCCTCCCACAACAACTCGATCGGGTGGGCAACGCGGATGGATCCCGGGAGATGGGCCCGAAGCTGCATCTCGCAGCCGGGGTTCGCCGACGCGACCACCCCCGCTCCACTACCGCGGACCTGGGCCGCCTTTCGCGCCCCCAACTCGCCGGATGTCTCCGGCTCGAGCAGCGAGTAGATCCCTGCCGCACCGCAGCACAGCCCGTCGGGGTCGATCTCGACCGGGCGGTACCCGGCGGCGGCGACGATCTCTCGAGGGGCGGCGGTCACGCGCTGGGCGTGTCGCAGGTGGCATGGATCCTGGATGGCGGCGTCACCGCGACGGAGGGAGGACGGCACGAGCGATCCGTCGGCGAGACAGCGGGCGATCAGCTCGGTGACATCGAGCACCTCGGCGTCCAGGCCGGCGCCGGTCAGCTCGGCGTAATGCCGAAGGTGGGCCGAGCACCCGGCGGCGTCGGCGACCACGATGTCGCACCCGGCAAATGCGATGCGGTTGGCCTCGGCCATTCGGCGCGCCGCATCGATGTGGCCGTCGTGAGCGGCAAGCGCCCCGCAACAACCCTGGGAGGCGGGGACCACAACCTCGTATCCCGCCTTGCTCAGCAACCCGACCGCCGCGGCATGCACCTCGCCGAACCAGGCTTCCATCACACACCCGGCGAGCAGGCCCACCCGTGCCTTCGGTGATCCATCGGGCTGAACGGCGGTTCCCGACCAACGCCGGGGAGCGATCGGGAGCGGCCGAAGTCCCCCGGCGGCCCGGCCAAGGGGACCCCGCAGCCGGCGGGCGACTCCGAGTCGCTGACCCACGGCTATCAACGCCGTGACCAGCCGGATCAGCGCCCGCCGGTTGAGGAAAGATCCGAGGATCAGCCGCCGCGACCGACGGGCGGCCGTCGGCCGCTGAGCGGCCAGTTCCGCTCGCGAACCCTCGAACACCCGACCGTAGGGGACCAGTCCGGGACAAACCGCCTCGCATGCCCGACAGCCGAGGCAGAACGAGATCACCTCGTCGAACGCCTCCTCCACTTCGAGGTCTCCGGCCAGGACCATCGACATCGCGGCCAGCCGCCCCCGGGGGGAGGCCGACTCCTTTCCGGTGAGCCGGAAGGTGGGACAGGCGGGCAGGCACAGGCCACAGCGAATGCACGTGTCGAGTTCCGTTGCGGTCGGAGCGACATCGGTGACGAACGCCATCACCGTCCCCCGGAAGTCCGTCCACCCGGCATGCGATTCGGGTTGAGGATCCCGGCCGGGTCGAAGGCGGCCATGATCCGGCGCTGCAGTTCGAGGCCCGGTGGCAGGGTGCCCCATGGATCGAATCCGCTCGGGGACTCGCCACCGACCACCACCATCGAGCCGGACCGCGACTCGGCCCAGGCTCTCAAAGCCACCAGATCCTCGTCTGCAGCCGCGAGCGCGAACGTGATCTCACCCACTCCGTGCTGGGCAACGAACCGACCCCGGGGCAACCTGGTCACCGCTTCTGGCACATCGGCCGGTGGGACCCGGAGCGAGAGCACGATCGGACCGTCGGGGGTTTCCGGCCAGTCGAGCCCCGGAGAGACTTCGCCCCCCAAGCGGGCAGCCTGTGACTCCACCTCACGAGCGGTTCCTTGCAGGTAGACCATCGAGCCGGTCTCGGACTCCAGCACCGCCAGTGGCCGGTATGCGATGTGCCACGCCCGACCCGGGTCGGCCACGCGGACGGTCGCCGATGACTCCGGCAGCGGCCAGAGCTTCAAACACACCGACGTGATCAAACCCAACGAGCCCAGCGAGCCGGCGGCGAGACGGGGTAGGTCGAAACCGGTGACGTTCTTCACCACCCGGCCACCGCCGCGGACGACCCTCCCGTCGCCAGTGACCAGGCTCACCTCGAGCATCCGATCGCGGGTCGGTCCATACCTTGCCCGGCGGTAGCCGGAGATCCCGGCGGCCACCACCCCACCGACCGTGGCCTCGCCGCCAACCTCGGGCAGCGCCGCCGTCTGCCGGCGAGAACCGAGCAGGGTCTCCAGATCGGCGACCTTCATGCCGGCTTCGGCCACCACCGTGAGGTCGTCGGGTTCCCACGCCACGAGTTCCTTCATCGCGGCGGTCGAGACCACCACCCGCGGTTCGACCGGGTGGCCGATCGCTTGATGGGTGCCGCCACCCCACAACAGCACAGGCAATCTGGCGTCGGAGGCCGATTCGAGGATGGACGCCGCCTCCTCCGCCGAGGCCGGTGCAAAGTGGAACTCCGCCGGGGGATGCCCGGTGCGAAGATCCGGGTCGGCCTGTTCGAACTCGGTCAGATCGGCGCCGACCAGGCTCACACCCAGGCTCCTTCGGGGATCGGGCGACCGAAGTCGAAGCAGCGCGACCCGTGCGGCAGGACCTTCTCCGGGTTGAACAACCCCTCGGGGTCGAAGGCCTCCTTGAGCCGGGCCTGGGCGTCGAGATCGTGCGGAGTGAACATGAGCGGCATCAGATCACGCTTCTCCCGGCCGACGCCATGCTCACCCGAGAGCACCCCGCCGAGTCGAACACAGACCTCGACCAACTCGTCGGCCGCCGCTTGAACCCGGTCGAGCATTCCCGGCTGCGAGGCGTCGAACGCCATCAGGGGATGGAGGTTGCCGTCTCCGGCGTGGAACACGTTCATCATCTTGATTCCGTGGCGATCCGCGATCTCGTACACGGCCGCCATCGCCGCCACCAGGCGGGTTCGGGGGACGACCGTGTCGTGGAGGAAGTAGTCGGGAGCCGACTGGGCCACGGCGCCGAAAGCTGCCTTGCGACCTTTCCAGAGCAACGCACGCTCCGATTCGTCTGCCGCGGTGTGGGCTGAAATCGCCCCGTTGTCGAGGGCGATCCGTTCGACGATCCGGGCCTCCTCCTCGACTGCGGAGGGCTCACCGGTGACCTCGGCGAGAAGCACGGCGGCTGCTTCCACGGGAAGACCGGCGCGGAGCCAGTTCTCGATGGCGATTGTCATCTCTTGGTCCATCATCTCGAGAGCCGCGGGGACGATGCCCGCTGCGATGATCTGGCTCACGGTGGCGGCGGCGCTCTCCACTCCGGGAAAAGCGGCCAGGATGGTTCGCACTGCGGGAGGGTTGGGGATGAGCCTGACCAGGACCCGGGTGACGATGCCGAGGGTTCCCTCCGAGCCGACCACGATCCCCCGCAGGTCGAGTCCCGGCTGATCGGGTGCCGCCCCGCCGAGCCACAAGACCTCGCCGCCGGCCAGCACCACCTCGAGCCCGAGGACATGGTTCACGGTGGTGCCTTCGGCCAGGCAGTGGGGACC
The DNA here is from genome assembly GCA_041591895.1 of Acidimicrobiia bacterium. Classification (GTDB taxonomy): domain Bacteria; phylum Actinomycetota; class Acidimicrobiia; order Spongiisociales; family ZC4RG35; genus JBFHRE01. Next base: position 13,432 of record JBFHRE010000040.1, read on the forward strand.
GCCCGAGTTGTTGGCGACGTTGCCGCCGATGGTGCATGACTGCTGACTCGACGGATCGGGTGCGAAGTGAAACCCGTGCGGCGAGGTGTGCCGGGAGAGGTCGAGGTTGATGACTCCGGGGCCGACGATGGCGGTGCGGTTGTCGAGATCGACGTCGAAAATCCGGTTCATACGTGTGGTCGACAGCACGATCGCGTCGTGGAGCGGCACCGCTCCACCGGCCAGGCCGGTGCCGGCGCCCCGGGCAACGATCGACCGGCCATGCCGCTCGGCCAGGACGACGATCGCGGCCACCTCATCCGTTGTCTCGGGTAACACCACCACCCCGGCTTCGCCCCGGAACACCCCCGCATCCATCGCATAGAGATGCCGGTCGATCTGGTCGGCGAGCACCCTGTCGGGCCCGAGGACTGCGACGAGGTCTTCGACCAGGGTCATGCGGCCGAGGGTAGCGAGGCGTCGCACCATGAGACAGGTGTCATGCCCAGCCCTAACCGGCGCGGCCCCAGCCACCGCCTCCAGGAGTCAGCACGAGGAGCCGGTCGCCGGCTTCGACCTCGATCGTGGTCTTGCCGGGCAGCCGGATCCGCTCGCTCCCGCGAAGCAGCCAATCCTCGCCGGCAGCTCCGGGACCGCCACCCTCCAGCCCCCAGGGCAGGTGGCGGCGGCGTTCGCCCATCAACGACAGAGAAGCCCGCGTCAGGAACTCGATCTCCCGCTCGATCCCCTCCCCGCCGGGATGAAGCCCGGCTCCGCCGCTGTTTCGGCGAAGCGTGTACCGGCGGATCCGGAACGGGTAATGGGTTTCGAGCGACTCGATCGGGGTGTTGAGGGTGTTCGTCATCCCGGTGTGGATCCCGGACCGGCCCGGCTTGGTGGGCCGGCCCCCCTGGCCCCCGCCCACGGTCTCGTAGTAGGCGAACTCGTCGTTGCCGATGAGGACGTTGTTCATCGTGCCCTGGGAGGCGGCCGGAACCCGGTCGGGCGCCGCTTGGGCGAGGGCACCCAGCACCGTGTCGGCGATGCGCTGGCTGGTCTCGACGTTCCCCGCAGCCACCGCCGCCGGGGGGAGCGCGTTGACGATCGAACCCTCCGGAGCATGGAGGTCGACCATGCGATAGGACCCGCCGTTGGCAGGAATGGAGGGATCGGTGGCGACCCGGATGGCGTAGTAGAGACACGATCGGGTCACCGCCTCGACGGCGTTGAAGTTGGCCGGGATCTGGTCGTCGGTGCCGGAGAAGTCGGCCAGCAGACCGTCCGGTCCGACCACGACCGCCACCCGGATCCGGACGTCCCGGTCGCCCCATTCCATCACATCGGCAAACTCGTACCGCCCGGGTGGGAGGGCCTCCAGCGCAGCCTGCATCCGCCTCGATCCATAGTCGAGCAGGGCGTTCGTGACCCGACGAAACCGGCTGCTGCCTTCCTTCTCGATCGCCTCCTCCAGACGACGTGCGCCGATCTCGTTGGCACCCATCTGCGCTGCGAGGTCGCCCCTCCGCTCACCAGGGGTGCGGGTGGCAGCCAGAAACGGCTCGACGAAGTCGGCGATCCACTCGCCGTCCCGGACTGCGGGCATCGGCGCCACCCGGATGCCCTCCTGGTCGACGGAGACTGCGTGAGCCGGCATCGAGCCCGGGGCCTCGCCCCCGACGTCGGCATGATGGGCCCGGTTCCCGACCCACGCCACCAGCTCGCCTCCGACGAACACCGGGCGCACCAGGGTGAGGTCGTTGAGATGGGTCCCACCGGCGAAGGGGTCGTTCACCGCGTACTGGACGCCCGGCTCGGCGTCGAAGCGGTCGAGGACCGCCTTTACCGAGGCCGGCATCGCCCCGAGGTGGACCGGGATGTGCTCGGCCTGGGCGAGCATCGACCCGTCCGGCATGAACACCGCCGCCGAACAGTCCATCCGCTCCTTGATGTTGGGCGAGAACGACGTCCGGCGGAGCACCGACCCCATCTCTTCGGCGACGGCGGTCATCGAGGTTCGGGCGAGTTCGAGTTCGATCGGCCCGATCACCATTCGATCATCAGCGCTCCTGTCGGGTCAACGGTGGCCCGCTCATCACCTGCCAGCCACACCGTCGCCTCGCCGTCACGGACGATGGCCGGCCCGGCGATGGCAGCCCCGGCGGGCAGTTCGTGGCGCCACCACACCGTCGCATCTACTCGATCCCCGCGGTCTATCACCGGGGTCACGGCCGGTGCCGGCATCGGTCCGTCCGGGTGGTGGAGCAGCCCGTCGAGCGTGACCCGAGCCCGGCCAAGGGCGGTGGCCCGGACCGTTACCACCTCGATCTCGTCACCGACCCGTGCGAAGCCGTTCCGCTCCCGGTGGGCGTCGTGGAACGAACGGGTCAGTGTTTCCCATCCGCCGCTCTGGTGGTAGGCGACCGAGATCTCATGCGCCTGCCCGACGTAGCGGACATCGGCCATCGTCTCCACCGTGTCGGGTCTCACCCCCATTGCCTCGGTGAACTCGCGCAGTGCTTCGGATGCGATCCCCGCCACCGCCGGATCGAGCTCCCGAGCGTCAGCCCGCCGGAGGATCACCGAACGAGCCGAGTCGTGTCGGGGCGCGGTGAGGATCAGGCCGAGTGCGGAGAACACGCCGGCCATCGGCGGGATCACCACGCCGGCCATATCCAGCCTCCGGGCCACCGAGGTGGCGTGGAGGCCGCCGGCTCCCCCGAACCCGATCAAGAACGCGCCCCGCGGGTCGGAGCCCTGCTCGACGGACACCGCTCGCACCGCCTGTTCCATGGTCGCTTCGACCACTTCGATCATTCCCGCCGCGGTGGCGGAGCCATCGAGTCCGACCTGCTTTCCGAGTCGGGATAGAGCCTCCCGGGCGAGGGACGGATCCAGGGCGAGGCCACCTGCCAGCGGCAGATGGGCGGGCAGGCGACCGAGAGCCACATTGGCGTCGGTGACCGCCGGCTCCATGCCACCCCGGCCATAGGAAGCAGGACCGGGGAATGCCCCGGCCGAGCGGGGTCCCACCCGAAGCGCTCCGCCGGGATCTGCCCACCCGATCGAGCCTCCGCCGGCGCCGACGGTGTGGACGGCCACCGAAGGGACGCGAACCAGGTGCCCGTCGATGCTGCGCTGGTGCGAGATCTCGGGGCGGCCGTTCTCGACCCGGGTGACGTCGGTGGAGGTGCCGCCCATGTCGAAGGCGATGACCCGTTCGAGACCGAGCACCTCGCCCAGCGCCGCCGAGGCGACCACCCCGCCGGCCGGACCGGAGAGCAGGATGGTGGCGGCGAGCCGGGCAGCGCGGGCGGGGCTGATCGAACCGCCCGACGACCGCATGACGAGGATTCGCTCGGCCCGGGAGGGGATCAGCCGTCGCTCGAGGTTGGCGAGGTATCCCTCCACCTTGGGACGGAGGAAGGCGTTGACGACGGCGGTGTTGATGCGCTCGAATTCGCGGAACTCGCCGAAGTCGACCCCGGCCGCCGCCACAGGGAGGTCCGGCCGCAGTCGGGTGACCTCCACCGCCAGTTCCAGTTCCCGTTCGGGATCGGCGTAGCCGCCAACGGTGCCGATGACGACCGACTCGACCCCGTCGAGGAGAGCGAGATCCACCCGAGAAACCCGGCGGTTCCGCCGCACCAGCGGTTCGGGTCCGTCGAGAACCGGGTCGTAGAGCGACCTCCGGTTCTGGCGGGCGATCTCGATCAGGTCCTCGTAACCAGGGTCCGTGACCAGGAGAACTTCGGCTCCGTCTCGTTCGAGAAGGGCGTTGGTGGCGACCGTGGTCCCGTGGATGAGAAGTGAGGTGGGGCGGTCCCCCAAGCCCTCGGCGAGGGCGTTCTCCACGCCTTCGGATTGGTCGGGCGTAGAGGCGGTCTTGGCGACCGTCAGATGTCCGTCCTCGACCGCCACCAGATCGGTGAAGGTACCACCGACGTCGACCCCGACACTCACGACAGACCTCCGCTGCCTGCCCGCTCAATCACGACGGTCGCTATGTTGAGCGGATATGCCGGTGAGACCCGATCCAACCCCGAATCCGAATGCGTTGAAGTTCACAGTTGGAGTGCCGGTGGGCGGTCCGGCGACATTCGTGGCTGCCAAACCGACCGACGACCCGCTGGGCAGCGCCCTCCTGGGCGTGCCCGGGGTGACCAGCGTGTTCATGACCGCCGACTTCGTGACCATCACCAAGGATCCCTCCGCCACCTGGGACGACATCGTGCCGGCGGCAACGCCGATCCTAGAAACCCACTTCGGCTGACCGCACCCGTCACCCGTCAACCGTCCCGCGTCTTCCGTCACGCGTCTGCCGGCTACCAGCTGCCAGCTGCCAGCCTTGGCTTTCGCCGATTTCTAAGGGATTTGTCGGGTGGTAGCCGCCAGTAGTATCACGGCTGACCAGTCGGCTCACGGCAGCTCACCAGCTCCTTCGGTGCCCATCCCACGCTTCGAACCTGGACCCAGGACTGCGGACCACCACCCTGTTTAGGGCAAAGGGCCCAGGCTGGAGGTGCGCGATGGAAGCCGGCACCCCTTCCTCAGGCCTTGACGGCGAGAAACCGTCAGCAGTTTGCGACCGCAGCCAGCGCCTCGCATATCTGAACTCTTCCGCCGGCGCCAAGCCTGCCCAGCCGCTGCGTGAGAACCGACTTCGGAACCGCGGCGAGATTGTCGAAAGTGGCGACACTTTGTCGGTCGACACCTTCGTCCGGCCCGATGGGTATGCAGGTTGGGATGTTGCGGACTGTGCTCGTCAAGGGCGCCACGACGACGCTCGTCAGGTGTGGAAGAACCTCGTCCCGGGTGACGATCAGGACCGGGCGGCGCTTCTGGTTGGGCGTTTCCATCAACCAGATCTCGGTCTGGGCTACCAAGGTTCGGCCTCCGTCAATGCGATGGCGTTCGCCATCGCGAGCTCGAAGTCTTCCGAGGTCTGTGGAAGATCCCGATAGGAGGCTGCGATCTCCTTTCCGATTCGAGCTCTCCTCACCGACTCGGCGAGAAGACCGACTCCTCGCCGGATCACGGCCGATCGGCTGTCGCCCACTCCCTGTCGCACCAATTCGTCGATGAGAGCCAGTTCCTCGTCGGAGAAGCGAGTTGGAATCGGGGTTGTCATACGGATCACTATACGATCTGTATAGGGCATCAGTCGTGCACCCCCGAGCCATCTACCGGTGGCAGGTCCACCAGCAGGGGCCACACCCCGGCCGCCCCGAGGTCGATCGTCACCACCACCGACCACCGACCCTCACCGGATCTACCGTGCCCGACATCCACCACTGCCCCGAACTCCCCGGCGGTCTCGGTAGCCCGTACGGCGACGTCGGGAGGAACCTCCCCCCAGGTTTGCTCGGCGCGGGGTGGATCCCACGCCACCGGCCGGGGCGGACCGGCCACCGCCCACCCACCCTCGATCGCCTCCAGGTCCACCTCCACCACCAGCGGGTCGGACCGGCGGTACCCCTCACCGGAGTCGCCCAGGATCCGCACCACCGCCACCACCGTGGCCGACCCGTCTTCGAACCGGGTCTCGAGCACGTGGACCGAATCCACGAACGACACCACCCCAGTCTCCACCACCGGGAGTTCGAATCCGAGCGGCATGAGGTCTACGGCGGCTGACTCAGAACTGAAGTACGTCGACAAGAACCACTCTGCAATCCCTTCGGGTGACGCCAAAGGC
>JBFHRE010000041.1:0-18990 GCA_041591895.1 Acidimicrobiia bacterium
ACCCGGCAGACCCGACCCACCCTGACCCCAGCCACCAGCCTCCAGCCTGCCGCTACCGGCCACCAGCTGCCAGCTACCGGCCACCAGCTGCCAGCTACCAGTCGCTGCCGCCGGAAGCACATCGCAGACACACACCAACCCCAAGACCAGAAATCCCAAACCCTCGTCACACCGGCAACCACCGGTGAATCAGACGCGCCTAGACCCAACCCGGAACGATCTAGCCATCACCACTCCAGACCCGCGACCCGCGACTCGGGACTCGCGACCGGAGACCCGCGACCCGTCGCCCTACATCCTCTCGATCATCGAGTCCGCAAACTCGGATGTCTTGACCTCGGTTGCCCCCTCGGTGAGCCGGGCGAAGTCGTAGGTGACGGTGCGGGCGGCGATCGCGGCCTCGAGTCCCTTGACGATCAGGTCGGCGGCTTCCTTCCAACCCAGGTAGCGGAACATCATCTCGCCCGAGAGAATCACGGATCCAGGGTTGACCTTGTCCTGTCCGGCGTACTTCGGGGCGGTGCCGTGGGTGGCCTCGAACACCGCATGGCCGGTCTCGTAGTTGATGTTCCCGCCGGGAGCGATGCCGATGCCCCCGACCTCCGCGGCCAGGGCATCCGACAGATAGTCACCGTTGAGGTTCATCGTGGCGATCACGTCGTAGCTGGCCGGACGGGTCAGGATCTGCTGCAACATCGCGTCGGCGATGACGTCCTGGACGAGCAGCTTGTCGCCGGGATCACCGCCGCAATCCTCCCAACTCACCGCCACGTCCGAGAACTCATCCCGCACCAATTCGTAACCCCAGCCGCGGAACGCCCCCTCCGTGAATTTCATGATGTTGCCCTTGTGAACCAGAGTGACCGACCTCCGGTTGTTCTCGAGGGCGTAGCGGATCGCCGATCGGATCAGCCGCTTCGACCCGGTCTCCGAGATTGGCTTGATGCCGAGTCCAGAGTCGAGTCGGATCTTCCACCCGAACTCGGCATCGAGGAACTCGAGCAATTTGGCGGCGCCGGGCGTGCCGGCCTCCAACTCTTTGCCGGCGTACACGTCTTCGGTGTTCTCGCGGAAGATGACCATGTCGACGAGTTCCGGCTGCCGCACCGGCGACGGAACCCCGTCGAACCACCGCACCGGCCTGACGCAGGCAAACAGGTCGAGAGTCTGGCGAAGTGCCACGTTGAGGGAGCGAATCCCTCCGCCCACGGGAGTCGTCAGCGGGCCCTTGATCCCGACGAGGTGATGCCGGAAAGAATCGACCGTTTCGTCCGGCAGCCACGAGCCGGTTTGGTTGAAGGCCTTCTCCCCCGCCAGTACCTCGGTCCATTCGACCTTGCGGGAGCCACCGTACGCCTTGGCTACGGCCGCATCGAACACTCGCACCGATGCCGCCCAGATGTCGGGCCCGATCCCGTCGCCCTCGATGAACGGAAGGATGGGATCGTCGGGCACAGAGAGTCCGCCGGACCCCATCGTGATGGAAGTGGCCATGTCGCTCCTAGGGATGTCGCTTGGACGGTCGAGGGTAGTGAGCGTGGTTTCGTCTTTGTTCATCGGATCCCGGGAAGCCCGCGTCTCCCCTGGACGTTGTGTCGTACATGAACTGGATTCGATCTCTCGGCACGACCACCAAGACGCTCATCGGTATCGGAGTCCTCGTGGCAGCGGGCTTGGCCTGGTGGCTGGGCTCGCCCCTGTTCCTGGACCGAACCGTCGACGAAGCTTTCCCTGCAGCGGCCGTGGAGTCCGTGAGCCCGACCGAGACCACCGCACAGGTGCTGGACCCGATGGAGGCCTCGTCGAGAGCCGAGCGAGAGAACCAGCAGAACCAGGCCGGAGGAACACCGCCTGCCCCGGACGGTCCTGTTGCCATTCTCAATGCCGGGTTCGAGGGGGCCGACGACTTCCATCAGGGTCGAGGCACCGCAAGCGTGTACGAACTGGAGGACGGCAGCCTGGTTCTCAGACTGACCGAATTCGAGGTCACCAACGGGCCCGACCTGAGAGTGACCCTCTTCGACGGTTCCGACTACCTCGACCTCGGCGCTCTCAAGGGGAACATCGGTGACCAGAACTATGACATCCCGGACGGGACCGACCTGGGCGCATACCATTCCGTTGTGATCTGGTGCCGGGCGTTCGACGTGGTGTTTGCCACCGCGAGCCTATGAAGCGGGCGCCCTCGGAGTATCGACGGAATGCGGATGAGTGACGGTCGACGGTTTCAGCCGGCGATTCGTTCGGCAGCCGTCACCGTGTTCGACATCAGCATGGCGATCGTCATCGGCCCCACCCCACCTGGAACCGGCGTGAGAGCACCCGCCACCTCGGCCACCGATGGGTGAACGTCACCGACCAAACCATCTTCCGTGCGGTTGATTCCCACATCGATCACAGCCGCTCCCGGCCTCACGTACTCAGGAGTGATCATCCCCGGACGGCCGATCGCAGCGATCAGGATGTCCGCGGTCCGGCACAGGCCCGGCAGATCTCTGGTGCGCGAATGCGCCAGCGTCACCGTTGCATTCCGATCCCGGCCCCCGAGCAGGATGGCAACCGGCCGGCCGACCAGGAATGACCGACCTACCACGACCACATTGGCTCCTTCGGTTTGGATGCCGTAGTGGTCGAGAATCCGAATGGAGCCACTCGGTGTACACGGTGCCAGACCAGGCCGATCGAGCACCAACCTGCCCAGGTTCGCCGGGTGTAGACCGTCGGCGTCCTTTGCAGGGGAGATCGCGTCCACTGCCGACTCACCATCGAGCGAGCCCGGGAGGGGTAGTTGGAGCAAGATCCCGTCCACCAGTGGATCTGAGTTGAGCCGATGAAGCAGCGACTCGACTTCGGCCTGGCTGGATTGGGCCGGAAGTTCGTGGTGGATGGACCGGATCCCGAGGCGCTCCGCCGTCCGTCGTTTGTTCCGCACGTACACATGCGACGCCGGGTCGTCGCCAACCAGCACGGTGGCGAGGCCGACAGACTTGCCTCGATCACCGAGAGCAGCCACCCGCGCCGCCACCTCTTCGTGGACCGAGGCGGCGACGGCTTTCCCATCCAGTCTCAAGGCAGTCATGGCGGGGCAGTGTAAGGGGTGCTTTGGTCTCCGCTGCCACGGGACGCCGGCCACCCTGACCGACGAATCGGACGACGCCTTCTTCGGTCCGGCCGGTGGCCGGCGGCTGGGGGCTGGCGGCCTAGTGCAGAAACCGGCGCTCGCCGGTGAACAGCATCGCCAAACCCAGCCGGTCTGCGGTCTCGATCACCTCGCTGTCGCGCTGAGCTCCGCCCGGCTGGACAATGACCGCCACCCCCGACTCGGCAGCCGCCTCGACCCCGTCGGGGAAGGGATAGAACGCGTCGGAGGCGCACGCTCCCCCTGCGGCTCTGCCAGATGCCTTTTCAACTGCAATCCGGGTCGATTCGACCCTATTTTGCTGACCGGCGCCGATCCCCCAGGCCGTGCCGCCCGCCGCCAGCACGATGGCGTTCGACTTCACATGGGCACAGACCCGCCAGGCAAACTCGGCATCGGCCAGCTCGGCTGCGTTCGGAGCTCGGCGGGTCACGACCTTCCACCCGTCGGTTGCGGTCCCGGGACCCGTCTGGCCGAGCCAGCCTCCGGACAGTTGTCGCATCTCGATCGCGATCGATTCGGGAGGAGCGGACTCGAGAATGCGAGTGTTCTTCCGACGGCCCCGGATCCGATCGACCACACCCTGCTCGTAGCCGGGAGCAATGACGACGTCCGCCTGGGCTGCCCCTTCGATCTCCTCGACCATCGCCAGGTCGACGGTGCGGTTGACGGCGACGATGCCCCCGAAGGCCGAGCGAGAATCGCATTCGTAGGCGAGCCGATAGGCGGTGGCGATATCGCCGGCCACTGCCGCTCCGCACGGATTGGCGTGCTTGATGATCGCCGCCGCCGGCGAATCCCCGAGATCGTGCACGAGTTTCCAGGCGGCGTCGACGTCCAGGAGGTTGAGATAACTGAGCTCTAGTCCTGAGTGCTGAACGACTCCGTCCCACCAGCCTCGATTACCAGCCCGCCGGTAGCGCGCTCCGAGCTGATGCGGATTCTCGCCGTACCGCAAGGGCCCGGCACCTTCCAGCGCCAGGACGACTCGATCCGGTAGGTCCGCCCCTCGCTCCAGCCATTCGACGATGGCGGCGTCGTACGCCGCGGTGAGGAAGAACGCCTCCCGGGCGAGTCGACCTCTCATGTCGTCGTCGATCCCGCCCCGTTCCACTGCGTCGGCGACGATGGCATATTGGTCCGGCGAGGTCACGACCGCGACCGATCGATGGTTCTTGGCCGCAGCTCGCACCATCGCAGGACCGCCGATGTCGATGTTCTCGATGATCTCCAGATCGTCAGCTCCCGAGGTGACTGTCGCTTCGAAGGGGTAGAGATTCGTCACGACGAGCTGAAACGGCTCGATCCCGTGCTCTTCGAGCTCCCGGGAGTGGGCCTGGTCGAAACGATCCGCCAGGATCCCGCCATGGATTCGGGGATGGAGCGTTTTCACCCGGCCGCCGAGGATCTCCGGATGGCCGGTGACGTCGCTGACGAGCGTCACGGCGACCCCGGCGTTCGCGAGCGCTGCAGCCGTCCCACCCGATGACACGATCTCGACGCCCACTGACGCGAGTCGGCGGCAGAACTCGACGAGCCCGGTCTTGTCGCTGACCGAGACGAGCGCCCGGCGGACCGTGACCTCGTTCACAGACCAACCGCCGATCTCCCGTGGGCGATTCGATCAGCGAGCTCGCCGACCACCCGCGGATAGAGACGGTGCTCGACTGCCTGAATCCTCTTGTGCAGCGACTCAACGGAGTCGCCGTCCACCACCGGCACCGCCTCCTGGGCGAGGATCGGGCCGTGGTCAACGATCTCGTCGACGAGATGGACGGTGACGCCGGTCACCTTGACACCGTGAGCAAGTGCGGCCGAGACGGCGTTCGACCCGGGAAACGACGGCAACAACGACGGATGAATGTTCACGATGCGTCCGGAAAAGGCTTCGACTGCTTCCTTGCCGAGGATGCGCATGAACCCGGCCAACACCACCAGCTCGATCCCTCGGTCGAGAAGCCGGCCCACCACACGCTCCGTGAAACTGTCGCGATCGCCGCCCCATGCTTCGACGACGGTGTCGATTCCGGCACTGATGGCACGTGCGAGACCCCCGGCGTCAAACCGGTCCGACAACACCAGATCCAGCTCGACACGTGGGTCGGCGGCGTCGATCAGCGCCTGGAGGTTGGTGCCCGATCCCGACACGAGGACCGCGGTGCGGACGACCTGTTCCATTGGGCGAGTGTAGGGACCGAGTTCGGCCCTCAATTCAGAAGGACCGGTCCTCAGACCGGTCCTTCGATTCGGCAGACTTCCCCCGGGAGGAGTCCGCGGGAATTGATTCAGATCAGCTCCAGCTCGAGCCGCGAGCAAGGGAGTAGACGACCTCGACCACGTCCGGGCTGCTGACCGCCTGGGGCTTGGCGAGCGCGGCGTTGGGAGCCAGCACTGCAACCAACATCGCGAACGCGGCAACCCGCTTCACGAATTTCTTTCCGGTTCCGTCCCAACTCATGCTCGCCCTCATCGTGCGTCCTTTCTCGCGTGCCAAGTGATTGATCGGCACCTCGAACCCCGCCGCCTGAAGGCCATTCAAAATCCACACGCGCGGACTAGTCATTCCTGCCACCCAGACGCCGCTACCCTCTCTCGGATGCCTGCTGCAACCCGCCTCTCCGAGTTGCTTGGACTCGCACACGCCCCGGTGGCCATCACGTTCCACGACAGCACGCCTGAGCATGGGACGAGGTTCGACCGGCCAATGTCCCCACCCACTCCAGATGGGCGGGCAGGCCGGGTCCCGGCCTCCTGCGTGTTCTGGGCCTACGGCCACGAGCAGACCTTCGTCACCCTGCCCGAGGACCACGGGAACTGCTCGGTAGGTCGGTTCACGCACGGCCTCGCAGCCGCCGAGGAGATCGTCGACAAGAGCGACGTCGGGGCGCTCCTCGAGGTCGGATGGGTGACGCTCGAGGCGTTTGCCGGCGTCGCCGCCCTAGAGCGCGCCCCGGCGGCGATCGGCTACGGACCGCTCGCCGACCACGATGGCGAGCCGGATGTCGTGCTGCTCAGAGTCTCCCCACGACAGATGATGGCGATCGGAGACGCCGTGCAGGTCGAGTTCTCGGGCAAGCCTCAGTGCCAGATCATCCCCCGAGCCGCGGCCGGCTCGATCGTCGCCTCGATGGGCTGCGCCCTCTCGAGAGAACGGATCGGAATGAGCGATGACGAGTTGACCGTCGCCATACCCGGGAGCCGGTTGAGCGAGCTGGTCGTGGGGTTGGAGTCCGTTTGCCGGGCCGACAAACAAGTCGTGGGTTATGCCGCAAACGACGCGGCCAGGTTCTGAATCACCCTCGGACGATCGCGTCGACGAGCAAGAGCACGCCAAACAGAACCAGACCGGCGGCCCCGGAGAGCACGAGCCATCGGTAGACCCGGTCGGGCAATCGGTGGGAGTTGGAGCCGACCACAAACGCCGTGACCAGCTTGGTCCCGACCAGCAACACGTAAAACCCCGCCAGGAAACCCGCCGCCTCGAGCCCGGTATCCGCCCGCGCCACAAAGGGACCCCCAACGGTCAGCCAGAAGACCCAGGGATGCGGTGAGGTCAGGTTCAGCCAGACCGCTCGCCGCAGATCGCCTGCTCCCGATACCGACTCGATTCTCGCCGCCTCGAGGTGTCGAAGCTCGAAGACGCCCAGCCAGATCAGGTAGACCCCGCCGGCCACGGTCAGCGCGGTCAGCGCCCCACCACCCGACAACACCGAGGCCGTGAGAACGCCCACGATCAACATCGGGGTGTCGGTCAGGAATGGCGCCAACGCCACGTGCATCCCTGCCCGGGCGCCTTTCTTCAGGGCAGTCGTGATCACGAACATCATCAGGGGTCCGGGGGAGATGCCCGCGGCCCAGCCGAGGCTGACACCGAACAGAAGCGCTTTCACCAGGCGCCGCCGCCCCCGCCGCCGCCTCCTCCTCCGCCACCCCCTGAGAACCCGCCCCCGCCGCCGGAGAACCCTCCTCCGGACGATGGCGGCGTGAACGCTCCCTTGAGCGACGACGCCAGACCGGCGAACGCGTTGTGGGTGTGACCACCGGTGAAGCCGTGCCCTCCGAACCAGTAGAGGTTGGAGGTCTCCTGTAACTCGGGCGGCGCCTTGATCCGGGCGGCCTCGAGGACCTCTTCGGCGACACCGAGCGCGATTCCGTAGACGAGGTAGCGATCCCACAAGGCCAGCGACAACGGGGGAGCCTCCTCCATTCGGCTGAAGTCGCGCAGATAACGCCGGAACGCCTCCCAACGCTCGCCCAGCAGCGCACCCTCCGGGGTCCGTCGAACCGCCAACCGGCGAACCACCCCGAACGCCATGAGGATGGCCATATTGGAGAAGAGCGCACCGACCAGGACCGCCGCCAGCCAGGGAAGGTTCACGAAAGAACTGGCGGCGAGAAACACTCCGCCGAAGAGGACGACGAATATCCCGACGATCCAGGCAGCCAGAACCGATCGGCCTCTGGTGTCGAGCAGGCGTTCGCTGGTCAGCTGAGTTCCGGCTTCCTTCACAAACGCGGAGAAGGCCGCCGAGTTGGCCGCGGCGTCGTCACGAATCGCCGACCGGAACTCGCGGAGCGGCCGCGGGCCGGCGGCGAGGACCCGCGTCAGCACGCGCAGCACCGACAACTCGTGTTGGGTGGTCGGAGCCTGGTTGGTTGGAATCAGGTCATCCGGAACCAACTCCAACACCAGGTCCGTCGTGTCGCCGAACAACAACCGATCGACAGTTTCCGACTCGGCCTTCACGATTCCCCGACGAATGAAGTCGAACACGGTGGCGGTGAAGGCGTCTTCGTCCACCTTGCCCTGCGTGACGAGACCCTGAACCACGGCAGGCGGGTGTTCGCTCGGCGGCTCCTGCTCGTACTCACGGTCGTAACCGGTCTTCGGTTCGCGCCCATACCGGTAATAGACGTAGGCGGTTACCGCCCCCGCAGGGACGAACATCAACAGGATCGACGCCACGATCCGGAAGATCCACAACGACCGGGCGAACCTCGCAGCGGCCTGCTCTTCGGCGACGATCTCGTCGAATCCCTCCCCTTCCACGATCGTCGCGCCATCGGGAGAAGAGAGCGCCGATCTCGGGAACAAGACCCTGATCTCGACGAACTGACCGGGAGGCACGTTGCGGGCCGACAGCGAGACTGAGTCAGGCCCGACAATGGACGTGGATCCCTCGACCGAGGCTGGGTGCCCCCAGACCCGGATCCGGGTTTGATCTACGGAGGCGGGGAGCCGCACACGAGCTTCGAGGCGGTCGAGCGGAACCTTCCACTCGTCTCCCCAGACCTTGAGGTTCACGTCGACGGTGTCGTCATACGCCTTGGCGAGACCGTCGAATCGGTACCGGACCTCGAACGTCCGATCCTCGAAGAAAGCCGTGTAATGCCACACCACACGGATGCGGTCGCCGAGATCCGCGATCCCGTAGGTGCCGGCCGGGGAGGAGCAGCCGAGTTCGGCGCATCCACCGGACCGGAAAGCGACGCCGTTCTCCAGAACCTGGATGTCGGCGACCTCCTGGCTGCGACCGACCGGGATGTCGCGATACGCCCCCGAGAAGTCGCCGTCGAAGAAGTAGGTCAGCCGCTCGACGACCGACACCGACCCATCCGGCTCGACCGTGACATCGACTTCCGCTCGGGGAAGGGTGAAGCTCTTGGCAGCCGCGGGCAGCGCAGCAATCAAGACGATGCCGACCGTCACCCCCAGGACGGCCCACCGGCGCATCAGAATTCGACTTTGGGAGCCTCGTCGGCTTCGCCCGGGGCGTCGAAGAACTCACGGATCTTGAATCCGGTCATCGACGCCACGATGTTGGACGGGACCATCTGCACCTTGTTGTTGTAGGTGAGCACGGTGTCGTTGTAGATCTGGCGCGAGACAGACACCTTGTTCTCGGTGTCTTCCAACTGACCCTGAAGCTGGAGGAAGTTCTCATTCGCCTTCAGATCCGGATAACGCTCGGCCAGGGCAAACAGCTGACGGAGGGCCCCGGTCAGGAAGTTCTCTGCCTGGGCTTGGTCGGCCGGGGTCTGGGCCGAAACCCCCGCACTCCGGGCTTGAATCACCCGCTCGAGGGTCTCCTTCTCATGTGCGGCGTACCCCTTGACCGTCTCGACGAGGTTGGGGATCAGGTCGTAACGACGTTTGAGCTGAACCTCTATCTGGGCCCAGGCGTTGTCCACCCGGTTGCGCAGCTTGACCAGCCCGTTGTAGATGCCGAGCACCCAGAGGACGATCAGGACGAGGATTCCGATGATGATCAATGCAGGCCACATGGGATCGAGCTTACCGGCAGCCGGCCACCCGCTGCCTGCCGCCTGCGTCCGGCTTTCGAGCAGAGCAAAGACGGGGACGGAGTGGTCGAAGTCAGATGTTCCTCGCCGGCCGGGCGACGACCGTCGACGTCCCGTCAGGACCGACCGGGGGGTCTGGTCGCCCCCCAGAAGAGATGAGGGAGCTCGCGACTCGCGACCCGCGACTGGAGACCTCCTAGCCGAGTGCCTCCACCATGGCGTTCCCCATGTCGGTCGGGGTCGGGGCCACCACGATGCCCGCCTCCCTCATGGCCGAGATCTTTGCCGCGGCCGTCCCTTTCCCCCCGGAGATGATCGCGCCGGCGTGACCCATGCGTTTACCCGCCGGCGCAGTGGTGCCGGCGATGAAACCGGCGACGGGCTTCTTCATCTCGCTGGCGACGAACTCTGCGGCCTCTTCCTCGGCGGTACCACCGATTTCACCAATCATGATCACGCCCTCCGTGGCGGGATCCTCATTGAACAGTCGGAGCACATCAACGAAGTTGGTCCCATTGACCGGATCACCGCCGATGCCGACGGCGGTGGTCTGGCCCAGGCCGAGCCGTGTGAGTTGATGCACCGCCTCGTAGGTGAGCGTCCCCGACCGTGACACGACCCCGATCCTGCCCGGTTGATGGATATACCCCGGCATGATGCCGATCTTGCACTCGGCGGGAGTGATGACCCCTGGACAGTTGGGGCCGACCAACCTGGTGACCTTGTCATCCAGGTAACGCTTGGCAACCACCATGTCGGCCACGGGGATTCCCTCTGTGATGCAGATCACCAGCCGGAGGCCGGCCTCTGCCGCCTCCATGATGGCGTCAGCGGCTCCCGCCTGAGGAACGTAGACCACGCTCGTGTCGGCCCCGGTCGCCGCCACCGCCTCGGCGACCGTCCCGTGAATGGGGACGTCCACCTGGTAGGCCGGGGGGCGGTCGGGCACACCGGACTCGTCGGTCTCGCCCTCGAATCGATGGACGGTCCCTGACTTGCTCGGATGAACCGCTCCGACGATCCGGGTCCCATACGCAATCGCTTTGTCGGTGTGGAACTGGCCGGTCTTCCCCAACCCCTGAACGATGACCTTGGTGTTGCGATCGATCAAGATGCTCACTTGGCGAGCTCCACGATCTTTTGGGCGCCATCCTTCATGTCGTCGGCCGCGATCACCGCCAGACCGGAATCTCGGATGATCTGCTTGCCGATCTCGACGTTGGTTCCCTCGAGCCGCACCACCAGCGGCACCTCCAATCCGACCTTCTTGACGGCCTCGACGATGCCGGAAGCGATGACATCGCACCGCATGATTCCGCCAAAGATGTTGACGAAGATCCCCTTGACGTTCGGGTCGCGCATGATGATCTGGAACGCAGCCGCGACCTGCTCCTCACTGGCTCCACCGCCCACGTCGAGAAAGTTCGCCGGCTCCCCTCCTACGTGCTTGATGGTGTCCATGGTGGCCATCGCCAGCCCGGCGCCGTTCACCAGACATCCGATCGTGCCGTCGAGTTTGATGTACGACAGTCCGGTCTTCTTGGCTTCGAGCTCGGCCGCGTCCTCCTCCGACTCGTCGCGCATGGCGGCGATGTCGGGATGCCTGAACAACGCGTTGTCGTCGAACGCCATCTTGCCGTCCAGGGCCATCACCTCACCTGACCTCGTCACCACGAGTGGATTGATTTCGATCAGGTCGCTGTCCCATTCTGAGGCTGCATCTGCGAGGCCTTTGACGAATCCCACGAAGTTGCCCGCAGCATCACCAGAGAGACCCAAAGCCGTTGCCATGCGATTGGCCTGGAAATCTGCGAGTCCGATCGCTGGGTCGATGGTCTCCCGAAGGATCAGATCGGGTGACTCTTCGGCGACCTTTTCGATCTCCATCCCGCCCTCGACCGAGGCCATCACCAGGTTCCGCCCGCTGGCCCGGTCGAGCAAGATCGACAGGTAGAGCTCGCGATCGATGTCAATCCCCTGCTCGAGATAGAGCCGATTCACCACTTTGCCTTCGGGACCGGTCTGGACGGTGACGAGCGTGGAACCGAGCATTCGGGTGGCTAGGTCTCGCACCCGGTTGGTGGCGGCTTCCACTCCGCCCTCGACGCCGTCGGTGACCACGGTGACACCGCCCAGATCCGGGTGCTCCTTGAACCGTCCTTTGCCCCGTCCTCCGGCGTGGATCTGCGACTTGACCACCACCACCGGACTGCCTGACTGCTCGATCAACGGCGCCACTGCGGCCACGGCCTCGTCGACGGTCGCCGCCGCCCTTCCCTCGGGTACCGGAATCCCCCGCTCGGCCATCAGTTGTTTCGCCTGGTACTCGTGGATCTTCAACCCGGTTCCTTTCTCAGCTGTTGCGCACGTTGGCTTCCACCCACGCCGCGATTTCGTCGATCGGCGCCCCGGGCGTGAACACCGCCCGCACTCCCGCATCGCGGAGCGCCTGCACATCCTGGTCAGGAATCACACCACCACCGAAGACGACGATGTCATCGATTCCTCGGTCACTCAGTAATTCGACCACGCGAGGAAAGAGGGTGAGATGAGCCCCTGAGAGAGATGAAAGCCCGATGGCCGCCACGTCCTCCTGGACCGCGGTCTCGACAATTTGTTCCGGCGTCTGATGCAGGCCCGAGTAGATCACCTCGTTGCCGGCGTCACGCAACACACGGGCGATGACCTTGGCGCCTCGATCATGACCGTCGAGGCCCGGCTTTGCGATCAGGATGCGACGCGGCACGGGGCCGGAGGTTACCCGTCCCACCGGTCGACGCGACCATCGGATCGGAGCCGCGTGCCCGTAGTAAGTTGAAATGAGGCCACCCGAGGAATCCCATGCCCTACTCCAGACTCCACCGACTCGCCGCCGCAGGTCAGAGCGTTTGGTCGGACCAGATCAGTCGTTCGATGCTCGACAGCGGCGAACTCCACCGGAGAATCGTCGACGACGCAGTCACCGGCGTCACGTCAAACCCGGCCATTTTCGCCGCGGCCATCGTCGGATCGGCCGACTACGCCGATCAGCTCGCCGAGTTGGCAGGCCGGGGCGCGGCGACCAGCGAGATCGTTGCCTCGCTCATGGCCGACGACCTGCAGAGGGCCTGCGATGCGCTCCGGGGTGTGTGGGAATCGACCTCCGGACGAGACGGCTTTGTTTCCGTCGAAGTCGATCCGGAGCTGGCCAACGACACCGATGGCACCGTGGCCGAGGCACGCGAGTGGGTGAAGCGGATCGATCGCCCCAACCTGCTGGTCAAGGTGCCCGCCACCGCGGAAGGCATCCCGGCGATCCGGGCCCTCATCGGTGAGGGAGTCTCGATCAATGTGACGCTCATCTTCTCGCTTTCGCGCTACGCGGAGGTCATGGGCGCGTACATCGCCGGATTGGAAGACCTCGTCTCGATCGGCGGCTCTCCGGAAGGAGTCGCCTCGGTCGCCTCGTTCTTCGTTTCCCGAGTGGACTCTGAGGTCGATCCCCGTTTGGAGGCGATCGGGTCTCCGGAGGCATTGGCTCTGAGAGGTCGGGCCGCGGTCGCCAACGCCAGGGTTGCGTACGACGAGTTCTGGGCCACGTTCCGCGGACCCCGCTGGCAGCGTCTGGCCGGTGCCGGTGCCCGGGTTCAACGCCCCCTCTGGGCCAGCACCTCCGCCAAGAACCCTGACTACCGGGACACGATCTACGTGGACACCCTCATCGCACCGCACACCGTCAACACCATGCCGCTGCCGACGATCGACGCGTATCAGGACCACGGGCCGGCCGTTGAGATCATGGGGCCGGAGGAGGTGGCGGAGGCTCGCTCGGTGCTCGAACGACTGGCCGCGGTCGGGGTCGACTATGACGATGTCGTGGATGTGCTGGAGCGCGAGGGCGTCGAGAAGTTCGTCGATGCGGGAAGGAAGCTGCTGGCCGACGTCGAGCGCGCCGCAGCCAAGGCGAGGTAGCCCTCCTCTGAGGGACGTCCCCCAAGTCGATCGAACTCGCACCGCCGCTCGACTGGTCCGGGCGAACTTCCAAAGTCGGTTCGACCACTCTCGTCCCCGCAACAAGACCTGATCTCTTCTGGGGGACGACCCCCAGACCCCCGCTCGGTCCTGACGAACAATGAATCGTGGTCCGGCCGAACTTCCAAAGTGAGTTCGACCAGTCTGGTCACGTTTTGGCCGGCAGCCGGTAGCTGGTCGCCGGTGTTACTCGACCCTCTCCAACGGTGCCCAAGCCAGCAGCAGGCGCTTTCGACCGACCTGATCGAACATGACCTCGGCGGTGGCACGGTCGCCCTCCCCGATCACCTCGAGCACCGTCCCCATTCCCCAGCTCTTGTGCTGGACGCGATCGCCGTCGGTGATCTCGGCGGCTCCGACCGTCGCCCCGGGTGGCGTCCATCGATCGAGTGAACCCTGCCGCACCCGTCCCTTGACCGTCTCGACCAGGTGATCTGGAATCTCCTTGAGAAACCGACTGGGCGGGTTGTAGGACGTCGCCCCCCAGAGGGTCCTGCCCCAGGCCGAGCTGAGAAACAACCGATCCATCGCACGGGTGATTCCGACATAGGCCAGGCGCCGCTCTTCCTCCATCTCGGCCGGGTCGCCGAGGCTGCGGGAGTGCGGGAACACTCCGTCCTCGAGCCCGACCAGGAACACGACCGGGAATTCCAGGCCCTTGGCGGTGTGAAGTGTCATCAGCGTCACGGCGCCGGATCCCTGATCCATCTCGTCGATGTCGCTCACGAGTGCCGTCTGTTCGAGGAACAGCTCGAGGCGGCGAGCAGGTGGAATGTCGTCCCAGGCCTCTCCGCCTACGACGGCACCCTCGTTCACCGACTCGAACTCAGCGGCGACCGAAGCCAGCTCGCGGAGGTTCTCGAGGCGCCCGAGCGCTTCGATGGTGCGTTCGGACTCGAGGGCGGCGGCATAGCCGGTGTCTTCGATCACGGCCTTGATCGCTTGGGTGACACCCTGATCGGCTTCGGTCTGGAGGCGATCCATGACGGCCACGAACTCCTCGACCCTGCGCACCGCGCCGGCATTCAGCGCCGGAATCTCGTCGAGGTGCCGGAGCGCCGTTCCGAACGTGATTCGGCGGTCCTGCGCGAACCGGTCGATATGGCCGACCGTCGTGTCACCGATGCCGCGCTTGGGCTCGTTGATGATCCGCTTGAGGGCGACCTGGTCGTCGGGGTTGACGATCGACCGAAGATACGCCAGCGCGTCCTTGATCTCCCGGCGGTCGTAGAAACGTACGCTGCCGACCACCTGGTAGCCGATCCCCCTTCGCATGAACACATCTTCGATCACGCGAGACTGGGCATTCGTTCGATAGAAGACGGCGATGTCGACCGGGTTGAAGCCGTGGTCGAGCAGCGCATCGACCTGGTCGGCGACAAAGCCGGCCTCGTCGTGCTCATCCTCGGCCTCGAACCGGACGACCTTCTCCCCCGCCCCCCGGTCGCTCCAGAGTCGCTTCGCCTGGCGCCGCGGATTGTTGGCGATCACCGCATTTGCCGCTTCGAGGATCGTCTCGGTCGAGCGATAATTCTGATCGAGGACGACCACACGGGCATCCGCGTAGTCCTGTTCGAACTCGAGGATGTTGCGAACGTCGGCACCTCGCCAGCGGTAGATCGACTGGTCGGAGTCACCGACAACGCAGATGTTTCGGTGGGCGGCTCCCAGCTGTTTGACGAGGACGTACTGGGCGCGATTGGTGTCCTGGTACTCGTCGACGAGCACGTATCGGAATCGCTGCTGGTACTCCTCCAGCACATCGGGGAACGCCTCGAACAGCTCGGCCGTGACCATCAGAAGGTCGTCGAAGTCCATCGCCGAGGCCTCGAGCAGCCGCTGTTGGTACAAGCGATAGACGTCTGCCACCTGCTCGTGATAGAACCCGGTGTCCTGATCCTTGAACGACTCATAATCGATCAGCTCGTTCTTGGCGTTGGAGATGATCCCGCGCAAGTTCTTGGGGGGGAACCGTTTCGTGTCGAGATCGAGATCTTTCAGACAGGCGGTCACGAGGCGGACAGAGTCCTGCTCGTCATAGATCGAGAAGCCCGACCTGTATCCGAACCGATGGGCGTGCTTGCGGAGAATCCGGACACATGCGGAATGAAACGTCGACACCCACATGTTGCGGACCGCTCCACCTACCAGCGCCGCGACCCGCTCCTTCATCTCGTCGGCGGCCTTGTTCGTGAAGGTGATGGCGAGGATCGCCGTCGGCGGAACCCTCATGTCTCTGATGAGATGGGCGATTCGGTATGTGAGCACCCGGGTCTTGCCGGATCCCGCGCCCGCCACGACCAGCACCGGACCCTCGGTCGCTGCGACCGCCTCCCGCTGCACGGGGTTGAGATCGTCGAACAGCTCCGAGTCGGTGGGGATGTCGTCGAGGAACCACTGAGCCTGCACTGGGACCAATGGTAGATGGGCCATTGGCCTGAATCACATCGGTGGAATTCCGACGACTCGCCTCCAGACGGGGAACCCGACCGACTCCGGTCGGGCGGTTGTCAGGCGCTCAGGGCCTTGGGCCGGTTGGACCGCGCCTGAAGCGCCTCCTGCTCGGCCAGAGCCCGCTCCTGCATCACTCGCACCATCGCCGCCTCCGACTGCGTGATGGAGAAGCAGAACCTGGCACCGGTCGGGAAACGCCGCTCGAACCAGACTTCGCCCCCCATGGCACGCGCAAGCTTGCGGGCGATCGGAAGACCCAGGCCGATGCCGGTCGACGATCGGGAGTCGCCCTTCGACACCTGCTCGAAATGCTCGAACACGACGTCGACCATGTCGTCGGGGATACCGCCACCGTTGTCCGAAACGATGAGGACGAAATGCTCCCCCAGAGGGAAACCCTCGACGAGGACCTGATTGCCCCCGTATTTGCGGGCGTTCTCCATCAGGTTCCGAATCACCTGCTGGGCGCGGCGGGGGTCCCCATAGACCCGTACGCCGCCCGGAATGGAGATCGATGCTCGCTTTTGCCCGTCGCTCGGGAAGATCAGCTCACCTACCTCGTGCACGAGATCGGACAGATCGAAGAGCTCTGGGTACAGCCTCAGCCTTCCGGCCTCGAGCCGAGGGATCACCAGGATGTCCTCGACGAGGTCGCCGAGATAATGAGCCTGCTTGGTAATGATGCCCAGGAACTCGTCGACTTCGATCGGATCCATGTCACGCCATCCAGACGAAAGCATCTCGGCGAAGCCGTTCACCGACGTCAACGGGGTGCGCAGCTCGTGGCTGACCATCGCCACGAAGTCGTTCTTCATGATGTTGGCTTCTTCCTTCTCACGGTTGGCCTCCTCCACGTCGCGACGGGCGCGCGCAACCGACCGAAGCGAGACGAGGATCACCCCGAGGGCGAGGAAGATGATGGACGCCACCGCTATGGAAACCCCCACCCAGTAGCGCTCGATGAAGGCGTGGAGATCCATGGCTATCCCGACGCTAGCAATGCGCCTCGTAAAGACCGTTTCATGACCTCAGCGTCGCCTTCTCTGAGAGCAGTCGGTTGATGGTGGAGATCAAAGCTCCACTCCGTAGGTCGTACTTGTCGAGATATGCGTCGACGCCCGCATCCCAGGCCTTGGCCTTCTCGTCTTCGTCGGCCACCCCGGAGACCATCACGATCGGGACTCGAACCCGGTTGGAGCGTAGGGCTCGCACCAGATCCACTCCGTTCGACTTCGGCATCGCATAGTCGATGATCAGCAGATCGAAGCTCTGGTGGGCGATCTCCACCGCCGCGTCTCGGGCGCCCGATACCGGGACCACATCGAATCCCTTGCCCCTCAGGGTCACGGCGATCAACTGCCGGACACCTGCCGAATCATCGACGACGAGGACCCTCGGCCTGACCCCCTCGAACGCCTCGGAGAATCGTGCCTGATACCCGAGGTGATGATGGTCCACGACGACCAGCACCTCGCCGGCTCCCAGGAGAGCCGCACCCACCACGTGGGAGGCGTCGTCGAGGATCGGCCCGAGTCCCTTCACGGCCACCGGTCGGCGATCGATGATCTCGGACACGGCAAGGACGAACCGACCTGATCGGGATGCGATCACGAGACCCTTCATCTCGGGCGATGGATCGAGGCCCATGACCTCGGAGAACGACACGACCGGAAGTGTCTGCCGCCGCCACTGGATCTCCCGCCCGGTCTCGTTGTAGCGAACGTCGAGCGACGGGACCTCGTCCAGAACGGCCGATTCGGCGATCCCGAAGAACGAGTCACCGGACCCGAACACCACGACGCTCTGGAGGACGAGGGACGCCGGCAATTCGAGCCGGACAGACGTCCCGACCCCCGGCTGAGAGGAGATCGAGACCGAACCGCCGACCCGGTCCACGGCGTCGGCCACTGCGGCGAGGCCTTCACCCGAACCGGAAAAGTCGGTCTGCTTGGCCACCGTCGAGAACCCGGGCCGGAGCAGATGGGAATCGAGTTCGGCGTGCGACGTACCCAGATTCCGGGCTGCAGCGGCCCGTTCCACGCCCGGCCAGTCGATGCCGCGGCCATCGTCGTTGACGGTCACGATCAGCTTCCCGTCCACCAGTTTGGCTTCGACATCTATGCGGCCCATCTCCGGTTTGCCCGCGTTGGCCCGAATGCCCGGCGGCTCGATCCCGTGGTCGACCGCGTTGACGAGAAGATGCCGGAGGGGCTCTCGCAGCATGTCCACGATCTGGCGGTCGACGGCGAGGTCGCCACCCCTGACCCCGAGTTCGACCTCTCGATTGAGCCTGCGACCGAGAAACTTGATGAACTGAGGGAAGGTCTCGGCCACCTCCCCGAACTTCACGTTGGACAGCGCCACGGCGGCTCGCCTGAGGTCCGCTACCTCGGTTGCCAGGCGCCCCAACTGGGTTCGCCAGGCAGAGATCAGCCGAACCGGGTCGGAAGGCTCGATCGAGACATAGCTCAGGTCCACGATGGAATGCGCCTCGATCTCGAGTTCGACTGTCCGGTTGATCAGCCGGTACAGGCTGTTGGTGTCGACCCGCGTAACCGAAGCCGAGAGATGTTCCTCCACCGACCCGAGAAGACCGCCGAGCGACGCCTCGACGAAGCTCTGGTCAAAAGGGCGCCCGGTCGGGGCCTCCTCGGACTCGGAAGGTCCGGACGCGTAGGCGCCTGGGTCAGCGGCCCAAACCTCGAGCTTGCGGATCGTGCCGTCGAACGGCGCCAGGGCAGCAAGGTCCCGGGCTCCACGCTTGAGGGCGGTGGCGAGAGCAGCCAGCACCCGTCCCAGATCGGCGGCGACCAGAATCGACCGCTGGTCGACTGCCTTCCATGCCTTCTCCAGGGCGGCCGCGGCGGAGCCCAGATCGTTGCGGCCGATCATGTGTGCCGAGCCCTTGAGAGTGTGCGAGTCGAGGACCATCTGGGCGGCATCACCGGCCGCCAGTGCGCCGGCGGCGAGGGCCAATCCGCCCTGCTCGAGCCGGGTGGCGCGCTCGTCGATCTCCGACTCGAAAATCTCGATCAGTTCGGGTGAGTCAGCCCAGTCCATGATCACAGTCCACGGTTGCCGTC
>JBFHRE010000042.1:0-18872 GCA_041591895.1 Acidimicrobiia bacterium
GAGGTCCCGCTCTGGTTGATCTCGACCACGATCTCTTTGATCTGCTGCACGAGCTTGGGAGCCAGGCCCAATGAGGGCTCGTCGAGAATGAGCAGCTTGGGGTGCTGCATCAGGGCCCGGCCGATGGCAAGCATCTGCTGCTCGCCGCCCGACATGTACCCGGCCACCGACTTGCGACGCTCGGCGAGCAGCGGGAAGAGCGTCATGACCCGTTCGTGGGCTTGTTTCACCGAGTCCCGGTTGCGATTGACGTAGGCGCCGGCAGTCAGGTTCTCGTCCACCGTCAACTCGGCAAAGATCCGCCTGCCCTCCATCACCTGGCTAATGCCTCTGCGCACCCGGTCGGCCGGATCGAGATGGGTGATGTCGTCGCCGTCGAAGGTGATGTGACCTTTGGTGACATCACCCTCATGCACACCGAGCAGCCCGGAGATGGCCCGCATCGTGGTCGTCTTGCCGGCGCCGTTGGCGCCCAGCAACGCCACGATCTGGCCATCGGGCACCTCGAGCGAGATGCCACGCAGCACCAGGATGACGTCGTTGTAGACGACCTCCAGGTTCTCGACAGCCAGCAAGGGTCTCCTCCGTTCGAACGGTCAGGGGATGGGACGGGCAGAAGCCCGTCCCATCTGACTCACCGTTCGATCAGCCGAGCTTGTAGCAGGCTTCCGTGAACGTGTAGGCGGCGGCGATGTCCGAGGTGTACTCGGACTCGACCTGGATGGTCCCGGCGCTGGTGCCGGCGGCCAGACCCTCCGGATCGGGCTTGAAGATATAGCCCTTTCGCTGGAGGCGGTCGTTGGCTTCGCCGGCGTAGCTCTCGGCCGGAGCCAGGCCGCCGAAGTCGACGTTGTCAAGGCTCTTACCGGCGGCAAGCACGCCGGCCCGGGTCATGTCACCATTCTCGTACGCCTTGACGAGCGCGGCATGGAGGATCGACGCCTCCACGATGCCCTCGGTGTAGTAGTCGGTAGCCGGTGCCCCCGCAGCCGTGAAAGCCTCACGCTGGGCGGCAAACGCGTCCGATGCCCAGTTGACGGTGTAGGTGCCACCGATGAACTGCGCGGCGAACGCATCCTTGATCGCCGAGTCGGGGGCCAAGAACGCCGGGCTGAACGACGGCGACGGACCCGACCACGTGGCCGTGAAGCCCTTGGCGAGTGCCTGGCCGAAGATGGAAGCCATGGTGGTCGGCGTGGTGGCCACCCACACGTAGTCGGCGCCGGACGAGGCGATCCCGTCGGCAACCGCCGCCAGGGTGGTCTCGTCGGTCGGGATGATCGCACCGGAGCCGTCGTACACGACCTCGAGGCCGAGAGCCTCGGCCGCGATCGCGGCACCGGCCGCCGAGTCGAGACCGTAGTCACCAGGCACGGAGGCGATGGCGATGGTCGCGCCGCCCGGAGCACCCTCGGAGAGGATGTAGCCGAGCGTGTTCTGTGCCTCGATGCAGTACGGGGTTCCGTGTGACAGCAGGTTGGCGTTCAACGCCGGATCCGACCAGCCGGAGTACCAGGTCAGCGGGATGGCAAGCATCCCGTCCTCGGCGAGCTGCGGAACGATCGCCACGGTGTGGGGCGAACCGGTCGAGTGGCCGATCGCCACCACCTGATCCTTGATCTCGTTGTAGAACTGAACGTGGTTGTCCACCACATACTGCGTGTCTCTCGTCACCAGCTCGACCTGGAGACCGTTGATGCCACCATTGGCGTTCACCTGGTCCCAGTAGGCCTGGGTGCCGGCGAGAATCGCCGTGACCAGTGGGCCGAACGGGCCGGTGAGGTCCGACAGCATTCCGACCTGGATGGTGCCGGCCTCGAGGTCGACGCCGAAGTCGGTGGCGATCTCCATCATTGGCTCGGTGGTTTCGGGCGTCGTACCGCCCGACGTTGTCGCCGGGGCAGGGTCCGTGGCTGCCGTCGTGGTCTCGGTCCCGCCGTCGCCACCACAGGCGGCGATCAGCAGGCCCAAGGCCAGCAACCACGCAAACGTTGTGCGCTTGCTCATCATCTCGTTCTTTCCTCCTCGTTCCTTCCGACCTTCGTCGGTTCCCGTGGCGATCGAATGTCGAAACGCCGCGACCTCAATGATCCCACGATCAATAGCTGAAGGGCCAACCCTTCCAGTAGTTCCTCACTCGGAGCCAGATGCCATACAGACCCAGCGGCTCGAAGATGAGGAACAGAATGATGAGCGCGCCGAACAGCACCAGGTTGAGCTGGAAGACGCTGAGACCCGGTGCCACACCCGGAACGGCGTTGACGATTCCGAAATCGCCGGCCCCGGATGAGACAAATACGTCGAGAAACCGGGCAAACCCGCCCTCTCCGGCCGATGCCGCCTTGACCCAGAGGGTGAAATTCTGAACCACTCGAGGCAGGATGATGACGAACGCCGATCCCATCAATGTGCCAGAGACGGTTCCAGCCCCGCCTATCAGAATGATGGCAATGAACTGGACCGACAGGATGAGGTCCCAACGTTCGGGAATCGTCCTCCCGAACAGGCTCGCCAGGAGCGCACCGGAAATGCCTGCGAAGAACGAACTGATGCCAAACGCGAGCAGCTTGTACCGGAACTCGTCGATTCCCATCACCTCGGCGGCCACGTCACGATCGCGAATCGACTGAAAAGCCCGGCCAACCCTGGTCCGCTGGATGTTCTTGGCGACGACCACGGCCAACAGCAGGAGAATGAGCAGAAACACGAACACCTTGCCCTCGCCGCTGAGCCAGGTGCCGTCGGTGGTGAGATCCAGGAGCGGCGCCTCCTCCTTCCATACGCGGACCTCGTACGGCGGGAAGGTACGGCCGGCCTGACTCCCACCGGTGAGGCTCACCCAGTTGCGGAAGACGTACTCGCCGATGAACACCAGACCCAACGTCACGATCGCCAGATACAGACCCCGCACCCTCACTGCGGTCGGCGCCACGATGAACCCGATCAATGCAGGAACGATCCCGGCCAACGGGAGCCAGATCCAGATCGGAAGGCCGAGTCCTTTGAGTGGGCCAATCGGGGCGCCGAGCCAGGCAGCGGTATATGCACCAACCCCCATGAAGAAGGCGTGGCCGAGTGACACCTGACCGGCGAGTCCGGTGAGGATATTGAGGCCCAGTGCTCCGATCGCATAGATGCACACCGCCGAGAGCAGCAGCAGCCAGTCATCGGCAGACATGAAGCCCAAGAAGGGAAGGCGGAACGCGAACATACGGGCATCGCCCTCCGGATTCCCCGCGTCTCCCCCGGACAGCGGAATCAGGATCAGCAGAGCCACGACCGCAACCGCAATGACGCGCTTGGTCCAGGTGTTGAGAAGCGCCTGATCGGCTTCGTACGATGCGTGGAGGAGGGGACGGCCTCTCATGAGCCCCGACTCCGTCCGGGCGCTTCCAGCCACCAGCTTCCGGCTCCCAGCTTCATACTCGGCGGATTTCTTCCGTGCCGAACAGGCCATACGGCCGCACGAGCAGGACGACCAGCATCAGGAGGTAGGGAACGATCCCGCCAAACCCGGCGCCGAGGAACGTGAAGCTCTTGAGGTAGGTGGTGGCGGCAGCCTCGGCCAGACCGATCGCAAAGCCTCCGATCACCGCACCGGCGACCGAATCGAGACCGCCGAGGATGATCGCCGGGAAGGCCTTGAAGGCGAAGAAGGCGGTCGACGGGTCGACTCCAGCTGCCCGCCGCGGGAAGACAGAGATGAAGATGCCGGCCACCGCGGCGAGGACGGCGCCGATCGCCCACGAGATCGAGAAGATCCGGCCGACGTTGATCCCCTGAGCCCGGGCCGCCTCCTGGTCGAAGGCGGTGGCGCGCATCGCCACGCCCATGCGGGAGCGGAAGAAGGCAGCCACCGCAAGCACGAGCACCAACGCCACGATGATCTGAACGATCTCGGTGTGCGCGATCCTGAACGGACCGATCTCAGCGATGTTGGTACCCCAGGGATCGCCCAGCGGGCGCGGATCGGTCCCGATGAAGTCGTTGGTGATGTTGCGAACGACGATGTCGACGCCGAGGGTGACGATCGCGACCGCGAACAGGGCCTCTCCCACCATCGGACGCAGGAAGAGTCGTTCCACCAGCATGCCGAACAGGGCGGCAACAAACAGAGCAAGCACCACCGAAAGCGTCCACTTCAACCACGCCGGTGCATCCCCCATCCACCGCCCGGGGATCTTGTAGATCGTGGCGAACGACGCCACCATGAATGCCCCGAATCCGGCCAGCGCCCCGTGGGCGAAATTCAGCACCTGGGTCGCTTTGAAGATGATCACGAAGCCCATGGCCAGGAGGGCGTAGATCGCCCCGAGCGACAGGCCGTCGGTCAACACCGTGGCGAAGGCGCTGGTCTCGACCTGGGCGAGTAGCAGCGTCATGTCCGGGTGTACATCGATTCGATCAGTTCACCGAACATGTCTTCCATCGCCGACCGCTTGAGCTTCTGGGTCGCCGTCAACTCGCCGTCCTCGTGATCGAGTTCCTTCGGGATCATCCGGAACTGACGGATGTTCTCCACCCGGGCGAACTTCTTGTTCGTCTCGTCGATCACCTTCTGGATCAGCTCGTTCACCTCGGGCTTCTCGGTGAGGTCGCGATATGTGGTGTACGGGATCCCCTTGCGGGTCGCCCAGTCGCCGACCACGTCCATCTCGATCGCGATCAATGCCGTCAGGAAGTTGCGCCCGTCCCCGACCACCATCGCCTCCTTGACGAAGGGCGACGTCTTGAGGCTGTTCTCGATCTCGGAAGGCGACACGTTCTTGCCGCCCGACGTGATGATGATGTCCTTCATGCGGTCGACGATCTTGACGTGGGTTCCGTCGACCCACTCCCCGACGTCACCGGTCTTGAGCCAACCGTCCTCGGTGAAGGTCTCGGCCGTCTTGTCGGGCTTGTTCCAGTAGCCGACGAACACCCCGGCATGCTTGGTCTGGATCTCGCCCGTCTCCTCATCGATCCGTAAACCGATGTCGGGATACGGCACACCGACCGTGCCGAGCTTCATGTCGCCCACCGGGTTGTAGGTCGCCACCGCCGAGTTCTCGGTCATGCCGTAGAGCTCGTACATGTCGATGCCGAGGCCATGGAAGAACCTGATCACCTCAGGTGCGATCGGAGCCGCCCCGGTTCCGGCCCAACGGCAGTGGCGCATCCCGATGCGTTCTCTCAGAGCCCGCAACACGATCGGGTAGGCGAGCCAGTACACCAGCCGACCCAGAGGCGTGTGTCGTCCACCGTTCTTGATCCGCTGCGCCCCGACGACGTCTGCGCATTTGAAGCCGAACCCGAGCCAGAGCCGCTTGAAGAAGGAGGCATCGGCGGCCTTGATGCGGACTCCGGCGTGCACCTTCTGCCAGATTCGAGGCACGGCGAAGAACAGGGTCGGCTGGATCTCCCGGAGGTTCTCCTGCACCGTCTCGATCGACTCGGCGAAGTTGAGGACGGCACCGGTATGGGCCATGGTCCATGTCGAGAAGATCCGCTCGGCCACATGGCACAACGGCAGGTAGGTGAGTATCTGGTCCTGTGGCCCAGCCTTCACGTCCTTGGGGAACCGATTCGGGGCGTTGAGCAGCTCCCCGCAGGTGAATGCATAGTTGGCGTTGGTCAGCATCGCGCCCTTGGGAGGACCGGTGGTGCCCGATGTGTAGACCAGGGTCATGACATCGTCGGCCTCTGCCTCCGCCATTCGAGTCGCCATCGCACCCGGGTGTTCCTCCCGGTGCTTGTGTCCCAGCTCGAGGAAGTCGTCCCAGAAGATGAACCGTTCGTCGTCGCGGAACTCGCGGAAGCCTCTCGGCTCGGCGTGGATGATCTTCTCGAGCGCCGGCAAAGAGTCGATGACTTCCATCACCTTGTCCGCCTGCTCCTGGTCTTCGGCCAGGTGTACCCGGGAGCCGGAGTCCGAAAGCAGATATTCGACCTCGGCCGCCGGGTTGGTCGGGTACAAGCCGACTGTGATGGCTCGCACCGCCACCGTCGCGAGATCGAGTATCACCCACTCGGGCCGGTCTTCGGCGTGGATCGAGACTCGGTCGCCGGGCTCGACGCCGAGGGCAAGCAATCCGTGGCCTGCGAGTTCGACGGCCTCCCAGAGTTCGGCCCATGTGATCTCTTGCCAGATCCCGAAGTCTTTCTCGCGGAGCGCGACTGCGTGCGGCGTGGACAGGGATCGGGCGCGCACCTCACTGGCTACCGTTGGACAGCCGGTCTCGGAACCGGGTGTCGCAAACCGCTCCGCCAGGGTCGTCATTGCTCCTCCTCGTATGGCGACCGAGGGCACTCTAAAGCCGGATGACCGGACGCGAGGAACCAAACCGGAAGAAAATGGCTCAGGGCCACCGAAAACCGGTCAGGCGCCTTCGACCCACTCGGCACCGCCCGGCCAGTGCTCCCGCTTCCAGATCGGCGCCCGCTGCTTCAGTTCTTCGATGATGTAGCGAGCAGCTTCGAAAGCATCCCCGCGATGAGCCGTCGAAACGGCCACCACTACCGACGGCTGACCGGTCTCGACGACTCCCATCCGGTGCTCGACAACGGCAGCCAGCACCGGCCACCTCACGGCTGCCTCGCGGGCGATGGTTTCCAGGCTCGCCTCAACGCGCTCGACGTAGGCGTCATACTCGAGATGGGTGACCCCGTCTTTACCGTCGGAGTGGTCGCGAGCCGTTCCGACGAACACGGCCGTTGCTCCCGAGTCCGGACGACCCACCTCGGAGAGCAGCGCCCCCGGATCGAGGGCCTCGGCCGAGAGTCGCACACGAATGCTGGGATCGGTCACATGGACAAGAGTACGCAGGACGGTCGACGCAAGACGGTCGACGCAAGACGGAACTGCACAACCTCGCCGCACCCGTACCATTGGCGGCACCAACATGTCCGACGATCTCTTTTCCCAGTTCTTTCGACTCTTCGACGCACCGGGCCCGGTGAACCTGCGGCTGGCGGCAGAGGTGGCACATCACCTGGTCGGCGAGTCTCAACCAGTGGATCCCTGGGCTGCCGAGGAGTTCCGCGAACTGACTCGCCTGGCAGAGTTCAAGGTCGAGGCCGTAGCACCATTCGCTGTCCACCCCGCACCAGACGTGATGCCGGTGGATGCCAGGCGGTGGGTCGACAAGAACCTCGAGCCCCTGAGTTACCTGGCCGAGCCTTTCGGTGGGATCGTCGATCTCGGTGGTTCCGGCCCCGAGGCACAGATGCTTGCCGGTTTGGCGCCGGCGATGATCGGGATCCAGTTGGGCACCCTGGTCGGCACGCTGGGCGGGTGGGTGATGGCCGGTTTCGACGCCGGAGTACCTGCCAGGGGCGAAATCCCCATCACGTATGTCGTGCCGAACATCGAAGACTTCGCCACCCGCCATGACTCGGACCCTCGCCAGGTCCGCTTGTGGGCGGCACTGAACGAGGCCAGTCACCGGGCCTTGTTCCGAATCCCATTCGTGACCGATCACCTGGTACGACTGCTCAGCGAATACGCCGGCGCGATCTCGATCGGTCCGGAGAAACTCATGGAGATGTTCTCGAGCATGAACCCGGAGGACTTCGGAGACGCCGGCAAGCTCGGACGGGTCGCAGAGCTCTTCGACACGCCGGCCGGGCGGGCGGCGCACGAGGAGCTGGCCTCGTTCCTCGGGGTCACCGGCGGCTACCGGCGGCTTCTCGCCACCAGGGCGGCCGGCGAACTGCTCCCGTCGATCGGGGAACTCGACTCTGCTCGAGACACGGAGAGAGACCTCGGGGATTCGGCGGGCGCATCGGCACTCACTGCGACTTTCGTCGAAGCCGAGGACCTTCGCCGCGGCACGCAATTCTGTCTCGAGGTCGAGCGACGATATGGGTCCGAGGCCCTGGCCGGCCTCTGGCGCAATGGGCGCTTTCCGACGGCGGGAGAGATCGCCGATCCCGTCACCTGGGCAGCCCGGGTGCTACTCGACGACATCGAGTGACCACTTGACCGGCAGCCGGAGGGCGAACGCCGACCAGCCGTCGAAGTGGTACTCGAGCGATCCGTCCATCATCTCCGCCAGCTGGCGTGACACGGTCAGTCCCAGCCCGATCGACGGCAACGGGTCGGCCGACGACATCCCCGACTGATAGGCATCGAACATCGAAGCTCTGAGCGGCACCGGAATGCCCGGGCCGTTGTCACGCACCTCGACCACCTCGAACTGTCCCTGCCGGCTCAGCGTGACCAGGCACGACGGTCCTCCGTACTTGCGAGCGTTCACAACGAGGTTCCGAATGATCTGGCGCACGCGACGGGCATCGGCAAAGGCGAGGTGGACGCCGTCACTGGAAACCTCGACCCCCTCCGCATACTCCGGCGGAAGCCCCGCCAGGGTCTGCTTGATCTCGGACTCCACATCCATGATGGATGGGACGAGCGACAAGCTCGATTGCTGCGATCTGGCCGCGACAAGGAGGTCGTCCACGAGGTATGAGACATCACCCGCCTGGCGGGCGATCAGCCGAATCAACTCGAGACGAGTCTCCTCGTCGAACTCGGCGTACGCATCCCGGAGTTCTGACGCAAAACCGACCATCCCTGCGAGTGGAGTCCGCAGCTCGTGACTCACCGAAGCCACGAACTGGTCGCGGCTCTCGAGAGTGTGTCGAAGCCTCGTCTCGACCGTCTCGCGTGTCCAGTATGCGCCGAACATGGCGGCCACCGTCTCGACGAGCCTGCGCTGTTCGGTCGTCCAGACTCGGGGAACGACGTCCACCATCCCGATGGTGAACCTCCATTCACCGTCAACTGAGATCGGCACGGCAATCTCTGCCTGGATGGCGTTCCACGCCGAGGGGCTCTCTGAGTGTTGGGGGATCAACCCATCTACCACCCACATCCCACCGCCCTCGAGTGCGGCGTACTCGCTGGGCATGCTCTCCCAAGAGTTTGGCTCGAAGAACTCCTTGAACACGCCGTCTGCGAGTCGCTCCCCACGCGCCGAATACCGGTTCACCATCAAGAGCCCCAGCTCGGGGTCGGCCACGTTCTCGTCGATGTATGCGATGGCGGCCTCTGACGCGGTCAGCACGGTTTTCAATGCTCGGTCGACCGCGCTCGAGTCGGACTCGAGCAGTAGGGCCTGAGAACACGCCAGGAGAGCCTCTGTGACGAGGAATGACCGCCGGCGATCACCCAGGGCCTCGAGGTCGGTCGCTCTAGACCGAGACCAGACAGCTTTGATGAGACTCGAGGCTGTCGCAAGGGCCTCGAACTCCGGCTCGGACCAACGCCGTGGCGCTACCGCCTGTATGAAGCTCAACAGCCCCACCGGTGTCCCGTCATCGACGATGGGCACGGCGAGCTCGGCCCGGATGGCGGGGTCGAGCTCGGCGTACTTCTCTCTATCAGGGGCGTCGGGAGCCAGGGTGTCCGAAACCGCCCAGACCTCTCCTCGCATGAGGGCCGTGTACTGCTCGAGTTCTGGTTCCAACACGAACTCGACCCACCCATGGCGTATCCCTCGCCGGCGCGCCTGAGCGATCGGTACCAGCACTGCACCACGATGGAGATCGAACTCGACCCGGTCGAGCACCACCGCGTCCACATCGAATGCGGCGAGCAGCGATGCGAGTGCCGGCTCCATGTCCTCGCCCGCCCCGGGTAACAACATGCGCGCCAGCACCTGTACCGCGTACTCGAGGTGACCGGATCGATCCAGGTCGATGGCCCGGTTCATACCTGGATGATCGTCGCCAACAGGTCCAAGGTTGAGTGGAGTTTGCGGGCGCTGCGAGTATGTTCGGGGGCCGCGGTCCGGTGCTCGACCTCGTCCTTCGACAGTGACGCCTCCGGGTCGAGACCGTGAAGACGATCGGCCCGGCAACCGATCCATCGACAGAGATCGGGATGGCAGCTCGGCTCGGAGGATCGAATTGCCGGTCTGGCGGTCAAGCCCTCCTCTGGGCGTGGCTGTCATCCGCCGCCCACGTAAGACCGGCGAGCATCCACTCGGGCTGGATGAGCTCGGGAGTATCGTCCCCGACCTCAGCCTCCAAAGGAGATTCGCATGGCAGCCGAGGTCGGACATCCGGCGCCCGAGTTCGAACTGTTCGACGAGCGTCGCTCCCCTGTGTCACTCGCTGGCTATCGCGGTCGGAAGTTGATGGTCGTGTTCATCCCTTGGCCGTTCTCCGAGATCTGTGACGCAGAAGCGTGCTCGGTGAGGGACAACTTCGACGAGTTTCGCAGAGCAGAAGCCGACGTCGTCATGGTGACCTGCCACCCGCAACCGACCACAAAACGTTGGGCGGACGAGATGGGATTCGGGTTTCCCGTGTTGAGCGACTTCTGGCCCCACGGTGAGGTGGCCCGCGCCTACGGGTGTTTCGACGAACGTTTCGGGGTGTCGGGGCGTGTCAC
Organism: Acidimicrobiia bacterium; assembly: GCA_041591895.1. Classification (GTDB taxonomy): domain Bacteria; phylum Actinomycetota; class Acidimicrobiia; order Spongiisociales; family ZC4RG35; genus JBFHRE01. The sequence goes on from JBFHRE010000042.1 coordinate 10,379, forward strand.
GTATGTGATCGACGAGAACGGCATCGTCGAGCAGATCATCGCAAGCGGATCACTGGGCCGGGCCAGGTCGGTCGACGACTATCGCGTCGCACTGACGCCGCGCTGAGGTGAACCAGCGAAGCCTATGACGGCGAGGATGACTCTGCGTTCAGAGTCAGGGAGACGGCTTCTCGGAGTCCTCTACCGACGCCTGCTTGGTTGACGGCTGCTCGGTAGACGCATCCTGGGTGGATGCGTTCTGGGTCGTCCCTTCCTGGGCTTCCTTCGAGCCCTCCTCGATGCCCTTGCGGAACTCCTTGGCCGACGCTCCAATCGAGCGCGCCAACTCAGGAAGTTTCTTGGCACCAAAGAGCAGGATCACGATCACGAGGATCCAGATCCATTCGGGTCCTCCGATTCGCATGATTACTCCTTTTGTGGAGAGTCTACCCGGCCCGGTCGATCAAAGACCGGGGCGAACCTGAATCAGCCCATCGCCAGGGCGTCGATCAGGTTCTGAAGCCGCTCCCGGGTCACGAATCGGACCCGGGGATCGCGCCGCTCCCGGTTGTAGATCTCGAACGGTCCGAACTTCTCACTCACGTACAGCCCGCGTTCGGCCTGCGACGCCTGGAACTCGAACGCGAACCGGTTGATCGCCTCGGAGTCCACCTCCGGGTGACCGCCCGGTTGGTAGTCGTCCTGGCGGATGAACGTTCGGCTGCCGCCCTTCGAGGCGAAATGCGTTCCCGGCACCGGACCGGGTTCGATTCGGTAGCCGACCAGTGAGAGCATCCCCGTGACCAGCTGGCCGGCAGTCATCGTCGCGGGGTCAACCCCCTGGGCGCGCAGCCCTGTGTCGATCGCCTTGGGGATTCGCAACTCGTTGCTCAGCGGAGGGAGAATGTCCTCCCGCACCCGCATCACCGTCTCGGGCGGCGTCGGGGGCTCTTCGTCGAACCTGCCTGCAAGAGGATCGGCTGCGATCGAGCTCAGGTTCAGTATTGAGGGAACCATCGACCGGACCGGTAGCTGACCCGGTGTCTCGAGAGTGGCCCGCCCCATCTCGACAGGGCCCTCGGACGATGTGCCAAACGCGACCACGTGGTTCACCTGTGACATGGGGAGCGAGTGCTGCTTCTCCCGGGTCACTTCGATTGCCTCACCCACCAACAGCTCCGAAAGCACGTCGTCGGGTTCAGGCGGCGCCGCGACGGAAAAGATCACGCGTGCCTCGTCGTCGACCACGTGGAACTCGGCGACCGGCGGTCGAGGGTGGGCAACTTCTATCTCGGGCGGTGCCGGGGGCACCCCGCGCAGGCGCGATGGTTTCTGAGGCTTGCCCTCGGGTTGCGGCTTCTTCTTCCGTGTGGCCCAGCCCACGGCGAAGAGAACAACAGCCACGAGGATGAGGGGGATACCGAGTTCCATTCCGCTCCCTGCTCGCTGACGGTGGGACCAGTTTACGTCAGGAGGCGCGGCGGGAAGCCACGATTCGCTCGCGACGCACCCGACGGCGCTCCCGCTCGCTCATGCCGCCCCAGATCCCGAACTTCTCACTCTCGACGAGTGCGAACTCGAGGCACTCCAGCTTGACCTCGCATGCGTTGCAGATCGCCTTGGCTTTCCTCGTCGACGCTCCCCGCTCCGGGAAGAACAAGTCGGCGTCGGCTCCCCGGCAGTTGGCGTAGTCCTGCCACGACAGCGAATCAATCGCCAGGGCTTCGATCAGCTTTCCCTGCATGTCATCTTCCTCGCATCTCCGGGGCCACCCCCCTATCGCTGCCGCGATGGCCGCGCTCCCCTCCGTGAGTCTTCGGTCAGGATGATCCCGACCGGGATGATCCGTTTGGGCACCGAGGGGCTCGGACTCGCTTCCACTCGTGTGTAACCACAGCCCGGTATCGGGATGCCACGCGTGTAATTACACCTTTGTGATATTGACAGAGGGCGCGCGCGGCGTCAACCCCGAATTCATGGGACGGAAGAACCAAATCCAGCTACCAGCTACCGGCCACCGGCCACCGGCCACCGGCTACCGGCTACCGGCCAGCGGACGACGACAGAGATACAGGTTGGCCGGAGACTCTGGCTGGCAGCCGGAAGCTGGCGACCGGCAGCGGGCCGGGGCCTCCGGCCCCGGCTGACTACGAACTCCGCCCGACACGCGCCATAATCGGCAGCCGTAGTCCCAGAGAGGTTGAAGTGACCGCTACCGCCGAAAAGCCCACCCGGCGACGACCCGCTCCATGGCCGGTCGAGTTCTATCGCTCGGCGGTCGGCAAGAAATGGGTGATGGCTGTCACTGGCGTGATCCTGCTGTCGTTCGTCCTCGCCCACATGATCGGCAACCTGAAGATCTACATCCTCGAACCGGTCACCGACGGCGCGGTCACGGATTACGAGATCGACCTGTATGGCGAAGCTCTCCGATCGCTCCTGTTCCCCCTGCTCCCCCACCACGTCCTGCTCTGGATCATGCGGATCGGTCTGATTGCCGCCGGCGCCCTGCACGTCCACGCCGCCTATGCGCTGACGGTGGTCAATCGCAAGGCCCGGTCGGTCGACTACCAGGGGCCGAGGGAGTACCTGGTCGCCAACTACGCCTCGCGAACGATGCGCTGGAGCGGCGTGATCGTCCTGCTCTTCGTCCTCTGGCACCTGGCCGACTTCACCTGGGGGATCGCTCCGTTCGCCCCCGAAGGCTGGGTTCACGGCCAGGTCCACGACAACTTCATCGAGAGCTTCTCCCGGGTGCCGGTGTCCATGCTCTACATCGTCGCCAACCTCGCCCTCGGCTTCCACCTCTATCACGGCGCCTGGTCGATGTTCCAGAGCATCGGTGCCAACAACCCCCGATTCAACCCGTGGCGCAGGTACCTCGCGATCGCGTTTTCGGTGGGAATCGTGGCTGCCAACGTCAGCTTCCCGGTCGCGGTTCTGACAGGGATCGTGAGCTGAGGAGTAGGAGATGACCATCGAACTCGATCCCAAAGTCCCGGCCGGCCCCCTGGAGGACAAGTGGGAGAACCACAAGTTCTCCATCAAGCTGGTCAATCCGAACAACAAGCGGAAGTTCAAGGTCCTGATCGTCGGCACCGGACTGGCCGGCGCATCTGCGGCCGCCACACTTGCCGAACTCGGCTACGACGTCGAGGTGTTCACCTATCACGACAGTCCTCGGCGGGCCCATTCGATCGCCGCCCAGGGTGGCATCAATGCCGCCAAGAACTACCGCAACGACGGGGATTCGGTGTTCCGGCTCTTCTACGACACCATCAAGGGAGGGGACTTCCGGAGTCGTGAGGCGAACGTGTATCGCCTGGCAGATGTGTCGGTGGACATCATCGACCAGGCCACCGCCCAGGGCGTCCCCTTTGCGCGGGAGTACGGGGGACTCCTCGACAACCGCTCGTTCGGCGGGGCCCAGGTGTCACGGACGTTCTACGCCCGGGGCCAGACCGGCCAGCAACTGTTGATAGGTGCCTACTCCGCACTGATGCGCCAGGTCGGACTCGGGACCGTGAAGCTGCATTCGAAGGTCGAGATGCTGGACGTGGTGGTGAAAGACGGTCGGGCGGTGGGGATCGTCACCCGCCATCTCGGCACCGGCGAAGTGAAGAGCTGGTCCGGTCATGCCGTGGTGCTCGCAACCGGCGGCTACTCCAATGCCTATTACCTCTCGACGAACGCGATGTACTGCAACGTCACCGCCGCCTGGCGGGCCCATCGCCGGGGTGCGGCGTTCGCCAACCCGTGCTTCACCCAGATCCACCCCACATGCATTCCCCAGTCCGACGAGTTCCAGTCGAAGCTCACCCTGATGTCGGAGTCGCTCAGGAACGACGGTCGCATCTGGGTCCCGAAGAGCCCTGACGACAACCGGGCGCCGGGTCAGATTCCGGAGTCCGAGCGGGACTACTACCTCGAGCGGATCTATCCCTCGTTCGGAAATCTCGCTCCCCGGGACGTTTCGAGCCGGGCAGCGAAGCGGGCGGTCGACGCAGGCAACGGAGTCGGGCCGCTCAAGAACGGCGTCTATCTCGACTTCAAGGACGCGATCGCCCGCCTCGGGAACGAAGTCATCTCGGAGCGGTACGGGAATCTCTTCGACATGTACCAGCGGATCACCGACGAAAACCCGTACGAGATGCCGATGAGGATCTACCCCGCCCCGCACTACACCATGGGCGGTTTGTGGGTCGACTACAACCTGATGACGACGGTGCCCGGGCTGTATTCGATCGGCGAGGCAAACTTCTCCGATCACGGCGCCAACCGCCTCGGGGCGTCTGCGCTCATGCAGGGTCTCGCCGACGGCTATTTCGTGCTCCCCTACACCATCGGCGACTACCTGGCGGCATGGTTGAACACGCCGGTCGTTTCCACGTCGGATCCTGCTTTCGCGGCCGTCGAGTCCGAGGTCAACGACCGGGTATCCGGGTATCTCGCCAGCCGGGGGACACGAACCGTCGACGACTTCCATCGTCAGCTGGGTCGAATCGTTTGGGACTACTGCGGGATGAGCCGTGACGCCGCCGGCCTCGAGAAGGCGATGGCGGAGATCCCGGCCCTCCACGAGGAGTTCAAGTCGGATGTGAAGGTGCTCGGTTCGGGAGAGTCGGTCAACCAGACGCTGGAGAAGGTTGGCCGCGTCGACGACTTCTTCGAACTGGCGATGCTCATGTGCCGCGACGCCAGAGATCGAGAAGAGTCGTGCGGAGGGCATTTCCGGGAGGAGTATCAGGACGCCGAAGGCGAAGCGAAGCGCAACGACGAGGACTTCGCCTACGTGGCCGCCTGGGAATGGACCGGCGATCCCTCGCATCCCGAGTTGCACAAGGAAGAGCTGGAGTTCGAGAACGTGAAACTGGCCACCAGGAGCTACAAATGAATCAGTCGCCGGTCGCCAGCTACCAGCCACCAGCTTCGCTCATTGCCGACACCGCCGGCAGCCGGCAGCTGGAAGCCGGGAGCAAAAGATGAACATCACCCTCAACGTCTGGCGACAGGCCGGGCCGACCGCTCGGGGCGAGTTCAAGGCATACCTCGTCGAGGACGTGAAAGCCGACATGTCGTTCCTGGAGATGCTCGACGTCCTCAACGAGCGACTGACGCTTCAGGGGGAGGAGCCGATCGTGTTCGACTCCGACTGCCGGGAAGGTATCTGCGGAACTTGCGGCCTGATGATCAACGGGAAGGCCCATGGACCGCAGGCCGGAACGGCCACCTGCCAGTTGCACATGCGTTCGTTCGAGGACGGGGACATGATCACCGTCGAGCCGTGGCGGGCAACCGCGTTCCCGGTCATGAAGGACCTGATGGTCGACCGGTCACCTTTCGATTCCATCATCGCCGCCGGTGGCTTCATCTCGGTGCCCACCGGCTCGGCCCCGGACGCCAACTTGATCCCGGTGCCGAAAGATGTCGCCGAAACCGCGTTCGACGCTGCCGCGTGCATCGGTTGCGGAGCGTGTGTCGCGGCCTGCCCGAACTCTGCCGCAAACCTGTTCACCGCCGCCAAGGTCGCGCACCTCAACCTCCTCCCTCAGGGGCAGCCCGAGCGATTCGCCAGGGTGGAGGCGATGGTCGACACGATGGAAGAGTTCTTCGGGTCGTGCACCAACCACGGGGAATGCGAGAAGGCCTGCCCGCAGTCGATCTCGATCGACTTCATCGCGCTGATGAACCGGGACTACATCAAGGCCAAGTTCAAGAATCGCAGGTTGCTGAGTCAGCAGGCGTAGGCCGGTCAACGATCCAGTTCACCCAGCCAGCCGAGGAGCGCGTCGAGCGCCGGGCGACCGGCCGGATCGAGCATCAGGTCATGGCCTGCGCCTTCGATGATGATCGGTTCGGTTCCGTAGGCTGCTGCCAGGTTCCGCTCCTCCGACAAGGAGAAGATGGCGTCGTTCTCGGCGGCCACCACCTTCATCGGCGTCGTCACCCGCTTGGGCCGGGGCCGGAAGGTGAACATCTGCAGGTAGGCGAGATAGCTCTCGTTCTGCAGATGCTCGAGAGCCGACAACACGTCTTCGCGTCGGGCCGAATCGCCGAAGAACGCCGCCCGAGTCAACTGCTCCGATCCGATGATCGGATACATCGAAAGACCGGCATTGGCCTTCAGGAACGCGGCCGGAGCCCGGCGTGCGGTTCGCATCGTTGCTCCGATGACGCCGGAAACGGGCACCGACGCGAGCAGAACACCTAGTGCCGCAGCCTGCTTCTCTAGCGCTCGCTGCACGACCAGCCCACCCATCGAATGCCCGACTACCACCGTCCGCGGGCCGAGACGTTCGATCTCCGACCGCACGACGGCCACGTACCCTCCGAGTCGGTTCCAGAGCCGTGTCGTCGAGCCCGATCGATCGTGTCCCGGAAGGGTGACTGCAATCGGCCGGTGGCCCGCGCTCTCGACCGCCGAGAACCAGTCGTCCCAACACCAGGCGCCGTGCCATGCACCATGAACGAACAGAACGGGGATTGGAGCCGCCATCGATCAATTGTGGCGCACGCATTGGTTCGGTGACGACGAAACGCTGTGGCGGTGAGACCGCGAAGAGAGTGACTAGAGCAAAAGCAGGCTGCGAACATGGCACGTGCGTAGGCTGTTGAGGAATCCGTTGCTGCTGGTACCCTGCCGCCTTGGGGATCACGCAGGGAATGCGGATCAGTAGGAAGCCGCCGCATCAGAGGGGTCGAGACATCGTGAAGTCTATTTTCCGTAGACGAGACGAGAACGGAGCTGCGCTCGTCGAATTCGCCATCGCCGCTCCGCTTTTGATCCTGCTCCTCCTGGGAATCGTCGAGTTCGGTTGGATGTTCGGCCAATTCAACGCCGTGCGGCATGGAACGCGTGAGGGAGCCCGGTTCGCTGCCGTCGACGCCGGGGGGAATACCCAGATCTGCAACGTGGTCCAGGCGGCCGTCGAAGGTCAGGGCGCAGGCATCACGCTTCTCGAGGTCTCTCTCAACACCGGCGGCGGTGACATCGGCGACGACGCCACCATCCAGGTCCGGGCAACGGTTGCCGGGCTCAGCAACGCTCCGTTGATCACCTCATTCCTTCCCAGCACCCTCACTTCGCAGGCGGTGTTCCGACTGGAACAAGACGCGTCCTGGTCGAATCAGAATTTCACCGCCGTCGGCGCATGTTGAGAGATTCGCTACGTTCGGAGAGAGGCGTCAGCGGCTTTCTGGTCGCCGGCTCTCTCCTCCTCTTGATGGGGATGGCGGCGATCGCCATCGACGTGAGTGCTGCGTTCAACGAGCGCAGGCAGGATCAGACCGCCTCCGATCATGGGGCGCTCGCAGCCGGTGTGGCCATCATTTCCGGCGGTGGCGACGTTCAAGCGGTCGCGGCCGCCAAGCAGGTAGCCTCGGCAAACCTGATCGCCCCGATCGCAGGGGCCGACTGGCTGTCATGTACGGATGCGGGTGCGCTTGGCTCTTACACTGCCGCCCAAGCCGCGACACTCGGTCTCAACCAGAATCAGCCTTGCATCAGCTTCGGGAGTTCGGGCAGCGGGCTCGCCTTCGACCGGATACGGGTCAAGATCCCCACACGGCAGACGCCCACGACCTTCGGGCGCGTACTCGGTACTTTCAATCTCCAGACCTCGGCCTTTGCGGAGGTCACACTCGAGCCGGTCGGCCAGTCGGGTGCATTCCCGGCTGCGGTCTACAACGGCGCCGGAGCGGGCAACACCTTCTGCATCAAGACCTCGACCGGTGGCCCGCAGTCGGCGATCCAGTCGTGCGGCACCGTGACAACTGGCGACTTCGGGAACTTTCAGCCTTACTTCTACACCGAACTCGCCCCCGGCAACCCCACCACCATCTGCACATCGGGAAACCAAACCGCTCCCCTCTCGTACACGATCTCCAACGGCCTAGACCACATCCTCGGAGTGGCCCCTGGCGCGGGCGCCGGCCTACGACGCAACGGCTCGATGTGTCCGCAGGCGCCCGGACCCATCAGCCCCGACCGGGTGGATTCCGGCTCCGGGTATTCGAACACCGACATCACCAACGGACTGATCAGCGGCGGGACCTATGACGTCGGGTTCACGGGACGGTACAACGAGAGCCGCTATCCATGGGCCGGTTCGTATGGGGTAACCACTGTCTTCGGAACCCGGATCGACAACCGGGCGCTGTGGACGTTCCTCGATCCCGGCCAGGCTGCTGCCGCAGATGCCGCCATCCCTGGACCGGGCAGCGACTGCGCCGACGCCGCCGCTTTGCCCAACAACCCGACTCCGGTGGCGAACCCCTACGACCCTTCGACAGACGCGGTTGTTGCCGCTTACACAACACTGCAGCGGTGCTTGCGAGACTACGCCCAGTTCAATGTCTCGCTGGCTAACGGGATCTTCGTCCAGGCGCTCTACGACTCGGATCGATTGACGATCGTTCCCGAGTACTGGCAGAACGCCCCGATCGGCAACAACGCCTGTTGCTACGACATCAAGGACTTCCGACCGGCATATCTGAACTCGATCTGGACGTCCAA
>JBFHRE010000043.1:0-18822 GCA_041591895.1 Acidimicrobiia bacterium
AAGGAGATGGCCTACCTGACCCTCGAGAGCCAGCGCCAGTACGAGGAGGCCGGCCTCAACACCACCTGTGGAGGGATCGAGGTCGCCCGCACACCCGAGCGGATGGAAGAGCTGAACCGGCGGATGACGTCGGCCAAGGCGTACGGGATCGAGGCCAGCCTCCTGACCCCGGCCGAGGTCAAGGAACTGGTGCCATTTGTCAATGAGGACGTCGTGCTGGGCGGCTTCTACACGCCGAGTGTGAGCGTGGTCGATTCGCTCGGGTTCGGGACTCTGATGCGCGACAAGGCCCGCAACGCGGGCGCGCTCCGGGTGTTTGCCAACACGGAGGTGGTCGACCTCGAGACCGAACCGACTGCCTTCGGTCGGCCCCGGGTGACGGCGGTGGTGACCAACAAGGGCCGGATCGAAGCCGACTACGTCGTGATCGCCTGTGGGGTGTGGAGCCCGCGGATCGCAAAGATGGCCGGAGCCACGATCCCGCTGACGCCCGCCGTCCACCAGATGGCCGACGTCGGTCCGATCGACATCCTCCAGGCGACCGGCAACGAGATCGGATATCCAATCGTCCGCGACATGGACACCTTCATGTACGAGCGTCAGTCCGCCGGATCGATGGAGGTTGGCTCGTACGCCCACCGTCCCATCTTCCACAAGCCCGACGAGATCCCATCCAACGAGGAAGCTGCACTGTCGCCGACCGAGATGCCCTTCACACCGGAGGATTTCGACGCCCAGCTGGAGGATGCGCTGGATCTGATGGGCGACATCCTCGAGACCGCCGAGATCCGGTACGCCATCAACGGACTTCTGTCGCTGACCCCCGATGCGATGCCCGTGCTCGGGGAGACGGTCGAGGTCGAGAACCTGTGGTCGGCGGCGGCGGTGTGGATCAAGGAGGGCCCGGGAATCGCCCAGATGATCGCCGAGTGGATGACCTACGGCTACCCGCACATGTGTGACCCGCACGGGTCCGACATCGCCCGGCTCTACGCCCATGAGCGCACCGAGGCCCACATCGAAGCCCGCTGTGCCGAGCACTTCAACAAGACCTACGGCATCGTCCATCCCCGGGAACAGTGGGGCAGTAGGCGCGGTCTCAAGCGTTCGCCGTACTACGCCCGCGAGGAAGCGCTGGGAGCGGTGTACTACGACGCCCGGGGCTGGGAGCGGCCCCAGTGGTACACCTCGAACGCCGACCTGGTCGAGCGGTACGGAGTCGAAGATCGGCCGCACGAATGGGACCGCCGCTGGTGGTCGCCGATCATCAACGCCGAGCACCTCCATCTGCGCGACAAGGTCGGCATGGTGGACCTGACCGCCTTCCAGATCTACGAAGTGTCGGGTCCGGGCGTGGTCGACTACATCCAGAAGATGACGGTCAACAACTGCGACGTCGCCGTCGGGCGCTCGATCTACACCCCGGTCCTCACCGAGGGTGGCGGGTTCCGGTCCGACCTCACGATCATGAGGCTGGCCGAGGATCGCTATCGGGTCGTGACCGGAGCCTTCGACGGCGGCCGCGACGAGTATTGGTTCCGTCGCAACCTCCCCGGCGATGGCACGGTGCAGTTCGAGAACCGCAGCTCGGCGCTCACCACCATCGGCCTCTGGGGTCCGGACGCCCGCAACGTCCTGTCGAAGGTGGTCGAAGAGGGCGACGTCACCAACGAGGGCCTGCCCTATGGGTCGGTGGGGGACCTCCTGATCGCCGGGGTTCCGGTCCAGGCGTTCCGGATCTCCTACGTCGGCGACCTCGGCTTCGAGCTCTACACCAATATGGAGTACGGGCTCAACGTGTGGGATGCCCTCTGGGACGCGGGTCGCGAGTTCGACCTGCGGCCGGTCGGGATCGGCGTGTACGGCACCACCGGACGGATCGAGAAGGGCTATCGCCTCATGGGCGCAGAACTCGAGTCGGAGTACTCGCCGGTCGAGGCCGGGCTCGCCCGCCCCAAGGTGAAGTCGGCCGACTTCATCGGCAAGGAGGCCTACCTCGAGGCCCGGAATGCCGAGCCGACCGCGGTCCTCTGCACATTGAAGATGGAGTCGCACCAGAGCGCATCGGGCATCAAGCGATATCCGACAGGCGGCAACGAGCCGATCCTGACCGTGGACGGGGAGCGGATTCTCGATGCCAAAGGCCGGATCTCCCGAGTCACCACCGCCGGAGCTGCGCCGTCACTCGATGCCTACCTGCTCATGGCCTACCTCCCACCCGAGCACGCAGTCGAGGGCAAGGAGCTGCGGGTCATGTACATGAACGAGCTCTATCCGGTGAGCGTGGCGCGGGTCGGCTCGCAGCCGCTCTTCGATCCCGACGACAGTCGGATGAAGGCCTGAAGTGCGGATCCTGGTCTGCATCAAGCGGGTGCCGGCACCGGGCGCTCGGATCAACGTCACTCCCGATGGACAGGCGGTCGACACTGCCCATCTCGGTTTCGCGATGAGCCCGCATGAGGAGTGTGCCGTCGAGGAGGCAGTCCAGATCGTCGAACGGGTCGGCGGGTCGGCTGTGGTGTTGACCGTTGGCCCGGCGGAGGCCGAGGAGCAGCTGCGTTACGCGGTGAGCCTCGGCGTCGAGCAGGCGGCGTTGGTCCAGACCGACGGTGCCGATTGGGATCCGCAACGCACCGCGGCGGCGATCGTTGACGCAGTGGGGGCGCTCGAGGAATCGGGCAGAGCCTTCGACCTCGTCCTGTTTGGCAACGAGTCGGCCGATTCCGGCGGCTATCAGGTCGGCGTTCGGGTGGCGTACGCCCTCGGGCGTCCGATGGTGAACGGGATCAAGCGCATCGAGATCGGGCAGGGCGAGGTGACCGCCACCCGACCCACCGACGCCGGTGCCGAGGTCTACCGGGTGCCGCTGCCGGCGGTGTTGGGTGTCAAAGAAGGCATCAACCTCCCTCGTTATCCCACTCTCAAGGGCCGGCTGAACTCGAAGAAGGTCGAGGTGGGTTTGGTCGAGTCGAACGCGGTGGCAGGAGGCCAGCACATGGTGAAGCTGTTCCGACCGACGGAGCAGGTGTCCGAGACCGTGATCCTCGGCGCCGGAGCCGATGCTGCTGCGGCCGTCGTCGATCTCCTCGAAGAGATCGGAGTGGCGTGATGTTGCTGGTGGTCGTCGAACACGATCGGGGTTCGGTCCCGATCGCCGGCAAGGAGGCGCTGACCGCCGGTCGCGAGCTGGCCGGTCGTCTCGGCTTGCCGGTGGCGGCGCTGGTCATCGGCGCCGGTGCGGAGCAGGCGGCGGAAGCAGCCGGCGCGCACGGCGTCGGCCCGGGGCACCTGGCGACGCACGACCTGCTGTCGGACTACGGGCCGGAGGCGTGGGGGGAGACCATCGCCCAGGCGGCGATCGTGCTGGGAGCGTCGGTGGTGGTGTCGGTGGGAACCGATACCGGCAACGAGGTGATGGCCCAGGCCGCGGCCAGAATGGATCAGCCCTTCGTCGCCAACTGTCTGAAAGTGGCAGATGACTGGACGATCACCCGGATGCGCTGGGGCGGGTCGCTTCTGGAAGATACGACCGTCGACGCCGCGATTCGCATGATCACGTTCGCCCATCACGCGGTCGAGCCCGTGGAGTCGGCCGTCGCCGTCGTCACGTCGTCGTTCGAGCCGGGTCTGGAGCCCGAGGTTTCCCGCACGCTGGTCCGCGACCGGGTTGTGCAGGCGGCCGGTGTGACGCTGTCGACCGCCTCCGTAGTGGTCGGCGGTGGACGCGGCGTCGGCTCACCCGAAGGCTTCTCCGTGCTGGAGGAACTCGCCGGGCTGTTGGGAGGCAAGGTCGGCTGCTCCCGGGTGGTCACCAACAACGGATGGCGTCCGCACAGCGACCAGGTGGGTCAGACCGGCACCAAGATCGCTCCCGAGATCTACATCGCATGCGGGATCTCCGGTGCGATCCAGCATTGGGTGGGGGCGGCGGCCTCGAAGCGAATCCTGGCGGTGAACACCGACAAAGAGGCCAACATGGTCACCAAGGCGGATTATGCGGTGATCGGCGACCTCCACGAGGTGATCCCGGCCATATCGAACGAGATCCGCCGGCGCCGGGGCTAGCTCAGGTCACATCCCCTAGATTTCGCCTCATGGGATACCACGAGGTGTACCGGCAGTCGCTCGACGATCCGACCGGGTTCTGGGGTGAGGCGGCTCGGGCGATCGATTGGGAACAGCCGCCGACGATGGTCCTCGACGATTCCAACCCGCCGATCTACCGCTGGTTCCCCGACGGCGTTCTCAATACCTGTCACAACGCTCTCGACCGACATGTCGAGGGGGGCAGGGCCGACCAGGCTGCGTTGATCTACGACAGTCCCGTAACGGCAACGATCCGCTCTTTCACCTACCGGGAGCTCCGCCACGAGGTGGCCCGTGTGGCAGGTGCGCTCGCTGGGCTGGGCGTGATGAAGGGCGATCGGGTGATCGTCTACATGCCGATGGTGCCGGAGGCGGTCATGGCGATGCTGGCCTGTGCCCGCCTCGGCGCGATCCATTCCGTTGTGTTCGGCGGGTTCGCGGCCAAGGAACTCGCCACCCGGATCGACGATGCCCGCCCCAAGGTGATCCTGTCGGCCTCCTGCGGGATTGAACCGGGGCGGGTGGTCGAATACAAACCTCTACTGGACGGTGCGATCGAGATGTCCTCGCACCCGCCCACGGCAACGGTGATCCTCCAGCGCCCACAGGCCGCAGCGGAGATGGTCGAGGGCCGCGATCTCGACTGGGCCGAGCTCGTGTCCCGCGCCGAGCCGGTCGACTGTGTGCCCGTAGCTGCCACCGACCCGCTCTACATTCTTTACACATCGGGCACGACCGGCCAGCCCAAAGGAGTGGTGCGGGACAACGGCGGGCACGCGGTGGCGCTCGCCTGGAGCATGAAGAACCTCTACGGAGTCGAACCGGGTGAGGCCTACTGGGCGGCCTCGGATGTCGGCTGGGTCGTCGGCCATTCCTACATCGTGTATGCCCCCCTCATCCACGGCTGCACCACTGTGCTGTACGAGGGAAAGCCCGTCGGAACCCCAGACCCGGGCGCATTCTGGAGGGTGATATCGCAACACGGAGTGTCGGTGATGTTCACCGCCCCTACCGCTTTCCGGGCGATAAAGCGCGACGACCCGAACGGAACGCACATCGGGCGCTACGACATGTCCCGATTTCGGACCTTGTTCCTGGCGGGGGAGCGGTGCGATCCTGCCACCCTCGAGTGGGCCGAGGCGCATCTTGGGATTCCGGTCATCGACCACTGGTGGCAGACCGAGACGGGCTGGCCGGTGGTTTCGAATCCGCTGGGAATCGAACCGATGCCGGTGAAGCCGGGATCGCCGACCGTACCGGTCCCAGGGTACGACGTTCGAGTGCTGGACGAGGACGGCCACGAGCAGGCGCCGGGCGAGATCGGAGCGATCGTGGTCAAGCTTCCCTTGCCACCGGGCACGTTGCCGACGCTGTGGAATGCAGATCGCCGGTACGTGGATTCGTATCTGAGCCGGTACCCGGGCTACTACCTGACAGGCGACGCCGGCCTCAAGGACCAAGACGGGTATGTGGCGATCATGGCTCGGATCGACGACATCATCAACGTCGCCGGGCACCGCCTCTCGACCGGCGCGATGGAGGAGGTGCTGGCGTCACACCCGGATGTGGCCGAGTGTGCCGTGATTGGAGCCGCCGACGAGCTCAAGGGTCAGCTACCGGTGGGCTTCGTGGTCCTCAAAGCCGGCGTCGAGCGACCAGACGAGGAGATCGTTTCCGAGTTGGTCGGCCTGGTCCGCGACCTGATCGGGCCGGTGGCGGCGTTCAAGACGGCCATGGTGGTCGACCGCCTCCCCAAGACCCGGTCGGGCAAGATCCTGCGGGGCACGATGCGTCAGATTGCGGACGGCGTTCCATGGTCGATGCCGGCGACGATCGACGATCCGGTCATTCTGGAGGAAATCGGCTCCGCCTTGTCAGCCCTCGGCTTTCCCCGCTGAGGCGCCTGCCGGGTCAGGGCGTGAAGCCGTTCGGCCAGCGGGTCGTGTCATCCCGGGTGGCCCCGTCCAAGAGTGCGTCGTCCAGAACGGCTCCGCTGAGGTCCGCTCCTTCGAGTCGAGCGTTGCGTAGATGAAGCGTCGGAGCGTGTATCTGCCGGCCTCAGGACCGAACTGGAATCGCAACTCGCCGGCTCGCGCGCCGACTCCCGACCGGTGGGGTTGAGCCGATTCTTCGGTGTGCGTCACATCGCCTCTTGTAAGGACAGCTATCTTGCGATAATAGGTAGTGGTTGAAGAGACTCCCTGTCAAGAGAGTCTCGATGTCGAGTCAGCTGTCAGTGGAGTCGAGGACACCGTCAGCGTTGCCTCCTTTACTCATCCACCTTCCGTCGGTAACCTCAGATTCAGCGCCGATTTGATCGACAGCTTGCGGGCGCTCAAAAAATGCAGCTAAAGCGGCGGTGATGAACCGCCCAACGATCGAGCAGGGCTCCCAACGCCCAATCGATGGCTGCGGCGGTTTTCTCGTGTGAGAAGCCGTCTCACAACCCAGCACCGGAGGACGGCATGACAGCTAGCAACCCATTCCAGCGGGCGATCGACAGCGGAAGGGTCCTCGTGGCCGACGGGGCCATGGGCACCACGCTGTTCTCGCTCGGGCTGGAAGGCGGCGGGTGTCCGGAGTTGCTCAACCTCGAGCAGGCCGATCTCATCCACAAGGTCCACGCCGGCTTCGTCGACGCCGGAGCGGACATCATCCTCACCAACACCTTCGGCGGCAACCGACGCCGGCTCTCACTCCACGGGCTCCAGAAGCGGGTCGGCGAATTGAACGCCGCCGCCGTTGCGATCGCCCGTCAGGTGGCCGATGCCTCCGACCGGGAAGTGATCGTCGCCGGCAGTGTTGGTCCGACCGGCGACCTGTTCGAACCGCTCGGTCCGCTCAGCCAGGACGAGGGAATCTCGGTGTTCGCCGAACAGTGCGAAGCCCTGGCCGAGGCCGGCGCCGACGTCCTCTGGATCGAGACCATCTCCTCCTGGGAAGAGTTGAACGCCGCCGCCGACGCCGCAGCGACGTTCGACATCCCGTTCGCCACGACGCTCAGCTTCGACACCAACGGTCGAACGATGATGGGGATCAGCCCTGGCGCAGTGGGCGAGTGGTTCCTCGGCCGCGCCGATGCCCCGCTTGCGGTGGGAGCCAACTGCGGGATCGGGCCCGGCGACGCTGTGGCCGCCGTCTACGACATCATCGCCAGCGCCCCGACCGCGGTGCCGGTCGCCAAGGCCAACTGCGGGATCCCCCTGTTCGAAACCGATCGGCTCGTATACCCGGTGGGACCTGAGGGGATGGCCGACTACGTCGACCTCGCCATCCGTTCGGGCGCCCAGATCATCGGGACCTGTTGCGGGTCGACCCCCGACCACATCGCGGCGGTCAGGGCTGCGGTCGACGCGCACGTGCCCGGCGATCGGCCGGAACGATCCGAGATCGAGGAGCGGCTCGAGGCCCATGCGCTGGCCCTCGCCGCCGGCCGGGAGCGGCGGGAAGGCCGTCGGAGAGGCTGAAGGCCCGCTACCGGCTACCAGCTACCAGCGATAGGGGTGGAGGAAATGTCTCCCGTGCCCCACCGCGATCGACGACTTCTGGCCGGCGGCCGGAGGCTGGTTGCGCTGATCACCGATCAGCGCTTGTACCACTCCACGTTCTCAGGCGGCAGAGGTGTGTTTCCCAGGATCAGATCCGCCGCTTTTTCGGCCACCATCATCACCGGGGCATAGATGTTGCCGTTGGTGACGTAGGGCATCACCGAGGCGTCCACGACCCGCACCCCCTCGATCCCGTGGACCTTCATCGTGAGCGGGTCGATCACCGACATCTCGTCGGTGCCCATCCGGCAGGTACAAGACGGATGGAGGGCGGTTTCCGCGTCCTTGGCGACCCAGTCGAGGATCTCCTGGTCGGTCTCCACCTTGGGACCGGGAGAGATCTCGCCTCCGTTGTACGGGTCGAAGGCCGGCTGGTTGAGGATGGTGCGCGAGATCCGGATCGACTCCACCCATTCCCGGCGGTCTTGGTCGGTTGACAGATAGTTGAACCGCAGGGCGGGGTGAGCCCGGGGATCGATCGAGGTGATCTTCACCGACCCGCGAGCGTCGGAGTACATCGGACCGATGTGAACCTGGTAGCCGTGACCGCCGGTCGGAGACGTTCCGTCGTAGCGGATGGCGATCGGAAGAAAGTGGAACATCAGGTTGGGATAGGTGACATCGTCGTTGGACCGGACGAATCCGCCTGCCTCGAAGTGGTTGGTTGCCCCCGGACCCTTCCGGAACAGCCACATGAGCCCGACGAACGGGCGCCGCCACATCGCCATCCAGGGTTGGATCGACACCGGAAGCTTGGAGGCGTACTGGATGTAGACCTCGAGATGGTCCTGGAGGTGCTCGCCGACCCCGGGCAGATGGTGCACCATCTCGACCCCGAGCGGCCGGAGTTCGTCGGCGTTGCCGACACCGGACAGCTGGAGGAGCTGGGGCGAGTTGAAGGCCCCGCCGCACAGGACCACTTCGCCCGCGGTCACCCGCTCGACCCTGCCTCGTACCGAGTATTCGACTCCGGTGGCCCGGTTGCCTTCGAAGAGGATCCGGTTGACCATCGCCCGGGTGACGACTTCGAGGTTCGGCCGGTCAATCACCGGGTGCAGATAGGCCCGGGCCGCGGACAGACGCCGGCCGCGATGGATGTTGCGGTCGAAGCGGGCGAACCCTTCCTGCTGGTAGCCGTTCACGTCGTTGGTCCGCGGGTAGCCAGCTTGCTCGGCCGCCTCCAGGAACGCCCCGAACAGCGGGTTCTCGGCCGCTCCCCTCTCGAGGACCAGCGGTCCTTCGCCGCCGCGCCAGTCGTCGGCCCCGGCCAGGCAGGTCTCCATGCGCTTGAAGTAGGGGAGACAGTGGGCGTAATCCCAGGTCTCCATCCCAGGGTCGGAGGCCCATCGCTCGTAATCCATCGGGTTGCCGCGTTGGAAGATCATCCCGTTGATGCTGGACGATCCGCCCAGCACCTTCCCCCGGGCGTGATACACCCGGCGGCCGTTCATGAACGGCTCGGGCTCGGATTCGTACTTCCAGTCATAGAACCGGCTCCCGATCGGGAACGCCAGGGCGGCGGGCATGTGGATGAAGACGTCCCACTTGTAGTCCGGTCGCCCGGCCTCCAGGACCAGGACCCGGTTGGACGGATCGGCCGACAGCCGGTTGGCGAGCGCACTGCCGGCCGACCCGCCGCCGACGATGACGAAGTCCCAGGTCGAGGTATTACTCACAGCTGCTCCAGCGCTCGGTCCAGATCCTCGATCAGATCCTCAGGATCCTCCAGTCCGACCGAGACCCGGATGACCCCGTCGCCGATCCCCATCTGCTCCCGCACATCGGGTCCCAGCCGGCGGTGGGTGGTGCTGGCGGGATGGGTGACCAGGCTCTTGGCGTCCCCGAGGTTGTTCGAGATGTCGATCAGTCGGAGGGCGTCGATCAACCGAAAAGCTTCCTCGCGGCCACCGTCGACGGCGAAGGTGACCACCGTGCCGCCGGCCGTCATCTGCGCCCGGGCAAGCTCGGTCTGAGGATGCGAGGCGAGAGAGGGGTAGCGGACATCGGTCACCCGTCCGTGGGCTTCGAGGTGCTCCGCGATCCGGAGGGCGGACGCACTCTGATGCTCGACCCTGAGCCGGAGCGACTCGAGACTCTTGACCAGCACCCAGGCGTTGAACGGGCTCATGGACGGACCCGTGTGGCGCATGAGAGGCTGGACCTGCTCGTCGATGAACTTCCGGCTCCCACAGATCACCCCGCCCAGGGTGCGGCCATGGCCGTCGACGTGCTTGGTGGTCGAGTACACCGTGACGTCGGCCCCGAACTCGAGCGGCCGTTGCAGCACCGGAGTGGCGAACACGTTGTCGACGATGACGGTGGCACCAGCGGCGTGGGCAAGGTCGCTCACGGCCTGGATGTCGATCAGTTCCTGCATCGGGTTCGACGGAGATTCGAAGAAGACCGCCTTGGCCGGTCGGGAGAGCTGGATTTCCCATTGCGACAGGTCGGGACCGTGGACGAAGTCGGTGGTGATGCCGAAGCGGGGCAAGATCTCGTCGAGGATGGTGAAACACGATCCGAACAGGCCCCGGGCTGCCACCACCCGATCGCCGGCTCGGAGCGATGCGAGCAGCGAGTAGAACACAGCCGCCATGCCCGACGCGGTGGCGAAGGCGGCATCTGCTCCTTCGAGCAGCCGGAAGCGCTCCTCGAACATCGAGATCGTCGGGTTGCCATAGCGGCTGTAGATATACCGGTCGGATTCGCCGGCGAACGCAGCCTCCGCTTCGGCCGCCGAACCGTAGACATAGCCCGAGGTGAGGAACAGGGCCTCCGAGGTCTCCTCGAATCCGGTTCGGGTGAGGCCGCCCCGAGCGGCGATGGTGTCCGGTCTCCAGTCCCCGGTCATGACTGTCTCCACGGAAGGCCGTTGGTCTTCCATCCGCCGATGGTGCGGCGGCCGGTGGCATCGAGCGGGCCTTCGAACCCGTCGGACACGTTGAACGCCCGCCGGTAGCCGGCGGCGGTGGCGGCCCGGGCGGCGGCGAGCGACCGCTGACCCGACCGGCACAAGAACAAGACGGTGTGATCCGGGGTGACTCCGTTGTCCGCCAATTCAGCCAGGAAGTCCTGATTGTGGGAACCGTCGGGGTAGCGAGTCCACTCGGCGAACACCACCCGGTCCACTACGGGCACGCCGACATACGTCCACTCGGCCCGGGTTCGGCAGTCAACCAGGATCGCCTCCGGGTCGGCCTCGAGCAGGTCGAAGGCGGCCTTCGAGTTGATCTCTCCTGCGTACGCCTCGCTCATGTGAACCGGGATTGTCGCACAGCCGCGACCGGGCCGATACCCGCCTCAGGCGGGATTGGCTGGAGGCTGGAGCTTCTGCCCGATCGCCTCGGTGATCCGGTCGAGGATCATGGCCATCAGCGCCAGCACCAATCCAACCTCGATGCCCCACCCGAACAGGCTCCGGGTGAGGGACCGGACGGTCTCGAACCCGAGTGCCCCACCCCCCACCAGTCCGGTGATGATGACCATCGCCAGCACCATCATGATCACCTGGTTGATCGCGGCCATGATGGTGGGGGCGGCAAGAGGGATCCTCACTCCGTACATCGTCTGGCGGGGGGTTGCTCCGTAGGTACGTGATGCCTCGATGCTCTCTTCCGGAACTTCCCTCATCGCCAGCGCCGTGATGCGTACCCCGGGCACCATCGCGTACAGCACCGTGGCGATGATTCCCGGCACGACGCCCACGGTGAACAAGATCACCGCCGGGATGATGTAGACGAGCGAAGGGATCGTCTGGAGGGCGTCGAGGAACGGCCCTGCGATCGCCTCCAATCTGGGTCGGCGTCCGATGACGATCCCGAGCGGGATCGCCACGGCGACCGTGAGCACTGTCGCAATCAGCACCTGGACCAGGGTGTCGATCGACAGCGCCCACATGTCCTTGTCGACCGTGGGCGAGGTCGAGCGGCCGAGCGCGCCGATGACGACGATCGACACCATCGTGAAGGCGGCCAGTCCCCACCCTTTGACCCGCCAGGCGATCCACCCCGCCACGAACACGATCACCGGCCATGCCACGGCCTCCGTCAGCCCGTCCCGGAGCGGGAGATAGACGTTGGCGACGATGAAATCGTTGAAGGGTCGGGTCACGAAGCGCAGGTTGTCTCGGGCCCAGGTGACGATCCGGTCGATCGGGTCGAACAGGGTCCAGTCCCACACTTCCGGGAATCGCCCGGCTCCGATCAGTCTCCCGGCGATGGCGCCGCCGGCGATCACCGCCAACACGATTCGTGACTGGCGTCTCTTGACCCGCCGGGAAGGGTCGGTCACCGCCAGCGCTCGCCACACCCGGTCGAGCACCATGGCCACCGCCACGATTGCCAGACCGGCGGCGATGCCCCTTCCGGTGCGACGTTGCTGGAGGGTCTGGAGCACGGGACCGCCGAGTCCGCCGGCGCTGATGAGTGTGGCCAGAACGACGATCCCGAGGGCCATCATGATCGTCTGGCTCAGGCCGGTGAGGATGCTCGAGAGCGCCATCGGCAGTTGCACCTTGAAGAGGGTCTGCCGGGTGCTGCTCCCGTACATCCGGGACGCTTCCACCGCTTGCGCCGGAACCTGCTTGATCCCGAGGGTCGTCAGCCGCACGACCGGCGGGAGCGCATAGATCAGCGTGGCGGCGAGTCCTGGCACGTTTCCGACCCCGAGCAGGATGAACAACGGGAGGAAGTAGACAAACGCCGGGATGGTCTGCATGGCGTCCAGAAACGGCCGGAGGATCGCCTCGACCCGGGGACGCATCGCGGCCCAGGTGCCGAGCGGGATTCCGATCAGTGCAGCCAGCAGCACGGTGGCAGACATGAGCGCCAGGGTTTCGATGGTCTCGTTCCACAGTCCGATGAGGCCGGTGTAGGTCAGAACCGCCGCCGCCACCAGTCCCTGCCGCCACATCCGCACGCGGAACGGGACGTAGAACACCAAGGCGATGAGCGCGAACCACGGCAGCCAGAGGAGTGCCGATTCGAAAGCGGTGATGACGGCGTCGATGGTCCCGCTGAGCGGGGTGAAGAAGCCGGTGAAGAGCCAGTGAGTGCGGCGGTTGGCCCGCATCCAGTTGCCGGCGGTGTCGATCGGCGCCTCGAAGAAGGTGTCGAGGAACGGTGGGAATCGCTCAAAGGAGCGGAACAGGAGTTGGAGGAGTGTGGCGCCGATGATGAGGGCGAGCAGCGACAGCCAGTTGCGGAGCCGGGCTTCACCCGGGATCGCCACTGCCCGACCGGCGGCGGTCACGCCTCCACTCCCAGCATGCCGGAAACCGCCGCCCGGTCGACCGACCCCACCTCTTGGCCAGACTCGTCGATCACCGTCAGCGGTCGGGGATCGTCGAGCAGGAGCGGCACCAGCGTTTCGATCAGGTCGGACGATGTGACGGTGCGCCATCCGGGCTCGGCGATGTCGTGCATGACATCGGCGGCAGTGAGCACCTTGACCTTGGGGATGTCCTTCGTGAACTCCCGCACGTAATCGGTGGCCGGCTTGGTGATGAGTTCGGCCGCGGTCCCCACCTGGTCGAAGGCGCCGTCCTTCATGATCGCGATGCGATCTCCCAGCTTGATCGCCTCGGCGAAATCGTGAGTGATGAACACGATCGTCCGCTGCATCTCCTTCTGGAGCCGGATCAACTCGTCCTGCATGTCTCGGCGGATCAGGGGGTCGAGAGCCGAGAACGGTTCGTCGAAGAACATGATCTCAGGGTCGACGGCCAGCGCTCTCGCCAACCCCACCCGCTGCTGCATTCCACCGGAGAGTTGCTGGGGGAAGTGGTACTCGAACCCGTGGAGGCCGACGATCTCGAGCACTTCGAGTGCGCGCCGGTGACGCTTGTTCTTGGGCATTCCCTGTACCTCGAGCCCGTACGCCGCATTGTCGATCACCCGGCGGTGGGGGAACAGACCGAAATGCTGGAACACCATCGAGAGCTTGCGGCGCCGGAGGTCGCGCATGGCGGCGTCGTCCATGGCGGTGACGTCCTCGTCGTCGATCAGCACCGTGCCCTGGGTGATGTCGCTCAAGCGCGAGATGCCTCGAATCAGGGTCGATTTGCCGGAGCCGGACAGGCCCATGACCACGAACGTCTCGCCCTTCTTCACGTCGAACGAGACGTCCCGAACGCCGACGGTACACCCGGTGTCCTTGAGGATCTGGGAACGGGTGGCGCCCTCAGAGGCTTGCTGGATGGCCTCGGTCGGTTTGGTTCCGAAGACCTTCCACACGTTGCGGACGGTGATGGACGTATTCGCTGCCACCCGCGTAATGTAGCTTCGAGGTCCGTGCGAGCGTCGGACGGACCCAGGAGGAGCTAGAACCATGAAACGAACGATGCTTGCGCTTGTCGTGGCGGGCCTGGTGCTCGCCGCCTGCGGAGGCGGAGACGCCGAGCCGGAGCCGGCCGGCGGACCCGACCCCAGCAAGCCGACGATTTCGCTGATCGTCAACCCCTGGTCGGCTTCCCGGCTGAATGCCGAGGTCGCCAAGATCATCATCGAGGAGAACCTCGGCTATCCGGTGGAACTGCGCGACGTCAACGAGAACGACGCCATGTTCACCGGCATGGCCGACGGGACCCTCGACGCCGTTCTCGAGATCTGGCCGTCGGGCGTGACCGATGCCGAGACCGCCTACTTCGACGATGGCACGGTGGTGAACATGGGTGAGCTCGGTGCCGTCGGGAAGATCGGTTGGTTTGTGCCCCAGTACGTCATCGACGAGCACCCCGAGCTCGCCACCTGGGAGGGATTCCAGAATCCCGACCTGGCGCAGCTTTTTGCAACCGCCGAGACCGGTGACATGGGTCGCTTCCTCGGAACCGACCCGTCGTACTCCCAGTACGACGAGCAGATCATCTCCAACCTCGGGCTCCCGCTTCAGGTGGTGTTCTCGGGCTCCGAACCGGCCACCGTGGCCGAGCTCGACGCCCGGGCGTCCGCCGGCGAGCCGATCGTGATGTACTGGTGGACCCCGACTGCGGCGGTCGCCAAGTACAACCTGGTCAACGTGGCGTTGCCCGCGTACAACGACGAGTGCGGGGCCTCGGCCGCCGCCGGTGACGGTGGGGTGGACTGTGACTATCCGGAGGACGTGCTGTTCAAGGCCGCCTCGGCAATGCTCGAGGAGAAGGCGCCGGACGTGTTCTCCTTCTTGCAGAAGTTCACGATCACGACCGATGATCAGCTGGAGATGCTTCCGCCGATGGAGATCGACGGCGAGGATCCGGCCAAGGTGGCGGCCGACTGGGTGGCAGCCCACGAGGACGTTTGGAGCGCCTGGCTGAGCTGAGGCTGAGCCGGCGTAATGCAGCGAGGGGCGGGTGAATCACCCGCCCCTCGCTGTTCACACCCCGCGGATCGAGCGGCCGAGCCAGTCGGGAGCGTCGACCCGCTCCGCGCCGGCCCGGTCGAGAAACCAGTCCGGCATCGGCTTGACCCGGGTGGTGTCGGTGTCAACGTGAAGGAGCAGCGACTCGAACGTTGCGGCCTCCCAGTCGTGGCCGTCGGGCGTGAGGACCTCGGCGAAATGGAGCCGTTTGGGATCGACTCCCACGACAGTCGTCTGGGCCAGCAGGTCGACTCCGGGTGGGATCTCGCGCAGGAAACGAAGATGCGTCTCGACCGTGTAGAACGTCCCCCGTTCGGTGTCCCGGTACTCGGGCCCGAAGCCCAACTCCACCAGGGCGTGGTCGATCCCGTCGGCGAACACCCGGGCGTAGGCCCATTCGGTGAGATGGCCGTTGTAGTCGATCCAGTCCGACCCCGGGGTCACCCGATAGGGCCGGATCACCGGCCCCTCCACCTGGGTGGCCGTTTCTCGGTGAAGGCGAGTGGTCCTTCGACGGCGTCCTCCGACGTCAGCATCCGCTCATACGAATCCACGGTGCCCGAGCGCATCAGCTCATATGCCTGTGCCTTGTTCAGCCCATCGAATCGATTCACCAGGTCGAGGATGGCAGCAACCGCCAGCGGGGCCTTCGATACCACTTCGTTTGCCAGGGTCCGGGCTGTCTCCATCAACTCGTGGGCAGGTACCACCCGGTTGACGAGGCCATGGACGTGCGCCTCGTGGGCCGACATCCGCTTCCCGAGCAAGAGCATCTCCATTGCCAGCTGATAGGGGAGCCGTCTGGGCAGCACCACAGTTCCGACATCGGGGATGATCCCCACAGCCGTTTCCGGGAGCAGGAACTCGGCCCGCTCGGCCGCCACCACCAGGTGGGCGTTCATCGCCATCTCGAAGCCGCCGCCCACCGCCATTCCGTTCACCGCTGCGATCACCGGCTTGTTCAGGCCGGGTAACTCCGGGAACCCGCCGAACCCTCCCGCGCCGTAGTCCGATTCGTAATCCTCCCCATCTACCGCCGCCCCCAGGTCCCAGCCCGCCGAGAAGAAACGCTCGCCCGACCCCGTGATGATCGCCACTCGCAGCGCCGGGTCGTCCCGAAACGACTCGAACACCGAACCCATCTCTCGCGACGTTGGAGCGTCGATGGCGTTGGCCTTGCCCCGGTCGATCGTGAGGGTGAGGACAGGACCGTCGATTTCGACGTGGAACCCGCTCATCGTTCGACCATCCATGTCACGTCCAAGGCCCAGGCTCCGTCGGTTGTCACGGCCAGCGGATTTACCTCGAGCTCGACGGTGTCGTCGTGGGACAGCGCTGCCTCGACGATCCCAACCACGCCCGCCGCCACCACGCTCCGATCGACCGCGATCCGGCCACGATGGCCGTCGAGCAGCCTCGAGATCCGGAGGCCATCCAGCATCGACATCACATCCTCCTTGGAGAGGGGCGCCAGCCCGACGGCGACGTCGTCGAGCACCTCGACCAGCACCCCGCCGGCGCCCAGGGTCACCAGCCAGCCTACGGGCGGCTCGCGGCGGACCGCCACCACCAGTTCGGCCTCGATCCCGGTGATCTGTCGCTCGATCAAGACGGTCGTCCCGAGCGAAGCCATCCCCGTTGCTGCCTTATCGACCTCATCCGGCGACCGGAGGCCGACACTCACTCCGCCGAGTTCGGACTTGTGGTCGAGCCCCATTGCCTTGACCGCCACGGGGTAGCCGAGTGCATCCGCGACCCGGGCTGCATCAGCGATGGGAGACGGTCGGTGAGCGGGGACCGTGATCCGCTCTGCCAGACGAGCCCGCGCTTCGAGGTCGTCGAGCCGGCGTCGGGTTCCTGTGAACGGGGGAGCCGCGCTGTGGCCTGCACCTTTCGCCCTCGGGAGGGCGGCGGCCGCCAGGGCCGCCAGCGCCTCGTCGATCCCGCCGGCGACGGGAATGCCCGCCTGTCCAAGGCGGTCCGCCACCCTGACCGGCAGATTCTCGGGCAATGTCGAGGCGACCAGGGTCGGTCGCGAGGTCGCTTGCGCTGCATCTATCCACGACTCGAGCGTGGGCCACCACCCCCGATCATCGAGGCCTGGCGCAGGGAAGTCGAGAATCAGCATCCCGGCATCGATCGGGGATGCCAGCGCCTCGGTGAAGCAGGCCGTCATCCGTTGCCGGTCGCCCCAGATGAACGTGTGGTAGTCGAAGGGATTGGTGATGGCCACTTTCCCGTCGAGGATCGTGTCCAGTCTCTCGGCCACGTCGGGAGGGAAGTCCGGGAAGCGCACGTCGTGGTGCATCGAGCGATCGGCCACCAAGCCGGCCTCGCCGCCCGAACACGACATCGACACCAGGCTCGGTCCTGGCAACCGGCCATGGTGATGAAGGACTGCGAGGGTTGAGAGCAGTTCGGGGACGGTCTCGACCTGAGACACCCCGTAGCGGGCGAACAGAGCGTCGTAGGCGGAGGATGCTCCGGCCATCGAGGCCGTGTGGGTGCGGGCGATCGCGGCTCCTTGGTCAGTGCGCCCGGATTTGAGAGCGATGACGGGCTTGTCGGTTCGCGACACCAACCCGCCGAGTCGCATCGGATCGCGAAGGCCCTCGATGTGCAGGCCGATCGCCGTGACCCGGGGTTCGGACAGCAGCCATTCGACGACGTCTTCGACCGTCACGGCAGCCTGGTTGCCGAGCGTGACCACCATGGCCTCCGGTAGCGCCCTCTGCTGCATGGTCAGATTGATGGCGAGGTTGCCGGACTGGGTGACGATCGCCACGCCTCGATCGACCCGGTGGCAGCCCTGGACATCGGGCCACAACGCCGCCCCGGTGAGGGCGTTGAGGAACCCGTGGCAGTTCGGTCCGATCACAGGCATGGTTCCGGCCGCCGAAAGCACCTCCTCCTGGAGCGATCGTCCCCGCTCGTCGGCCTCGGCGAACCCGGCCGTGTAGACGACCACCCCTCCGGCTCCCAGATCGGCCAGTTCCTTCACGACCGCCGGCACCCGGTCCCTGCCCACCGCCACCAGAGCGGCATCGGGCGGTCCCGGGAGGTCGGCGACCGAGCCGAACGTGACGGCTCCGTCCACCGTTCGTCCGCCCGGGTTCACCAGCCATACCTCACCCTCGAAGCCGAGAATCCGGTTCTGGCCGGCGGCGGCCACCGCCGGGTCGCCCCCGACGAGGGCGACCGTCGCGGGTGAGAGCAGCCGGTCGAGGTTCATGGTCATCCGCCGTGTGGTCGGAGCATCGCCCGGGAGATGATGTGACGCTGGATCTCCGACGTTCCGTCCCAGATCCGTTCGACCCGGGCATCCCGCCACATCCGTTCGAGCGGCAATTCGTCCATCAGCCCCATGCCACCCAGGATCTGGATCGCCTCGTCGGTGACGAACGCCAGCATCTCCGAGGCGACCAGTTTGGCCATGGCGGCGTCGGTGTCGGTCATGGTTCCCTGATCCGCCTTCCAGGCTGCCCGGTAGGTCAGGAGTTCGGCGGCGGCGAGCCGGGTCGCCATGTCCGCCAGCTTGAACGACACCCCCTGGAACTTCCCAATCTGCTGACCGAACTGGCGGCGGTTGGCGGCCCATTCGGTGGCGATCTCGATCGCCCGGTCGGCACGTCCCAGGCAAGTGGCGGCCACCTGAAGCCGGGTGGCTCCAAGCCACTCGTTGGCGACATCGAATCCACGATGCTCCTCGCCCAGTATCTGGCTGACCGGCACCCGGCAGTCGTCGAATTCCAGGATCGAGTTGTTGTATCCGTGGTGCGACACAGACCGGTATCCCGGCTTGACCTCGAAACCGGGGGTTCCCTTGTCCACCAGGAACGACGTGATCAGCTTG